>CAZQVD010000097.1:0-8174 GCA_964596665.1 uncultured Dehalococcoidia bacterium
CATGATGGTTTCAATCCACGCCCCCCCGCGGGGAGCGACGGTGCTCTTGGGCTACTGGGTAAACCACGCACAGGTTTCAATCCACGCCCCCCCGCGGGGAGCGACCGCAGGCACCAGAGTGCCTGATCCCGCAAAGGTTTACGAGTCGAAAACGCGAACCGTATACCTCGTCGGCCTTTATCGATGACCTGATCTCGCCGATACGTCGCAACTAACTGCTCCTGTTGGTCTTACGTCCGACGCGAACCCCCCGGCATAATCCTGTGCGGTTATGGTTCGCGGGGGGGGGGCTCAAACGACTAATGGACCTTGCGGATCATACCCGGCTTTCGCACCAATGTGCTCAACCCGACGTTTCCAGCGGCTGCCTAGGAAATAGAAGCGCAGACTGTCCGCACTTGGATCGATCGCGTCCACCAACGCCCGGCGCATGGCGACCCACTGAGCAGGGTCCACGAGGCACTCGAATACCGAGTACTGCACGCGTTGGCCATAGTCGCGGCAAACCTTGGCCACGCGCCGCAGGCGGCGGGCGCCAGACTCCCGGTCCGTCGCTACATCGTAAGTCACGAGCACCATCATGGCAGGTCACACCTCAGGTCTGTTCCTCCGCCAAGCGTTACGCCGTCATCGCCAGATCATCGGTGGATACCCATCCAGATCGCCCCTTAGATGACGCGCCAACAAGAGAGCCTGCACATGAGGAAGCATGCCGATCGCGATCCGCTCTTTAAGGAAGGGATGCTGGATCTCCTCCTGTTTGCGTTTCTGGTACGCTACGAGCACTGCCTTTCGGGTTGCGTCGTCCATTGCCACCCCGCCGCTTTCGCTGACCGTAAACCCGGGCGCCGCCACCTGCTTCCGATTGACCAGATTGAGGGCCAGCCTGTCTGCGATTGCGGGCCGTAGTTCCTCCATCAAGTCCAAGGCCAGTCCCGGTCGACCGGGGCGGTCGCGATGCAGAAAGCCGACGCCGGGGTCCAGCCCCACGCCTTCCAGCGCAGCCGCCACGTCGTGGCGCAGTAGCGTATAGAGGAAGGACAGCAAGGCGTTCACCGCATCCATCGGGGGACGCCGGCTGCGCCGCTCAAAGCAAAAGGTCTTCTTCTGGGCAACGATTAGATGGTCGAACACCCCGAAGTAGTTGCGCCCCGCGTCGCCCTCCAGGCCGCGCACGGAATCCACCGACGCCGGTATCCCTAGGCGGCACTGGACGCGTGCTAGACGATCCGCAGCCTGGGTCACGCGCTGCATCCCTTCCGCCTGTGGATGATCGCGCAAAGCCCGTAGCAGCACGTGGCGACTGTTTGCGATCTTCCCGGCGATTAGGCTGCGCGCAATGTCCGCCGCGAACCTGGCATCGTCGGCGCGCCGATACTGCTCCCGCCGCAGCAACACATTGCCGGAGACGGCACCTGTAACCCGTGCCAGGAAGCGCCCCCTGGTGGTGAAGAATGACAGCGCGACGCCCCGTTGCGCGCAGAGACCCAACAGGGCCGGACTACAACCGGCGGTGCTGAAACACACGATGCCCCCGAGTGTATGGATTGGCACCTGCAGTTTGACCTGGCCGTCCAGGCGGACAATTACCGTCTCTCCCTGCTTGGCGAGGTAGGCGCCTTCACTGGTTACGTAGAGCGTGTTCAACAGTTGCAACATGTGGCGCCTCAGCCGCTTCTGGAGCGAAGACTGACTGCTCTAGGTATTGAGCCACCGATCCCCCCCCCGTCAGGTCTGGGCGGCACTGTTCGAACAAGGAACAATTACGACACTTGGGCTCACGGCGGACCGTGGGTGTGCGCCCTGCGCGGAACAAGGCATGCATACGATGCGCCAAGGTTTCCGTTTCCCGACGTAGAGAGTCATCGAGGGCCACCTGAGTGCGCCGGCGCAGCTGACCGTAGAACAGCGAGCCGGCATCGATGTGAAGCCCTAGCATCTCCTCCAAACAGACGGCTTGGGCACAGAGCTGCACCTGGTCCATTCGTTGAGGCTTCGGTCGGCCCCGCTTGTATTCCACGGGAACCGGTCGCCACCAGCCCCGGCGGCCCGGAAGGCGAGTCGCTCCCCGAGCACCCCGCTCGTGTGCTGCCTCGCGGTGCCATTCCACCACGTCCGCCCTACCGCTAAGCCCCAGTCGTAAGCTACGCAGCGGGAGGCTGCGACTAATGACTAAATCGCCACGGGCCTCGCGTCCGCCCTTGTCACTGCGCTCATGGAGCGCGCGTCCCTCGGCGGTGAGCCGGTTCTCCGCCCATTGCCCTTCCAGGTGTATTAGCGCCCACTGTCGCTCGCAGAACGACAGGTGTTGCAGCCCCGATAAAGGCAACAGCGTTTCCTCGGTGTACATTGCAACCTCAGATCTGGCAGTCGACGGTAATCCCTTCCGGCAATTCCTTCCTATTCACCGTCACCTCGTAATCGGTAAAACTCCGTGGCGGGTGGCTGGGATCGCGGCGCTGCACCTGTACCCGCTCGAAGAGCTTGTGAGCCGGAGCGTTGCCGAGCTTACTGTCGTGCCGGAACACCACCAACTTCCGCGGCGCCATCTCTCCCCGAGCCGCCGAGCGGTCATGGTCGAACATGTTCCGCAGGGCGTCCCAGAACAGGTTAAGATCGTCTTCCGTGAAGCCCGTCTGCTCGGCCAAGTGCGCCGAGATGAAGCCGTGGGCGCGATACAGACCGTAGGGCACGATGCTCTTTCGCCCCATGGTGCGGTTGTCGCCGCCCTGATCCTTTGCCTCCTTTTCCGTCGCCACCGCCATGCGGGTGATGGAAATATCCAGGGGCACTATGGGGTCCTCGCTTTCGGCGAAGGCCAGCTGCACCGGCCCCCGGACCTGCCCACAGTTGACCTTTAGGCTCATGACCGCGCCAAAGGTGCGTACGTCGTAGAAGTTCTGACACATCCAGGCACGGGCCCGGGTGACCTTGTCCTCCTTTGCCAGTGCCGTGGGCAGCGCATCATGGGCCCGCTGGTGTTGTTGGTTTAGGATGGCTTTTTCTTTGACGTAAATCTCGTATGGTGCCTCGTTGCCTCGAGTGAGCTGGACGTAGTTACGCACCTTGCGCTTGAGGCACACGTCCGTAACGATCCCCTTCGCCGTCTCTGGGTCGATGCGAGGCAGGTTGCCCGCGTCAGGGTCGCCGTTGGGGTTGCCGTTGCGGACGTCAAACAGGAAGACGAATTCGTAGCGGTTCTGGATCGGATCGCTCATGTGATGCCTCCGGGCTTCGTCATAGACCGTGGGTGGTGGTTCAGATGTCGTCGGCGGTTGCGGCAGTCTCCCCATCGGCTGGCGCGTCCACACGCTTGCGGTACAGGGCGTTGCTTTGGTGGTAGTAGCCCAGAGCGAAGAACCCCTGCTCAGTGCTGTTCAGGTGCGGCGGAAAGGCCGGGCGGCCCTGCTCAACCGGCATCAGTTCCATGATCGCGGCCAGGTGTCGGTCATCATTAGCACCGTACTCTGCCTTGGCGATGTGGTGCTGGGCCTTACTGATGAGGTGCGGGAACACCCTCCCCGGCGTGGCCGAGGCAGCCCCATAGAACCGGTCCTTGATCGTGGCGTTGACGTTTTCCCCCAGGGCGTCGCGCTGGGCCTTTTCCATCACGGCGAACAGGCGCCCCAATAGGTACCCCACCTCGGTGTTCTGTTCGTTCAGGCTCACGGTTACCTCCATCGGTTGGTTGGCCCTGCGCGCGCGCCGTGCCAGGCACGCCTTGAGCAACGCCACACGCAGATAGGTCACGTTGCGGTCAGCCCGTAGCCGGCTCAGCACCCCACTGTAGAGCCCCCGGGGGTAGTCGGATCCAGTCAGCAACGCCCGCATCAACGCGGCTGCCAGGGGCGAGGGGATGTCGTCGCTGCGGGGCTTCTGTTCGGGGCGCTGCGGCACCAACTGGAGCAGTAAGCGCCAGATCCCGGGGAACTCAGGCTCATTGGCGAACCCGCGTTCCAGCTCCAGGTCGGTGAAGTGCTGACCGAGGTTGGCCGCCAGCTCGCCCACCGTGCCGACGTGCCAGAAGCGCACGACCAAACGCGACGCGTTGGCGCCAAGACCCAGAATGTAAAAAGGCACGCCCGCGTCCCCCAGTTCGGGTGGATGCCGGCCGCCGCGCACCGCTTGCAGCACAGACCGGGTTTGCTGCGCTAGCGCTCGGTCCTCGGCCTCGGTGTCCTCCTCGTCGTGGGGCCGGACGTCCCCCAGGAGCGCGGCCATGAAGTTCTCGGCTGGAGATGCGCGCTCGGTCCAGAACACGGTGGTTGCATCGCCGATCTGTAGGCGCCGGCCGCTGTCCCGTGCGAGCAGA
Organism: uncultured Dehalococcoidia bacterium; assembly: GCA_964596665.1. Taxonomy (GTDB): domain Bacteria; phylum Chloroflexota; class Dehalococcoidia; order Lucifugimonadales; family Australimonadaceae; genus CAZQVD01. The sequence goes on from CAZQVD010000097.1 coordinate 4,313, forward strand.
TGATTCAGAGCCGTCGTGTAGGCGAACGCGGCCGGCTGCCCCACCGGAGCGTTATGATTCTGCTCCTTCCCGTAGGACCACGAGGCCGGTTTGTTGAACGAAGACAGCGCGGCTCCGCTGGACTGCGCGCCTCGCACCCCCTTGATCGTTCGGTGCAGACGAGCAACCTGTTGGCGCTGCCCCGTGACCAGACAGAACACCTGTTCCGACTGCGCGAGTGCCTCGATGTGCTGGGTCCAGGCCCGACGCACGTTGGACAGCTGATGAACGAAGCTAAGCTCCCCGTCCAAGCGAAAGACGACGTTCTCGCCCGCCATCTCCGCCCAGGCCTGTGCTACCAGAGGATGTGACGGCACCGGTTCGGCAGGCCACGCATCCAGGAAACGCAGGACCGCGTGGACAGCGGGATCCTCTAAGTGCTCCCCCACTCTGTGCTGAAATTCACGAAAGTTCTCGAACGTCTCCCGATTGCGGCGCCGGTACTTGTCGAGTCTCCCCGGTTCGACCTTCGATTCATCGGCGGCGCCGAGCACATAGGCCGTCTTGTCCCATAGAAAGAATGATGCGATGCCAGAGGTCCGCTTTTCCGCCGCCTCGTAGGTCGGCAGCAGCAGCGCTCGGCGCACCATCGTAGTGCCTCGCGGTTCGCGCAGGTCTTGCACGTCGATCAACTCGCCATCGCAGGACAGAACGATGGCGAAGGCGACGTTCTGCCGAGCGTATCCCGGCGTGGCGATGCCACTGTGGGGGTCAGCAGCGAGCCGGTCGTAGTAGCCGGCCAGGGATTGCAGGATCATCCAGCGCCCTCCGCGCTGTTCATGGTCGGTACGTCGATCACGCCGTCGTGCATCACGGCGCGAAAGAAGCGCGGCTCGATTTCGGCGCCGTAGTTCAGATCCAGCAGCATCCAGCCCAGGTCGCGCTCGCCCTCGCCAGCCAGGGCGGAGACGGGGGGCTCCTGCACGAGTTCGAAGTCGGCCGGAAACTCTCGGCACCCCAGGTAGGGGTGATGAAAGCACTGCCCCTTCCTTGCGCGGCGCTCGAAGATTTTCTGGTGCTTGGCCGGGTTTCGATCCTCGGCACCGGTGAACTCGAAGTGCGCCTCGATGACATAGGCCACTTCCCGCAGGATGAGGGCCGCCCGTTGCTGACGATGATCCTCGACGAACAACTCCACGGCGCTGCTGCCGTCTTCCATGGCGCGCGTCACCGTTGTTAGAGGCAGCTTGCTGTCCACCTCGTTGCGCCGCACCGAATCGAAGCGGATGGGCGTGAGCACGTAGATGCGTTCGATCACCCAGCGGAAGGCGGGTTTCCAGTAGATCGCCTCCAATACGCCCCGGGCTGCGGAGGGCGTCATCACATCATAGCTGACGCGCTCCACCTTCATCTCCGGTCGCGTGAAGCATGCGAAATCTCCCCAGACCTTGAGACGGATGCGTTGGTGCATGACACTCTCCTCTGCTGGTGGCGGCGGGTCAGACCACCAGGTCAGCCGGGTCTGCCGGCACGTCGGGCCTCAAACCTACGTCGTCACAGTAATGCATATTCTTGGTGAGGACGCGGTAGTGCTCCTGGTATACCGTGAGCGCGCCGGCGACATCGAGCTGGGCCAGCGCCTGGGATGGGACGTTGACCGTGTAGCGCTGGAGGCGGCGCAGCAGCCCACGGGGAGTCTCCGTGTCCGCCAACTGCGCTACCAAGCGGCAGGCGTTGTCGTCCCACCGAATGATCACCGGTTCGCCTAGCTGCTGGATCAACTGGAAGCGCTCCGCCACGTCACGAAACGCAAAGTTGCCTCGACCGGCCCCTTCAGTGAAGTCTCGCAGAATGTTGTGGCGGTCCAGCTGCTCGCCGCGGCGCCAGTAGAGCGCCTTGAAGTACTCCTCGATAGCCCGCGGCGCCAGGGCCTGGGTCCCATGCCGACGCAGCACAGTCCGGCCTTCCTCGGCCGACTGACGGAGCAGGCCCGGCGGCAGATCCGCCCGCTCCACGTCGAATACGTGTACATGGCCGCTGGACAAGCTCCCCTCCCGGTTGCAGCGACCCGCAGCCTGAGCCAGCGAGTCGGTACCGGCCGCAGCCCGATACACGACGGGAAAGTCCACGTCTACGCCCGCCTCGATCAACTGCGTACTGACCACCCGGCAGGGTTGTTTGTTGTCCAGCCGCCCGCGGATGGTCACGAGCTGCGCTGCGCGGTGGGCGGGGCACATGTTGGCGCTCAAGTGAAAGGCGCCCTCCTGGCCGCGCACGGCGCCAAAGAGACGCGCGGCGTGCCGCCGCGTGTTGACGATACACAGGACCCGCGGCTCGGCGGCGATACGGGCGGCCAGCACCCCGTCGTCAAGAACGTCCTCCTGGTGCAGCGTCACGCGTACCAGTCTTTGAGCCAGCCGGGCTGGGTCCGGCATCAGTTCCCGCACCCCCGCGAGCCCGGCGGAGAATCCCTCGCGGCGACTGAGGACGGGTTGCGTGGCGGTACACAACACGATGGACACGCCATAGTTGAGGGCCAGCTCGCGCAGCGCCTCCAAGCACGGCAACAGATAGTCCGGTGGCAGCGTCTGCGCCTCGTCGAGGATCACGACACTACGGGCAATATTGTGGAGGCGGCGGCAGCGGGAGGGACGGTTGTGAAAGAGGCTCTCGAAGAACTGGACGTTGGTGGTCACGACGACCGGCGCATCCCAGTTTTCCGAAGCCAGACGTACCCGCCGCACATCTGGCCGTGTGCTGTCGTCGGACGAGTCGAGCGGATCGTTTCCGGGAGTACCGGCGGCAGGGTCGAAGTTGCTGTGGTGTTCCACGACGGCGTCATCGCCCAGCGCCCCCCGAAACACCGTCGCTGTCTGCTCGATAATGCTGGTGTAGGGAATGGCATAGATGACGCGGCGCAGCCCATGGGCCTGCGCGTGATCTAATGCGAAGGCCAGGGAGGCCAACGTCTTGCCCCCCCCGGTCGGCACCGTCAGAGAAAACAGACCTGGCGGCAGTGAGGCACCGCCACGGCATGCGGCGAGCACTTCCGCGCGGGCCATATTGACGGACGAGGGTTGAGCACCGGCCGCCAACGCTGTGAGGTGAGCGTACAACCGCCCACGCAGGTCCGTCAATGAGGGGTAGCCACCACGCTGGTGACCTAGCGCGGGAGTGAAGAAACGCTCCGTATCCAAGAAGTCGGCGTCGACGAGGCAGGAAAAGGCCATACGAATCAGGAAACCGACCTGAAATTCGCGGCGTTGCCCGTTCGCCACGCGGATAGGGAAGGCGCCCAGCGCCTCGGGCGCGTCGAGTGCCGTCAGCAGTTCCAAGTCCCACGTCGGTACCACCTTGTCCAGCCTGGCGGTAAGCGACCGTTGCGTCTCGTCCGTGCCGTTTGGCAGCCCGGCGTGGTGGCCTGCCACGGCATAGGCCAGCAGGCGGCCCTCAGGCCCGAAGTGTTTGAAGAGCCATTGGGCACCCGCCGTGGAATGATCCACCGCTTCTAAGGCGCCCTGTAGCCGCCGCTGAAATTGACTTGACGACTTACCCAGGTCATGGACGAGTCCAGCCACCAAACCCCAGGGACCGGCACCGAAGGCCTCGGTGAAACCTTGCGCTAGCGCGCCCACTTCAATCAGGTGCTGGTCGAGGGGATGCGTTCTACCCGAGGCGACGTCCACGTGGGCGAGGGTAGCGGGCGGCCCGCCAGCCATAGTCACGGTTGCGTCGGGGGCCCATCGCCAATGAGGGCGGTCACGTCGTGCCCGAGGCGAGTGCCGGGACTGAGGGCCATAGTCTGGTGGTGCCATGAGGGGCCATTCTATACGCCAGCCACGGTCGCCGGTTGCACCCGCGGGGGCCGGTAGGGCCTCTACGA
>CAZQVD010000098.1:0-8099 GCA_964596665.1 uncultured Dehalococcoidia bacterium
CCGGCCCGCCTCGGGGGTCGTGGGCGGCAACAAGATCGTCTGGGCGGTGGTGCTCTTGTTTGTCACGATCGGGCCCATCGCATACCTGTTCTTCGGCCGACAGGAACCACCGGTCGACGAGAGCTAGATGTCGGGGGGCCGACCCACCGAGTTCGGGGGTCCACTCGCGGGCATGAGCGGGGCGGAGGCACGGCAGAGGCTCAGCGAGGTGCTGGAGCACGTGGGCCTCACGTCAGGTGCGCATCGGAAAGTGGTCAACTTCTCCCGCGGCATGCGCCAGCGTCTGGGACTCGCGCAGGCCATCGTCATCGCCCACAGCGTGGCCGTGGTCGGCTGGCGGAAGATCGCATCTGCCGACGTCTACGCGTGCGGTAGCTCGCCGTTGAGCCGCGGCGAAGCGCCCCGTATACTCGCGCCCGTCGGATCCTGCCCGTTTGATCATGTATGACAGCGAACCCCAAGGAGGCCTCGTGGCGCGACAAACTCCACCCGATCTAACCGATGAATCGTTCGCCGTGTGGGCAGCCCAGATCGGCATCCAGGCCGGCGCCGCGCACATGAGCACGTTGCACGGTGAGGTGCACGCGTTGCTTCGGCGGCTCGCCCCCGTGGAGGATATCGACACGTCGTCCGTCAGCATGGAGGACGCAGTGTCCAACGGCGAAGGGAGCAAAGCATGAGCGAGCTCGCAGATCAGAGCGTCGCCGAGCTTGCTGGGCGCATCGCGAGCCGTGAGGTTTCGCCTGTTGAAGTAGCCGACGCATTCATCGCTCGGGCCGACGCTCTGGAGCCCAACGTGGGCGCATTCGTGACCCGCATGCAAGATGAAGCGCTCACTTCCGCCAAAGCCGCCGAAGCGGAGATCGCTTCAGGCACGTACCGCGGCCCGTTGCACGGCATCCCCATCGGCGTGAAGGACATCTACTGGACCAAGGACGTTCGCACCACATCCGGCTCGGAGGTCTACGCCGATTTCGTGCCGGACCGCGACTCGGCGGCGGTTGCGCGATTGCGCGTGGCGGGCGCGTACCCCATAGGCAAAACGGGCACCTGCGAGTTCGCGTTCGACCCAACGGGCCGCAACGCCCACTACGGCATGCCCAACAACCCATGGAAACTGGACCGGATGCCCGGCGGCTCCAGCGCGGGCTCCGGTGCGGCCGTGGCGGCGGGCTTCGCGCCCCTCGCGCTCGGGACCGACACTGGCGGCTCGATCCGCATCCCATCTGCGCTGTGCGGGCTCACCGGGATGAAGCCGACCTTCGGTTTGACGAGCCGCTTCGGTGTCACTCCGCTCTCACGAACGCTGGACACGGTCGGGCCGATGGCCCACAGCGCCGAGGACGCCGCCATCGCGCTGAACGTGCTCGCGGGCCACGATGCCGAGGATCCCGCGTCAGCTCGATGCGAGCGGGTCGACTACACCGAAGGCATCCGCGGGGGAGTTCGCGGCATGCGGATCGCCGTGCCAAAGGAATACGTGTGGGACGTCATGGACCCTGAGGTAGAGGCCGCGTTCCGCAAGGCCATGGCGCTGTTCGAGGAGCTGGGCGCCTCGGTCGAGGAGATATCGTTTCCCGAGCTGGAGTGGGTGCCGCCGATCGCTATCGGAATCACGTCGGCGGAGGCCGCGTCGCTGTACGGCGCGCTCGCCCGCAAGCAGGGGGACCGCCTGGATCAGGCGATCCGGCGGCGCATCGAGAGCGGCATGTTCATCTCTGCCGAGACGTACATGCAGAGCCTGCGCGCGCGAGTGTTGTTCACGCGTCGCATGAGCCAGGCGATGCGCGGCTTCGACCTGATGGCCACGCCGACGGTGGCCACGCCAGCGCCGGTGCAGGATGCCGAGACCATGGAGATCGGCGGCACGCGGACCAATGTGCGCGAGGCGCTGCTGCGGGCGACACGCATCTTCAACATCAGCAGGCAGCCCGCGGTGGCGGTACCATGCGGATTCTCGGACGAGGGCCTGCCGCTCAGCTTTCAGATCGCCGCCCCGGCCTTCGAGGACGCCCGCGTTCTCAGGGCCGCATACGCCTACCAGGAGACAACCGACTGGCACCAACGCCGCGCAGGATGACACCCTGCACTCGCTCGCTGCCGCTCAGCGACCGCAGAAGTGCAAACCAAGCCGGCCCCGCCCGATGGCTTCAATCTGGGGCCGGAGCGAAGCGCAGGCGCCCAGTCAAACAACCCGAAGCGGCGAGAGCTGCGACGCTTTAGTCCGGAACCGTAGCGAAGCGCAGGCACACAGCCAAACAAGGGGGCCCCAATGCCAGACCTGGACAGCGTGATGGCCAACGTGGTCGAAGCCAACAAAATCGTCGCCGAGATCGGGCTCGCCAATGGACCGACAATCGAGCGAGGCCATGTGAGTTTTCGCATACCAGACGAGCCCGACAAGTTCCTCATCAAGGGGCTCGGCCCTGCGCTCTCCATGCTCAAGGCCGACGACCTCGTCATCTGCAACATGGACGGCTTTAAAATCTCTGGCCGCCCCGAGATGAACTTGCCAAACGAGGTAAAGATGCACGCGTGCATCATGCGCGACCACCCCGAGGTGAACTCAGTGGTACACGTGCACCCGCGGTTCACCGTGCTCATGAGCGTGCTTCAGGCCAACATCGTGCCCATGTGCATCGAGGGCATGCAGATGTTCAACGGGCCGCTCCCCGTGTTCCCCCACCCTCGTCTCATCCTCGGCGACGAGGACGGCACCGAGGTCGCCCGGCTGATCGGCGACCGAGAGGCCGTCCTGCTGCAGGGGCACGGTGCCGCGACCGTGGGCGCAGACATGGAAGATTCAGTCATGGCCATGCTCAACCTGGAGGAGCAGGCCAAGATGAACTGGTACGCCTACTGTGCCGCCGGCCCAGACCACGCGTCCATCTCGCGGGAGCAGGCGATGGACTTCGGCGCGAACATGCGCACCTTGGGAGACCAGCCACACCTGAAGCCGGAGGTGGCACCCACCTCACGCAAGCCGTCCGGCGTATGGAGGCACTACGGCAAGCTGGTATCGGCACCCGACTACCCACCCGCCTAATCCGGGTGCACTCCTAGACCCACCCTCGGCTGCTGGGTGACAATATGGAGCGGCCAACCCGACGCCCGACGGCTCTAGTCCGGAGCCGTCAAGCGCACAATCAAACAGGAGCACGCTGATGCTATCCGCCGAAGATACCGAGCTGCTGTGCCGCGTGGGCGCAGGGACGCCCATGGGCGCGCTGATGCGCCAGTATTGGCTGCCCGCCGCCTACTCGTGGGAACTGGAGCGTGATGGCCAGCCCAAGCGAGTGCGCCTGCTGGGCGAAGACCTGCTCGCGTGGCGAGACAGCAACGGCGTTGCGGCCTTCACGCAGGCGCGATGCCCGCACCGCGGCGCCGGCCTCTACTTCGGTCGCAACGAGGAATCTGGCATACGGTGCGCGTACCACGGCTGGAAGTTCGACGTGAACGGAAGCTGCGTCGACATGCCGAACGAGCCGGCAGCGAGCAACTTCAAAACCAAGGTCAAGATCACCGCGTACAAGGGAGCCGACTTCGGTGGACTCACGTGGATCTACATGGGTCCCCGTCAGAATGACCCGCCGGGCGTGCCGCAGTTCGAGTGGGGGCTGGTGCCGGAGGAGCAGCGCAGGCATTACCGCAAGGCTGTCTACGAGAACAACTGGATGCAGGCACTGGAAGGAGAGATGGACTCCACCCACATCTACTTCCTGCACGCCCGGCTCGCTAAGGACGCCCCGGCGAAGTACGGCGCGTACCACACGAGCCTATCTGCCAAGTTCCACCTGCGCGACGCCGACTTCGGCATGACCTACGCCGCTCAGCGCCTGGAGCCCGACGGGAAAACGTACTGGCGGACCACTCATTTCCTATTCCCGTCCTACGGCATGTTCCCTGGCGGCACCGACCGCGTACCTCTTTCCATCTACGTGCCCATCGACGACGAGCATACGCTGCACATGGGGGTCGAGTGGCATCCGTCGAAGCCGGTGCCGGGCTCGCGTTACCCGTCCATGGCACTGCCCGAAGAGCCTGGCACGCTGGTGGACGGCATGGGGCCGATGAAGCCGGAGCAGCAGGGAAAGTACTTTGCCGACTGGTGGTCCGTGGCCGGGCCCGACACCGATTTCCTCATGGACCTGGAAGCCAAGAAAAAGAATTTCACGGGCATCCCCGCTGTCCGGCTTCAGGACGCGGCCGTAATCTGGAGCATGGGCCCAATCATGGATCGCACCGCCGAGCACCTCGGCACCAGCGACGCAGCCATCATCCGCGTCCGGCGCAAGCTAATCGCAGCGGCGAAAGCGCTGCGCGACCACGGCACGGTGCCACCTGGCGTCGATGACCCTACGCTCTACACCGTGCGTAGCTGCAACGTGTCCCTTCCGGCAGGAAGCGACTGGGAAGAGGCGCTCGGCGATTGGTTGCGTGCTCGCACAATCGAGTACCCCGGCGGCGGCACGGTCGCCCGCCGGAATTAGCCGCCGTTGAGCGAAGGCACCAGCGAGCGGAAGTACTCGTAGGCGTGGGGCGCGCGGCGGTTCCAGTCGGCCGCGAAGCTGGCGACGTACTCCGGATCCAGCGCCTTGGGCGTGCCCACGATCGCCGCGATCACCTGCATGATGGCGGTGCGATTGCCCTCCCGCGCCGATGGCCGTGGCGACGAGCTGATGTGTGTGCACGACCGAGTGCACGTCCGACCTGTGTTGGTAGGCGCAGACGTGGAGCATCGTCTCGCGTGGGGGAACGGGCGCGTCGATCACGCGTCCCTTCTGCTGGTCGGGGTTCCACTGGCTGGTGTTCGCGGACATGTACTCGTCCATATCGACGGTGATGATGTCCGATGCCTTGATCTGATTGTGGGCGCGCAGGACCGGCTTGATGAGGATCGAATTCGTTCCCGGGATGCGGGCGCTCACGTGCCCATGGAAGTCCACGAGTCCCTGGTGGTCCAATATGTGGGAGCTATCGGCCACCTGCTGCTGCAGCGTGCTGATCTCGGCCTTCGTCGCCATCGTTCGTCTCCGTTTGTTGCCGTGTTGTTCCTGGGTGGGAGCGCTAGTCGCTGAATTCGCCGTCACGCATATGCAAGATGCGCGAGCACGCGCTCCCGATCTCGGCGTCGTGGGTCACCAGGACAACTGTCTGCCCACGCTCGCTGTTGAACCGCTTCAGCAAGCCCATCATCTCGGCACCATTGGCCGAATCCAAGTTGCCGGTCGGCTCGTCCGCCAGCAGTAGAGTCGGCTGGTTGATCAGCGCACGGGCGATCGCGACACGCTGCTGCTCGCCGCCCGAAAGCTCCGTCGGCCGATGCCCTCCGCGACCCGCGAGTCCGACCTGCTCGAGCGCTGCTGCTGCGGCCCGTGAGGCGTCGGAGCGTGAGCGGCCAGCGTAGCGGGCCGCGAGGCCAACGTTCTCCAGCGCAGTGAGCGTTGGTATCAGATTGAACGATTGGAACACGAATCCCATCGTTTCGGCCCGCATCCGTGTCCGTGCACGATCGGGCAGGTTCGTGACGTCGTGGCCGTCGATCACTATGCGCGGCTCCCGGTCCTGGCCACGGTCGGGGGAGTGGAGTAGGCCGATTAGGTGCATGAGCGTGCTCTTGCCGCACCCCGACGGCCCCATAATGGCGACCATCTCGCCAGCGTCAATCGAGATGTCCACGCCACGCAGCGCCTCGACAATGTTGCCCCGGCCGATGCGGTAACTCTTTCGTAGTGCCTGTGCTTCGATGAGTGCCATGATGTGCCTACTCGTACCGCAGCGCCTGCACGGGATCGAGCCGTGCAGCGCTCCACGCGGGGATCAGGCCTGCCAGCATGCCGAGCACCGACGCGAACACCAGCGCGAAAATCGCCGTTCCTGCGGTGAGATCGAACAGGATCGTTCCGGAGGACGCGCCAGCACGATTGGCGAGCATCACCACGATGGCGCCGAGCAACAAACCGAGCAGGCCGCCAATCAGGCCGATGACACCAGCCTCCACCACGAGCTCACGCACGGTCGCGAATTGCGAGGCGCCGATGGCGCGCTTGATACCGATCTCGCGGGTGCGCTCGGCGACGCTCATGGCCATGGTGTTGATGACGGAGAGGCCACCTACGCTGAGGCTGATCGCCGCGATGCCCAAAACGATGGCGTTGAAGATCGTCGTAGCCGATCCGATCCGCTCGTCGAAGCCGGAGCCCGTGAGCGTCTGCGTCTGGGCCACTTCCGCCTCGATCCGCTCGGCCAGCGCCTCTATATCCATCCCCGGATCCGGGTACACGACGATCTGCGTTGCCAGATCGCGCGGGTTGACGCCCTGCTGGATTATGGCGGGCAGGTCCGCCGCCAGCAGCATCTGCGCCGCATGCAGCGGCAGCATCACCGTCGTGTCGGGTGCTGTGAGCGTCGGCTCCAACACGCCAACGACCTCGAAGTCGTGACCTCGCACGTTCATCGTGTCCCCTGGCGATTTGCCGAACTTGCGCGCGAGGTCGGCGCCGAGCACCAGGACGTCCCTCCCCTCGTCGGCAGGCGTCAGCAGGCGACCACTGGATGCCGAAAACTGGAACGCCTCACGGCCCTGGTCGGCGTTCGCGACGCCCCCCGAGACGAGGTCCGGCACGCCGAAACCTCGCCCGGCGTTCTCCGGGTCGAGCAGCATGCCGACCTCAGGCACGGTGACGTTCACCCCAGGGATCGCCAGGATTCGGTCCGCCGTCTCCAGCGGCATGGGAGTGAAACCGAAGCCCACCGCAACGTTCGTGGCATCGGTGACGATGATCTTATCTTGGTAGTAGTTGGAACCGCCCTCGACCAGCGCGCCGATCTTGTTTGCCATGGAACTCATGACCACCAGCGCCCAGATGCCGATGGTGATACCGGCGATGGTCAGGGTGCTGCGGAGCTTCCGCCGAGCGAGGTTTCGTATCATGCTCATGGGGGCGTCCCACTGGCCAAGCGAGGCACGAAAGCGAGTATACGCTAGCCGATGGCGAAAGTCGGACGCGGCTTCCGGGCCAGCGACAGCATCACGACCGCTCCGGTCAACAGCCCGGTGGCCACCAAGAACATGTTGGTGTCGCTACCGCTTGTGTCGAACAACCACGAGAACAGCAGCGGTCCAGAACCGAGTCCCACGAGCGAGAACCCGCCCCCGAACCCGGAGATCGAGCCGAAGGAGTCGCGGCCGAAATAGCTCGCCAGCATCATCATGACAAGTGCGGTCTCACCCCTGGTCGTCGCACCGTACATCCCGGCGAAGACCAGGCCCCCGACCGGTTCGGTGATGAACGTGGCAGCTAGCGTCAGGATCGTCGCCACAATCGTAGCGATGACCACCAGCATCCGCTCGTCGTAGCGCTCAGTGAGGAAGCCCCAGACGGTCGCGGACATCGCGCCCGACAACAGGAAGGCACTCGCGGCAGCAGCAGCAAATCCGGCGCCCAGTCCGATGTCGGTGAAGTAGGCGGCCATATGGAAAGACACGCCACCGCTGGCCACCGCTTGGATCAGGATACCGAAGCCGATCAGCCAGATCGCCTTGGTGCGCAGCGCCTGCTGCAGCGTCCACGATATCTCAGGCGCCGCGGAAACGCGGAGGCCGCGCGCCGAACCGTCTGCGCCATCATCGTAATCCTCGTCTGATAGCTCCAGATCGCCGTCGGGCAGGAGTCCCATATCCTCTGGTCGGCGCCGGATGAAGAGCAGGATCGGCATGAGGAGCAGCGCCATCGCCACCGCGCCGAAGCTGGCCAGGACGGTGCGCCAATCGAGCCCAGCCGCCAGCAGCGCGCCCACGAGCGCGGCCAGCACCGCGCCGCCCAGCGGCTGCGCCGTCGTTTGGAACCCGAGGGCCCGTCCCCGCATGCGGCGGAACCAGTTCACCGCGGCGGTTCGCGGAACAACGCCCGCCATCAGGTGCAGCGCGGCGACCCTGGACACGATGTAGGCGAGATACAGGTGCCACACCTGGGTGATCAGCGTCATGCCGAGGTACGCGAGTCCGTACAGCGCAACGCCGACGGTCATGAGCAGGCGCGGCCCCTGCTTGTCGGCAAGCTTCCCGACAAGCGCCGAGGTAAGGCCCGCCAACAGCG
>CAZQVD010000099.1:0-8047 GCA_964596665.1 uncultured Dehalococcoidia bacterium
CATCACAGCCAAGATGATCAACACCATCGACCATGCCTCAGGCGGGCGAGCCGAGTTGGGCATCGGCAGCGGCAACATACCGCGCGAGCACGCAGTGCACGGCATCACGTACCCGAAGTTTGGCGAGCGCCTCGACCGGCTCGACGAAGCGTTGTCGGTGATCCGAGCGCTTTGGACGGAGGAGCCGGCGTCGTTCCACGGTAAGTACTACTCTATCGACGAGGCTCCCATGATGCCGAAACCGGTGCAGCAGCCGCACCCGCCGATCATCGTTGGGGGGCTCGGCGAGCGCAGCATGCGCGTGGCCGCAAAGCATGCCACCGACTACAACCAAATCACCTCCCTTGAGGAGGTTCGCGCGAACATTGTGAAGTTCCAGACGATTTGCGCTGAGACTGGCCGCGACCCCGCTGAGCTGCGCTACTCCGTGCAGCTGCAGCTCCGCCTCAGCGACGACAAGCCGGACGTGGACGCCTACATCGAGCGTCTGACCGCGATTTACCTCGACGGCGCGTCCCACTCCCTGTCTGAAAAGTATCCTGACCTCGAGTCGCAGGTGCGGGACAGTGTGTTGTGGGGGAGCATTGAGGACGTGAAGGAGCAGGTGGGGCGCTGGACCGGCGCTGGGGTCACCCACTTCATCCTGACTACCCCGCGCCCCTTCGACCGCACCATGATGGAGCGCTTCGCGTCCGAGGTCATGCCCGCGTTCGCCTAATTGTGCGCCTGCGCTTCGCTACGGCTCCGGACTAAACCGTTTCGGCTGTCGCCGCTCCGTGCGCCCCCCTCGAAGCGAAACATGCCGCGGGCGGAAGGGTGGAAGCATTGCGCCCCCATCTCGGAGCGGCAGTGGATGGGCGCAGGGTCACACCCTGCTACTTGGCCTTGCCCATCGCGTCCACAATCGCGAATTCCCCAGCCGACACCGGCATGATCGAGAACCGCATACCGCGCTTCAACACCATCATTTCGCCGAGCTCCGGCACCGCTCGCATCTCGTCGGGTGTCACCGTGCCGCCGAACTTGGTCACCGCCTCGATATCCACCATGAACCACACCGGCTTGTCAGGCGTGCTCTTCGGGTCCGGGTGGTCCGATCCCGGATCCCACGCCGTGTTGTCGGGATATCCGTCGCGCACCACCGTCGCCGTGCCCACCACTCCGATCACCTTCGCGCTACTGTGGTAGAAGAGCACCCCGTCGCCCGTCTTGATCTCGTCGCGCAGCCAATTGCGCACCTGGAAATTTCGGACGCCGTCCCACTCCGCCGTGCCGTCGCGAACTAGATCGTCGAACGAATAGGCGTTGGGCTCGGACTTGAACAGCCAGAATCGCTGGGCCATCATGTGTATCTCCCCTGCCGGTTGGTCCCAGAGTATAGCCACAACGCAGCGACCGGCTCGCCTAGGGACCGCGGAGCAACCGTGAAGCTAACAATGGTACTAACCGCCCTCGCGTTGCTGCTTACCCTCGCAGCTTGCAGAGCTGGGGCGATCCCGAAGAGCTGACGTTGGATGTCGAGGTGCTCGAGCGAACCATCCAGGGAGCCTCGACACTGCAAGCCAGCCAGGGTGACACCCTCATTCTTAACATCACCGTGGACGAAGGCGCTGAGCTCCACTTGCACGGCTATAACCTCGTATGGCACCTGCACGGCGGCGAGGCCGATACGTTCACGCTCGTAACGCATGCTACCGGCCGATTTGCGTTGGAATTGCACGTGGCGGCCCTCGACGACGAGCACGGCCATGCGCACGGGGCCGAGGAGTTCACCATCGGCACCCTTGAAGTGCAGCCGCGCTAGGCGAGGTGGCCCATCCATGAGACGCTCGTTCCTGTCGGGCGCGTTCATCGCGCTGGCAGTGGCCGTGCTTGCGCCGGGCATCGCCTTCGCCCATGGCTTCGGCGATCGCTACGATCTCCCTGTGCCGCTCGGTCTGTACGTAGGCGGAGCTGGGGCGGCGGTCGGACTCTCCTTCGTCATCGCAGGCTTTTTCGTGCGAGGCGGGGCGGGTGAGGCCTACCCGCGATTCAACCTGCTGCGATTGCGCCCCGCGAGATGGCTCGTGCACACCATCCCTCTGGGCCTCACAAAAGCAGCTTCGGTCGTGGTTTTCTCGGTCTACATCGCCGCTGGGCTCTTCGGAACGGCCGACCCCAACCACAACCTCGTTCCGGCCATGACTTGGATCTTCTTTTGGGTTGGTTTAGCGTACTTCAGCGCCTTCGTGGCCAACATCTGGGCGCTCGTCAATCCATGGAAGATACTCTACGGCTGGGCCGACAGCATCTTCGCCAGGGTTAGTGGAGGGCAGCTTTCACGGTACGAGCCCTATCCCCAATGGCTCGCCGCGTGGCCGGCGGTCGCGCTCTTCCTCGGGTTTGCCTGGGTCGAGGTTGTTTACACCCGCTCGAGCGACCCGTTCAACATCGCAATCCTCGCCCTGATTTACTCGCTCATCACCTTCGCGGGCATGTTCCTGTACGGGCGCGACGTCTGGCTACGCAATGGCGAGGCGTTCACCATCGCCTTCGGTTTCCTCGCCGCGTTCGCCCCCACCGAGGTTCGAGCTAGGGATGCGGTTGGGGTGTGGGCCGTCGACGACTACGAGCTGTACGCCGAGGCAAGCGAACGCGAGTGGAACCTGCGCCCGTGGGGCGCGGGCTTACTCGCCGCGAGGGGCTTGAGCGCGTCACACGCCGTGATGCTGGTGCTCATGCTCTCCACGGTCACCTTCGATGGCTTCACGGAGACGTCAGCTTGGATCCGCATCCTCTTCACCACCCAAGGCTGGGTCATCTTCTTCGGAGCCAATGCGTTCACCGCCGTCACCACGGCAGGGCTGATCATCGCCCCCGTTGCGTTCCGAGCCGTCTTCGCCTTCACGGCCAAGCTGATGGCCGTTGCATCGCACTCCAACGTGGGCGTCATCGAGCTGGTGCGGCTGTTCGCCCTCTCGCTGGTGCCCATCGCCATCGCCTACCACGTCGCGCATTTCCTGAGCTTCCTGCTGATCCAGGGCCAGCGGCTCATCGCCTTAATCTCCGACCCGTTGGGCCGTGGCTGGGACCTGTTCGGCACCGCGGACACCGGCGTTGACGTCTCAATCATCGACGCCCGCCTTGCCTGGACGACCAGCATCGCCGCGATCGTCATCGGCCACGTCGTCGCCGTCTACGTGGCCCACACGATCGCGGGACGAACGTTTGCCGGCAGCACTGCGGCAGTTCGCAGCCAGTACCCCATGCTGGCGCTCATGGTGGGCTACACCAAGAGCAGCCTCTGGATCGTCGCGCAGCCCATGGTGGAGTCCTAGGGCACCAAGTTTCCTTCGCAGGCGCGCCCCAAGTCGAATTAGGGGGAGGTCCGCATCCCTGTCACCGCTCGCACTTATCACGATGGTATGGCGTGATGGCCTCGGTGGTCCGGTGCACGGCCACCGCGCACCAGCTCGGGCTCCGGTAGAATGCCCTGATCAACGTGATCACGGTGTCCTGAATGCTTCGCCGCACCACCTCAGAGTTCATCGGCACTTTCGGCCTCGTCTTTGCCGGCACCGGCGCCATCGTCATAGACAGCGTGTCCGGCGGCATCGTCACGCATCTGGGCGTCGGCTTCACCTTCGGCCTCGCCGTTGCCGTCATGATCTACTCCATCGGCCACATCTCCGGTGCGCACATCAACCCGGCTGTCACGCTCGGGTTCGCCCTCGTCCGCCACTTCCCGTGGCGCAACGTGCCGCCGTACTGGCTGGCGCAGATCGCCGGCGCCACAGCGGCGAGCCTCTCGCTGCGCTGGATGTTCGGGACCACGGGCGATCTGGGCTTGACAACGCCTGCCGGTAGCACCGTGCAGACGCTCGGTCTTGAGATGATCCTGTCGTTCTTCCTCATGTTCGTCATCATGGCCGTCGCCACCGACGTTCGCGCCGAAGGGCAGGGGGCCGCGATCACCATCGGTGCAACCGTGGGCATGATGGCCATCTTCGCCGGACCTATCTCCGGCGCCTCCATGAACCCAGCTCGATCCTTCGGTCCGGCACTCGCGATGCTCGAATTCTCGAACCTCTGGCTCTACTGGGTTGCACCCGTAGCCGGCATGGCGCTGGCGGCCGCCTGCTATCGCCTCCTACGGGAGGACCAGCCGGACGCCGGCACGCCTGCCATCGAAGCAGAGGAGATCGGTAGGTGACCAGCATCCTTTTCGTCTGCGTGCACAACGCAGGCCGCAGTCAGATGGCCGAGGCGTTCGCCGACGTCCTGAGCGGCGGAGCCCTTCGGGCCGCGTCGGCTGGGACAATGCCGAGTGGCGCGCTCAACCCCGTGGTGGTCCGCGCCATGGCCGAGCGTGGCATCGACATCTCCCGCAAGCGGCCCCAGGTGGTCGACCAAGCGATGGTGGACGGCGCGGATCGCATTTACACCATGGGCTGTGCCATCGATGAGTCCTGCCCAGCCGTGTTCATCCCATCCGAGGATTGGGGATTGGACGACCCAGCGGGCCAGCCTATCGACGTAGTGCGCAGAATCCGGAACGAAATCGAGCAGCGGATCTACACGATGCTCAGCGAGTTGGGTGTAGCTTTGACCGAGAGGCCCCGCTGAGACAGGGCTACGTGAAGATCACGAATATCCTCGAGATGGTCCACCCCAGCACGAGACAGACCGGGTAGGTGACCAGCCACGCCAATGCGATGCTGCGCGTAACTCCCCAACGCACTGCCGAGAAGCGCCGCGTTGCACCGACGCCCATGATCGTGGAGCTCGACGTGTGTGTCGTGCTCACCGGCAGCCCGATGGACGACGCCGCCTCGATCACGCTTGCCGCCGTCAGATTCGCGGCGAACCCGTTGATAGGCTCGAGCCGGGTCACCCGCATCCCCAGAGTACGTATCACACGAAATCCGCCGAGGGACGTGCCGAGTCCGATAGCCAGCGCCGAAACGCCGATCATCCAGAATTCGATCTCCAGCGGCCTTACGTAGTACACGGCCCACGCCAGGGCAATGATGCCCATGGCGTTCTGGCCATCGTTGCGGCCGTGGCTATACGACAGGAAAGCCGCCGACCCGATCTGCAGCCAGCGCCCAGCACGGTTCACTGATGCCGGCGCCCGTCTGCGCAACATCCAATACAACAGAATCATGAACATGAACCCGCCGACGAATCCCAGCACCGGAGAGAGTGCGAGTGCCAGCAGCACTTTGGTCAGCACCGTGGTGTTCAGGCTTCCGAAGCCGGCCACGGCGCCTCCCGCTCCAACGACGCCAGCGATCAGCGAATGACTGACGCTGACCGGCAGCCCCAGTCTCGTTGCGAAGAACACCCAGATCACCGATGCCGCAATCGCCGAGATGACCGCGTATTGGGTCATGTCCGACGGGTCGATGATCCCCTTGCCGATGGTTTTGGCCACTGCGGTACCGGCGAGAGCACCGACGGCGTTCAGCGTCCCGCCCATAATCACCGCAGCCAGCGGTGTGAGCGCACGGGTCGACACGGCAGTCGCGATCGCGTTCGCCGCATCGTTCATTCCGTTCGCGTAAGCATAGGCGAGCGCCAAGCCGATGCTCGCTGCGAGCAGGCTGACCTCAAGCATGCTTCAGCACCACCGCCTCGATCACATTGGCCGCGTCCTCCGACCGGTCCGTCGCCGACTCGAGCATCGAGTAAATCTCGCGCCACTTGATGACCTCGATCGGGTCCGTCTCGTTCGCGAACAGCTCGCCGACCGCCTTCGATGCTACCTGGTCCGCCTCATTCTCCAGACGGTTCAGCTCCACCGTCAGCGGCAACAGATCCCGCAGCTTCCCGCCACGGGCCTTCAGCATCTCTCCAGCCTGCTCCAGCACCGCACCGCATTGGTCAATGATGCGCCCGAGCTCGATCGCCCTGTGAGTCGGCTGCTTCACGCCGTATTCGACCATCGTGCGCGCGACTTCTTCCGCGCTATCCACCACGTCGTCGAGCCGCTCACCGAGCTGTGCAATGTCCTCTCGATCGAACGGCGTCACGAACGTCCGGTGCAGGTTCATCATGATCTGGTGGATCAGGTGGTCCCCCACTTCCTCCAGGCGCTTGATCTCGGCCGCCTTCTCCTCCGCCTGGTCATAGTTCTCGAGGAAATCCACCAATGCGGTCGTTGTCTCGTGTAGATTCCGAGTGCTGCTGCGCAGCAGACCGAAGAATCGGTCCTCACGGGGCATCAACAACTGGGGCACGAAATTCGATAATCTCACCTATCACTCCTTGCTTTCACTCACTCTTTACGGTTTTGTTCGCATCGCCCGCTCGCGCTAGTGCCACTGCCGGCCGAGCGCTTGATTCTTGGTGTTAGCGGGCCAAAAAAACGCCCTTCCCCGAAGGGAAGAGCGTTTCGCTCGGGTGTGTGCGTTCCGTCATCGGCGGAGCGTTCCTACTCATCTCGGCTCATACGCTATCAGACCACTCGCCAAGTGCCAAGAAACATTTCGCGAGATTCCGACGATCCGCAGCGCCGCTACGGCTGACCCCGGCAGAGCCCTGCCTCCGGCCCGGTCTCGCCACGATATGCATCCACGAATTCGACCAGCGGCGCTGCATCGAACGCCGTCAGCGGCAGCACTCGACCCCACACCGTTGCCGCAACATCGAAATCCATAGCCGCGTACGGCCCCACAACCAGGCAGTCGTTGCCGAGGCTTCGCGCCAGCTGGGCCACCTCCGTCTCCAGTGCATCGTCGCCTGGCTGATACCAGATCACAACGGCGCCATGCTCCATGTTGTGCACCACCTGCTCGGGAACCAGGATCCCACCCGAGTGACCGTGGCGGCTCGGGGAGGGTAAGTGGTTCCCGGAGGTTGGCGGGACCTGCAAGAACGCCCCGTCCACCTCAATCTCGGTGTCGTACACGTACGGGGGATTGTGGTTGCCGGCCAGCGCGGCGACGGTGTAGCCCAGGTCGGGCCCTCCCGAACGCAGTAGCACGAATGCAGCGGCGGCGGCCGCCACCACGGCGGCTAAAATCGCGGCCACGGTGGTCAGCCGCCTGCGCTGCTTTCGCGCCTCCTGGCGCCTGGCGCGGCCCTCCTGCGCGCGGCGTGACCCTTCCCGGCGGCGTTGCCGCTGATCCTGGCTCATATGCGTCCTTGATGAGGTCCGTCGCATGGCCATCGTGTGGCCGCTGCGCCGCGGGCTAGATGGATGCCTGGATCCGCTCCAACAACTCTCCGATGGTCAGCCAATAATAGACGATGAACCCGCCCGACACGAGCAACATCGTCGCGCTAATCATGCCGACGTGCGGGAGTATCTTCCGCAGTCCTCCCACCATCGCACCGCGGAAGAGGGCCATGCCGATGGTAAGGGCCAGGATCACTGTGCCCATGCCGAACCCATACAGCAAGAACTGCATCATTGAATCGAGGAAGGTATCCGCCGTGAGCGTGCCGCCGATCACCGCGAGGAAGATTGGCAGCGTGCACGACAGAGACGCCGTTCCATAGCCGAGGCCGAAGGTGAAGTACCCGCGAACCCCACTGCTTCCTGAGTTGCCCAGCTTGCTCGACAAGCGCATGGCGAGATTGTTATAGAGATTGCCACCAGCGAGCAGGTAGGCACCGACCACTGCAAGCAGCACGCCGATCGACAGCCCGACCCATGGGAAAAAGTCGACGATCCCACGCGCGCCCAGGCCTATGGGCACGCCCACCAGGGCGAACATCAGGACGAATCCCGCAGTCATCGTCGTGCCAACCAACACCGACCGCTGCAGCCGCGCCCCAAAGCTCGGGCGTGCATCCACGTCGCTGTCACCGAGGTACAGACCGAGGTAGGCGGGCAGCATCGCGAAGCCACACGGATTCACCGACGACACCATCCCTGCGCTGAACGCGAAGCCCAGCGGAAACAGGTCGCCCACACGGGCCAGGAAGTTGCCGGAGCCAGCGGACGCGCTCTCCACGCCGCCCGTCACCGAGCCGATGGCACTCCCCGTCACGATGGCACCGATTACCGCGATACCGAGCGCGCCAACGCGCGCCGCCAATGGCCAGACGACCATCGACC
>CAZQVD010000100.1:0-7998 GCA_964596665.1 uncultured Dehalococcoidia bacterium
CATCGATGGCGCCCGAGCGGCACCTCTTCGAGAAGCACATCTACGTGCTCGAGGGCCGCGGCGCTACGCAGGTTGGCGACGACCCCAACAGCCGCACCAGCTTCGAGTGGAAGCGCGGCAGCGTCTTCTCCGTCCCCATCAACACCTGGCATCGTCACATGAACGGCAGCGGCACTGAGCCCGCGCGATTCCTTGCCGTCACCACGGCACCCATCGTGATGAACTACTTCCACAATGAAGATTTCATCTTCAACAACTCCTTCATCTTCGAAGACCGCATGGGCACCGCCAACGTCTATCAGGGCGAGGGCACCATGTTCACGGGCAACACGGGCCGCATCAATGTATGGGAGACCAACTTCATCCCCGATATCGAGACGTTCACCACGTTCACGTGGAAAGAGCGCGGCGCAGGCGGTGCCAGCGTCATGTTCGAGATGGCCGACAACACCCAGGCGGCCCACGTCTCGCAGTTCCCGGTAGGGACATACAAGAAGGCGCACCGGCACGGTCCCGGCGCCCACGTCATCATCATCAGCGGCGATGGCTACAGCCTGCTGTGGCCCATGGACGGCGGCCCCAATGACCGCATGGAGCGCGTCGACTGGCATGTGGGCTCCATGGTCGTTCCTCCCACCAACTGGTTCCACCAGCACTTTAACGGCGGCACCGAGCCCGCGCGCTATCTGGCGCTGCGATGGGGCAGTCAGAAATACGGCTTCAGCCTCGGGTCCGCGTCCGAGGGTGAGGCCGACGTGAGCGTCAAGCTCGGCGGCGCCCAGATCGAGTATGAGGACGAGGAGCACATCGTCCACGACATGTTCGCCGAGACGCTTGCCAAGGTCGGCGGCGAATCCAAGATGGCCGAGTTCCTCCCACGTCTGGCGAAATAGGTCACGCGCTTATCAGTAGGAGAAAACCATGACCACGTCTAAGCCCGAGATCCGGCCCGACCAAGAGCGCATCGTCAAGGTCAACGCCTACGACGCATTCATCGAGAAGGAAGGCATCCCTAACATCACGGGCTTCGCAGTAGACGACCTACGGACGGTCGAGGTCAAGCCCTGGGCGCGCCTCGAGTGCTTGGGCACCTACATCAACCTCGATGGCGCCGGTAAGACCAACGACGCCTACGTCGCCGAGATGCAGCCGGGCACATCGATGGCGCCCGAGCGCCATATCTTCGAGAAAAACATTTTCGTCCTGGCGGGCCGGGGTGCCACGCTGGTTGGTGACGACCCCAACAGCCGAATCAGTTTCGAATGGAAGGCCGGCAGTGTCTTCTCCATCCCCATCAACGTCTGGCACCAGCACATGAACGGCAGCGGTACGGAGCCCGCGCGCTTCGTCGCCGTCACCACCGCTCCGCTGACGATGAACCTGTTCCACAACGAGGGCTTCATCTTCAATAACAGCTACGTGTTCGAAGACCGCATCAGTACCTCGAAACACTTCCAGGGCGAGGGCACCATGTGGACCGCCACCACCGGGCGCACGAACGCCTGGGAAACCAACTTCGTGCCAGACATCGCCACTTTCGCCACTTTCACCTGGAAGGAACGGGGGGCGGGCGGCGCGCACATCAAGTTCGAGCTCGCCGAGCAGACCCAAGCAGCCCACATCTCAGAGTTCCCCGTGGGCACCTACAAGAAAGCCCACCAGCATGGCCCGGGTGCCCACGTGATCATCATCAAGGGCGAGGGCTACTCGCTGCTCTGGCCGTCGCACGGCAGCCCCCACGACGGCATGGAGCGCGTCGACTGGCACCCCGGCTCCATGGTCGTGCCGCCCAACGGCTGGTTCCACCAGCACTTCAACGGCGGCGGCACACCCGCCCGCTACCTGGCATTCCGCTGGGGCAGCCAGCGCTACGGCTTCTCCCTCGGCGTGGCCATGGAGGGCGAGACCGACGTGAGCGTCAAGCTGGGCGGCGGCCAGATCGAGTACGAGGACGAAGATCCCGTGATCCACGACATATTCCTCGAGACCATCACCAAGGCAGGTGCCGAGTCGCAGATGGCCGAGTTCATACCGAGGCTGAGGGGCTAGGCCCTGCTACTGCGCTGCAACAGAGGCGCTGCGGTCCCACCCTCCCACCAGCGATACGTTTGAATGCTAAGGTTGCCCCCCTTTGTTCTCTCAGCAGGGCGTTGTCCTGTACCCGCCTGCTGTCGAACCGGGGTAATCCGCCCGGAGCGGCACAAGCCGCGACCTCTAGTCCCAGAGCTGTAAGGCGCACAGTCAAACATGCCCAACGAGCTACAAGACCGCCTCGAGCTCGCCGTCGCGATTGCGCGCCAGGCCGCCGGCTCGACGATGCGCTATTACCAGGCTGCGGGCCTCGTGGTCGAGCGCAAGGCCGACGACAGCCCCGTGACGCGCGCCGACCGTGAAGCCGAGGAGCTGATGCGGCGCCGGCTCGATGCGGAAGTCCCCGCCGACGCAATCGTGGGCGAGGAGCTCGGCTCCAAGGGCGGCTCGTCCGGCTACACCTGGTATCTCGACCCCATCGACGGCACCCAAGCCTTCGTGCGCGGCGTACCGCTCTTCGGCACCATGATGGGCCTCGAGCACGAGGGCCGCGCCGTTGCTGGCGTCATCGTCTTCCCTGCACTGCGTGAGATCGTCTCCGCCGCGACCGGCCTTGGCACGTCTTGGGCAACCGGCGTCGGCGACCCGGGCACCCCGCTTGATGCACGCCCGGCGCATGTTTCCTCCGTCGCCGACCTCGATCTCGCTACGATCAGCATCACCAGCTTCAACGAGTTTGGCGAGGCGGGCATCACCGGCGCCTTCGCGCGCCTCGCTGGACGCACCGGCACCACTCGCGCGTGGTCCGATTGCTATGGCCATCTGCTCGTGGCCACGGGGCGCGTCGACGCCATGATCGACCCCGTTATGAGCGTCTGGGACAACGCGCCGCTACAGCCCATCATTGAAGAGGCGGGCGGCCGCTTCACCGACCTCAACGGCGCGGCGACCATCCACGGAGGTGCTGCCATCTCGACCAACGGCCTCCTCCATGACCCGGTGCTCGCGCTCCTTCGCGCGTAGCGTTCGCCTTGTAAACAAACGCGCCCCGATATAGCGTTGTGGGCACGGCTACAGGCCACGGAGACACCCATGGACGCGGCACGCAGAGCACAGCTTGGCGAAGAGATGAAGGACCTCGGACGCGCCTTCTGGTCCGGCGAGGCTGAGGCCTGCCGTGCTTTCTTCTCCGTGCGGCGCACCCCCGAAGAGCACGCAAGATGGCTGCGCATGCAGACCTACAAAGAGCTGTACGGGTCTGGGTTGTCCGGCAGCGCCAAGGGCATCATCCGCGGCATCCTCGACCAACTGCAGAGCGACCTGGAAGGCGTGGCCACGCGGGAGGACCGCCAGGAGTACGAGCGCAACCTCGGCTTCCTTCGCGAGGAGTTCACACACTACCGCGTCTTCGCCGACGCCCTCGAGTCGATCATCGGCGAGCCGGTCACGCTCGAAGCGGTCAAAGACTGGCAACTCCCCCAGGACCACCGCCTGCAAGAGGTGCGCCAGCACACCCGCGCGAACGAAGGCCGACTCGGCGAGCTCGCCATCAGCTTCACCGAGGGTGGAGGATCGTCGCTGTTCTACGAGGGCCGCAAGATTGGGGGGACGCCCATCGAGGACGAGATCGCGGCTGCCTGCGACGTAGTATTCGAAGACGAGGTCGAGCACAGCGGCCACGGCGCCCACATGCTCCAGCAGGAGCTCGAGACCGAGGACGAGTGGGCCACGGTCCGCAAGATCGTCACCGCCATCTGCCAGCAGCGCATCCGCATGCGCTACGAGATGTTTGGCCTGCCGATCCCGGAGGACCGCATCCAGCAGGTCACAGATGGCAAGATCGAGATACTCAACATACAGGCCTAGCGGCCTCGCAAGCGAGGGGTACACACATGGCACAGGTCACCGCAGCCGACAAGATGGCTGAACTCACCGAGCTCGGGGAGCGTTTCTGGTCCGGTGAGGCCGAGATCGCCCGTAACTTCCTCACCGGTGCCACCAAGCCCGAGGATCACATCCTCTGGCTCAAGCACCAGTGCTACCGCGAGCTGCGCGGCCCCGGCCTGCTGGCAAGACCCCGCAGCCGCACCGCCTGGTTCATCGACAACGTCGCCAAGGGCTTGCCCTTCGCCGAGACGCGGGAGGGCAGGGCGGAGCTCGATCAGCAGATCAGGCAGATCCACGAAGAGTTCACCCACTTCCGCCTCTACGCCGACATACTCGAAGACATCAGCGGCGAGCCGGTGCGCATGCAGGAGCTCACGGACCTGGAGCTGCCCAGCGACAAGCGTATCGAGGAGATGCGCACCAGACTGTTCGATGAGGACGAGCGCCTCGCGCAGCTCGCCTATGGATTCGCCGAAGGTGGCGGCGCCGGCATCTTCTACGCCGCGGCCGCTTTGGAGACCGCCGATCCCCTCTTACGCCGCATCAGGGACGCGGGGCGCCTCATCTACGACGACGAGGTCGGCCACGGCGAGCATAATGCCACCAGCGTCGAGGTCGCGGACCTCTCCGACGAGGAGTACGCGCAGCTCAAGGCGATGCTGATTGAGATTTGCCAGGAGAGGCTTCGCATGCGCGCGGAGATGCACGGCAGCGTCATCTCGGAAGAGCGCATCCAAGAGATCACCGACGGTAAGATCGAACCGCTCATGCCTCTCGCCTGAGGGATTCGACGAGTAGTCCTTCCCAAGAAGGACTCCTGGGCTAAGGGTTGGTCCCGACACGTCGGGACTCCGGCGCAGCCATCACGAATCGGCTGCGCGCTGGTGCATGGTGCAGATTCGGCCAAGTTACGAGGGTGTCCCCCTGCCAAAGCGCTCATTGGCAGTTGGGTGGGACACCAGCGTGCGGGTCGCAAACCGACACGAAAGCAAAGAAAAGAGCCCCGCCGACGACTGGGGCTCTTTTCTACTAGCTCAGCTTAGCTCTACCGCGCCGCGGCCTCAACAAGCCCGCGGTAGTGGCCACCCTTCGTGATTGGCGCAAGGCCATCGACTGCGGTTGACCACGACGCTCCGGCGTCGTCGCTCCACAGTACCTCGCCGCTGGTCGTCGCTACGAAGATTTGCACCACGCCTCCGGCCTCTTCGAGGCTCATCGCCTCGATCGCATGTGGCAGGTAATCGGGCAGCCCGCCCGTCGCAACCTCCCACGTCGCACCGCCGTCGACGCTTCGCGAGATGCGGAAGTTGGCAATACCTTCCTCCCGCCACTTCCCGGGGCCCTTCGCACCCGCGGTGACCACCATCTCGGAGGGGTTGCTCGGCTTGAACACCAGCTGGTCCGGATAGCCGCCGTATTCGCTCCCGCTGGAGAACGTGTTCTCCCAAGAGCCACCGCCGTCCGCGGATCGCCAGAGCCCGGCGCCGCCGGTGACGTAGAGCTTGTTCGTGTCACGCGGGTCGATCACGCAGCGGTGCACGTCCACGTGCATGCCGGTGATGTCCTCCCATGTCTCGCCGCCGTCGGTGCTCTTGAGCAGCGCGCCGACCTCGATGCTCGCGAACATCGTCTTCGGGTCTCCAGGCAAGAAGTTGATGTGCTTCAGGTGTCCGATGTGCGGCTCCCCCGGGAACGTCCACGAATCTACCGATCCGACGTCTCGAAGGCCTGGGCGTTCGGTCCACGTCGCACCGAGGTCGTCGCTCGCGAACAGGCGGGCGGGCTCAGTGCCCGCGAACAGCCGCACATGGCCGTCCACGCGTACTGACGCCAGCGAGTAGATGTTGGGCTCTGTGATGCCGCTGTCGCGCCGCTCCCATGTGCGTCCGTCATCGGTGCTCGCGTGAATCCCGTCTCCCGAAACCCCGGCGAACCACATGCCGCTCTCCTCCTCGAGGTGCAACGCGTGGATGTGGGCGCCGCTAAGCGTGCGCGCCGCGATCCGCCAGCCGTCGCCATCCCGCTCGATGCGCGCGACTCCGTCGAGCGTACCAACGAGCACGCTGGTCGATGGGGTCTCCGATGCGAAAACGGTGTTGCCACCGTGTGAAAGTGCGAGTGTCATAGCGTTCGCCTCCTAGAGATGCCTGCCCGATGCGTTTCGCTCGCGATTATACGTCCAGTTGCAAACAATGCGGTTAACCCAGCAGGCCCACCATGTTCTCGAAATGGCCGCCCTTGGAGATGGGCGCAAGCCCGCTGACCACAGTGCGCCAACTCTCACCAGCGTCCGTCGAGTACAACACGTCGCCCCCGGTGGTCGCCGCGATGATGTGGCAGTCTGCGCCGGCCTCCTCGAGGCTCATCGCCTCGATGCTGTGCGGGAAGCGGTCCTGCAATCCACCCCTCATAATCTCCCACGTTTTCCCACCGTCCAGCGTGCGCGAGATGCGCGTCTGCGCCGTCTCTTCCTTCCACGCCGGTGGGCTCTTGCGGCCCGCCGAGACGATCATGTAGTCGGGATCGGTCGGACGGTACACCAGCTGATCCGGGTAGCCGCCCTCCTCGCTGCCCCGGGCGAACGGATTATCCCAGTTCTCCCCGCCGTCCTTCGAGATCCAGATGCCCCTGCCGCCCGTCACGTAGATGTGCTCGGGGTCGCGGGGGTCGACGATGCACCGATGGCAGTCTACGTACAGGTTCGTATAGTCCTTCCACGTCTTGCCGCCGTCGGCGCTCTTGACCAGCGCGCCCTGCTCCACGCTCCCGTAGATCCTGTTCGTGTCGCCGGTCGCGAACGTGATGTGCTTCAGGTGCGACTCGTGCGGCGGACCCGGGAACGTCCACGTCTCGTGGCTTGGGACGTCCTTGAACGAGAGTATTTCCGACCACGTCAGACCCAGGTCGTCCGATATAAACAGCGCCGAGGGCTCTGTCCCGCAGAACAGCCTAACGTGCCCGTCGACCACCGCGTGTGAGAGGCTGTACACATTCGTGATTGTCAGGCCCGCGTCCCGCTGCTCCCACGTCTTGCCGTCGTCGGTGCTCGCATAGATGCCGCTCTTGCGGATGCCCGCAAACCAGATGCCGCTGCCCGGCTCGAAGATGATCGCGTGAACGTGCTTTCCCTCGAGCGCCCGTCCCGTCACTGCCCAGTCGTCGCCGGTGCGCTCAATCGTAACGACGCCGTCGAGCGTGCCGACCAACGCCCGATCGCTCAGGGCCTCACTCACGTAGATCGTGTCTCCGCCGCCGTGTGAAAGTGCGATAGCCATGTGGTGCTCCTTCCCTGCGCCTAGTAGCTCGTGCGCAGCTCTTCCTTCTCTGGGGTCACCTTGTATTCGACGTCGTACTCGTCGGGCATCTCCACCTGATGCGTCAGCTCAATCGACCTGTGCGTCTTGGTCGACTCGTTGATGGCGATCACCACCTCCAGCGTCGCCATGCCCCACGCGCCGCTGTGGAAGACCGGCTTGCCGAGCACGGTGGAGTTGTACAGCTCCACCAGTTCCTGGCCGCGCGACGCGGTGGCCTGCGGCAGCGTGATCTCGCGCATGCCGTCGTTGCCGTACACGTACAACCCATGGGGCGCCTGGCGGATGTCGCCATGCTCGCACGAGACCACAACGATGCCTGCATCGTAGGGTCCAATCACGCCGGTGCCGGCAACCCCACCGGGGCGGCGGAAGAGCTGCCGCTCGCGCTCGCCGCCGATGCGCAGCGACAACTTCTCTGCATCCTCTTCTCGCGTGCCGTCTCGCATGCGGCGCCGTATGTCCTGCCGCTGCTCCGCGTTGAACTGCGGCCCATCCCTGTTGTTCCAGTGGGCGAATTCCGAGATCATCAGGTAGCCGTAACCGTTGTGGATCGCGATCGCCGGCACGCCGTTCTCGAACTCCATGAACGCGGCGTAGTAGCCGGGGATCGACCGCTCCTTCATCCATTGGCCGTACACGCCATGCACCGAGCGAATCTTGCCGCCGCCAATCAGCCGGATCGTGTCCACCTGATGCGGCACTTGGCGGTACACCAGCCCGCCGCCTTGGTCGACTTTGCCCTCAACCGCCTTGAAAGCGACCG
>CAZQVD010000101.1:0-7909 GCA_964596665.1 uncultured Dehalococcoidia bacterium
AACCTGGCCCTCTGGCATCTGTACGCAAGCTCATTCGCACTCTCGCTCGGCATGGCCATGGACGGCCCCTTGCGCACCGCCACGATCCCCAG
Source organism: uncultured Dehalococcoidia bacterium (assembly GCA_964596665.1). Taxonomy (GTDB): domain Bacteria; phylum Chloroflexota; class Dehalococcoidia; order Lucifugimonadales; family Australimonadaceae; genus CAZQVD01. The sequence goes on from CAZQVD010000101.1 coordinate 93, forward strand.
CATCGTGGCTCTCGAGAGGCTGATCAACGCGCTGTCGCTGAACGGCCTCGCGATCAACGGCACGAGGCTGTTCCTCCCTGCCGGGGTGGGCGTGATGCTGGGCATCGCCAATCCGGGGTGGGCGTACCTGGGCCTGGCGGGCGTCTACTTGCTGATCCAGGTGTTCACGCTCCAGCTACACCTGCCAGACACGCGACCGGCGGAGCGGTCGTTTTCCATGCTCGGCGATATGCGGGAGGGCTTCGCGTTCGTGCGCAAGGACCGAACGATCAGGGCATTGCTCATGGCTGCGGTGGGGGTGCAGGGAATCGGCTTCAGTCATCGGGCGCTGGTCCCCGTTTTCGTGGGGGCGACCCTCGGCATGGGCTCTGGAGCCTATGGCCTTCTGCTGTCGGCCGACGGCCTAGGGGCCGTGCTGTTCGGTCTTGGCATGGCGTCGTTCGGCATACCGCGGCGCCGTGGCCTGTACATGATCGCCGTGTCCGCCGCCAACGCAGTCGCGATCCTCGTTCTGGGATTCGCGGCTTGGCTGCCGCTGGCCATGCTCGTCGTCATGGTTTCGGGCGGATCGTCCACGGCCTTCAGATCGTCGAACAACAGTCTCCTGCTCGGGGAGACGCCGGTGGAGCTGCGCGGGCGTGTGATGAGCTTCAACGGACTGAACCAGGGCATCGCGCCGATGTTGATGGTCGTGTGGGGTGCCCTGGCCGATCTCACCAGCGTCACCGTCGCACTAGTGACGTTGGGTTTGCTGGCGCTCTTGGTCCAGGCGAGGGTGCACGCCTTCGAGCCGCGCATCCGGCGACTGTAGGACTTAGGCGTCGTCCGGAAGCGGCATGACGGCGTAGACCGGGTCGTCCTCCCACCAGCTCTTGTGGCCCCTGCCGGTGATGTCGGTGATGCGCAGGATATCGCCCGGTCCGAAGCGGCCGGAGGTGCCGTCGCCCTCTCCATGCGAATCGCGCCCGAGATTACGGCGAGCCAACGCTTGTCCGGCGCCGGGTGGAAGTCCTGGAAGTCGGAGACGTGTTTGCGCAGGAAGATGCCTTTCAGTGCTTCGATGTTCTCCAGCGCCGGGTGCGCGGTGATATCCATCTCTTCGAAGTGCGACTCGCCGTCGTCGCCCGAGAACAGCCGGTAGATCGCCATCTGTTTCCTCCACGAAATGTTGGTGCTACACGAGTCCTAAGGCCACGTTAGGCCGAAGTCCGCCTCGTCGAGTGCCTGGCCGCTGATGCCCTCATCGGTCTGGGTAGCCAGGCACACGCAGGCGGGGATTATCTTCTTCTGCTCGGTGCTCAGCCTTGGGTTCTCGGGAGTGCCCCGGTTCGTCGCCGTCTCGGTCAGTGTCGTGCCGGGATACAGGATGTTCAGGGCGACACCCTTGCCCCTCACCTCTGCCGCCAACTTGATCATCAAGCGCTCGGCGGCCGCCTTGCTGGCCGCATACGCCGGTGCCGCCGCATCGTCAGTGCGAGCACGGCCGGTGGACACGGTAACGATGCTCCCGGCGTGGCGCTCGAGCATATGGGGCAGCACGGCCTTGGTGCATAGGAACACACCGTCCACGTTGGTGCGCATCAGCTCGTTCCACTGGGCGAACGATGTCTCGCTGAACGGGCCACCGAACTTCGATCCTGCGTTGTTGATGAGGACGTCGACGCGCCCCCAACGCTCGATGGTCTGGCGCACCATCTCGTTGACCTGATCTTCCTGGGTCACGTCACAGGCGACACCGAGCGCCTCGGCGCCGATCTCCTCGATGGCCCGCACGGTGGCCTCGACGGTGAACTCGCCACCGCCCGCTGTCCTGCTGCACACAACGAGCCGCGCACCTTCCCAAGCGAACCCGAGCGCGACCGCCTTGCCGATGCCCCGGCTGCTGCCAGTGACGATTGCGACCCTGCCCGCCAGCTTCCCTTCGGACATATCCAGCTCCTCAACAGGACTGCTCGGGTGACGCGTACTGCGGCGGCATTCTACAATCTGGGACACGAGGGGCTGGCGCGCGAGCGGCCGCTGCGTGAGTCGACTCGCGAGGAGGCGGAGCTATGTCGCTGGTAGGCAAGGTGGTCATCATCACGGGCGGTGCAAAGGGGATCGGGCGCTACAACGCGCGCCTGTTCGCCGAGGCCGGCGCGCGCGTCGCCATCGCTGATATCGAGCCCATGGGCACGGTGACGGCGGAGGTGGAGCAGCGCGATGGCGAGGTACTGGCGGTACCCACCGACCTACGCGTCGAGGATGAGGTTCGCTCGCTCATGGCGGCGGTCCACGAGCGATTCGGGCGGATCGACGTGCTCATCAACAACGCAGGCGTGGTGCCGCACTTCCAGTGGGGACTGCCGCACTGGGACCGCATCCGCGACATGGACCTAGCGTTTTTCGACAACGTGATGCGCACGAACCTCAACGGGACCTTCCTGTGCGTCAAGCATGTGCTGCCCTACATGGAGATTCAGCGCTCCGGTGTCATCATCAACCTCGGCCAGGGCAACCTAAGCCCCGACACGCGGGAGGATGGCATCGGGTCGGCCGTCTACAGCACGTCGAAGCTCGCCATCCGCGCATTCACGGCAAGCATGGCCATCGAAGAGCGCGAGCACAACGTCTGCGTGATCAGCATGGGCCCAGGCGGCTACGTCCCTCCCGGATCGCGTGCCGAGGGCCGCCGCGGCATCGCCACGGAGGAGGCGCCCGCCGAAGCGCGCGCCCGCATGATGAGCGTGCCGGAGGTGGTCGGGGACCGCTACCTGCTCGCGGCGGAGGCCCCGATGGCATTAAGCGGCTACCAGGTCGATGCGGTCGACGGTGAACTGGTGGTAGCGCAAAACTGAGGGTGGCATGACTGACAACGAAGTTGCTTTCGCTTCCGCTTCACGGCTCAGCGCCATGCTTGAGGCGCACGAGGTATCGTCGCTCGAGCTGACGGAGCTTTTCCTGGATCGCATCGGGCGGATTAATCCGCAAATCAATGCGTACCTGACCGTTAGCGCGGACGTCGCCGTCGCGCAGGCGAAGGAAGCGGACTCATCGATTGCTCGCGGGGATCGACGTGGTCCGCTGCACGGAGTGCCGATTTCCCTGAAGGATCTCAACGTCACCAGAGGGATCAGGACCACCCGTGGATCGCTGGTCTACAAAGACTGGGTGCCGGACGAGGACGACATCGTGACCGAGCGGTTGCGGGCGGCCGGGGCGGTGTTCCTGGGCAAGACGAACACCCCCGAGTTCGGCCATCGCGGGACCACCGAAAACAGGTTAAGCGAACCCTGCCGCAACCCCTGGGATCTCTCGCGCACGACGGGGGGCTCGAGCGGCGGCGCCGCCGCCGCACTGGTGGCGGGGTTGTGCGCGGTCGCCACCGGCAGCGATGGCGGAGGCTCAATCCGCATCCCGGCCTCGTTCTGCGGGGTCTACGGCATCAAGCCGACCCAAGGCCGCGTGCCGGCCCCCTACACTGGCTCTGGCGGGTGGCGTCCGTTCTCACAAGGAGGCCCCATGGCACGGACGGTCAGGGATGCGTGCACGCTGTTCCAGGTGCTCGCGGGTGCCGATCCTCGCGACCCGGTGGCGCTATCCGAAGCACCCCCTGATTTTGTCGCATCGTGCCGGCCAGATGCCAGTGGGCTGCGGATCGCTTGGAGCCCGGACCTCGGCTACGCGGCGGTCGACGGTGAGGTCCGGCGCATCGCCGAGGAGGCCGCCCACGCCTTTGAGGCGCTAGGAGCAAACGTAGAGGCGGTCGAGATGCGCTTCGATGGCGACTCGGTTCTCGACACGTTCCAGACGGTCTGGCAGTCGGACCACGTAGCAAACTACGGCGCCCTACTCCCCGACCGCCGAGATGAGCTGGACCCCGTATTCCTCGCTCAGCTCGAGGAGGCTGCGGCTTGGCCCGCGAGTAAGCTGTCGCTCGCGCTGCGCGAGCTCGAGTTGCACCGATCGCGGATGGTGGAGGCGATGCGGGGGTACGATCTCCTGCTGACGCCGACACTCGCGGTCCCCGCATTCCCCGTCGGGAGCGGTCCTGAAGCCATCGGCGGTCGTGGCGTGTCCCCGCTGTGGGGGTACACACCATTCACGTATCCGTTCAACATGACGGGCAATCCCGCGGCGAGCATACCTTGCGGTTTCACCGTCAGCGGCTTGCCGGTGGGCCTGCACATCGTTGGGCGCCACCGAGAGGAGACGGCGGTCATCCTAGCTTCGGCCGCCTTCGAAGAGGCCAAGCCCTGGCGCGACGCCAGACCCGCGATCAGCTGACTCGGGCTAGGCTACTTGGTGAGCCGCTAGTCGCGCAGGATTGAGATCACGATAAACCCAGCTGCGGGGCGTTTGCTATGTCCGGGCCTCCAGAGGGGTACATCTCATCCCTGAGGGCATCCGCCCACCAAGCGCCCTCCGGCAGCACGCGCTCGATCGCACGAAGATCGTAGTAGGAATCGTCGGCGCCCGGAGGGGTACCTCCGTCCGCCACGGTCTTGGCAGCGTTCAGGAGGAGTTGACGAGCGGCGTACACGGCCATGTCGGTATGGCTTAGGTGCTCGTGGCTGCGGTCGACGATGGGTTCCATGGACTCTTGGACCGCGCGGTCCTGTTGGTTAACGCCCTCGATGCCGCTGAATGTCTCGTTCTTCTGGACCTCGCGATCGATGCGCCAGTTGTTCTCTCTATTCAGGTAGCTGCGAAAGCCGTTGTCGAAGTCGACGAATTGGGGCCCATTGCCCCAGAATGCCTCGTCGCGCTCGCCGTCGTCCAGCGGGAGGTCCAGGCTGTAGTACCAGTTCCACACCATGCAATTTTCGTCGTCCACCGGCACCCACATGTGTCCGGCGATCTTGAATTTCTTCACGGGGGAATCTTCGGTGTAGGCCTGGATGGCGCGGATTTGATGGAAGGGCATGACGTAGTGGTAAGTCCTAACGAAGTTGCCCTCTCCTTCGCCCAAGGGCCGGGTCGAGGCGTAGGCATAGCCGTAGGGGGCCTTGCGTACCTCGATGTTGGCTCGGGTGGCCTGGGCACGAAGTCCGCCAAGTCCAGCCCGGTCACCGGCGAAGCGACGGTGGAGGAAGGAGGTGTGAACGGAGTCGATGCCGGCTTCCAACGCCTGGAGCCAGTTGCATTCCTGGAAGGCTTTGGAGACGTGGCGATGCGTTTCCGGCTGACGGGTCCACTCGAAGTTCGGCGGAGGGGGTTGTTTCCCTTTCGCTTCCCCCCATCCCATGTATGCCCAAATTACGCCGCCGACCTCATGCGTAGGATAGGCCCTGACGCGCACGCGCTCCTTAAAGTCGTGCTCCGGCAGCACGTTGGGCATGTCCACACACTGGCCGGTGACGTCGTACTTCCAGCCGTGATAGACGCACCGCAGCCCGTTCTCCTCGTTGCGGCCGAGCCACAGCGAGGCCCGCCGGTGGGCGCACCACTCTGCCAACAACCCAATGCGCCCGCTGGTGTCGCGGTAGGCGACCAGGTTTTCGCCGAGGATACGAACGCGAAGGGGGGCGCCGTCCGGCTCTGGCAACTCCCATGACAGGAGCACCGGCTGCCAGTACCGCCGCATGGTCTCTCCCATGGGTGTGCCGGGACCCACCCGGGTGATCGTCTCATTGTCCTCGGCGGACAGACGGACGTCTGACACGTGAGCTTGGTCAACCATATGAATCTCCCTTGGCCCTCAGGGTCACCCAAAGCAGGGGTGCGGACGCGCAAGCAAACCTAGCGAAGCCAAGGCGTGCTGTCAAACGCGGGGGCGCCACGACCGCCGGGGCGACGAAGCAGCAGTCCGCTTCGACACGTAGCGACTCCCCAGAGCCACTCAGCAGGCCCTAACAAGAAGCGGCTCAACCGCACCTGGGACCACCACAGCTGCAGGCCCCACACCGCAAGCACGAACGCCAAAACGGCACTTCTATTCACGAAGTCGGCATCTCCGAGCGATCGATTCCCGCAGCCCGATGCACCCTGCTAGGCCAATGCGAACTAATCGTGGTACCGCCACAGGCCTATCCAGCGCAGGCCGATGCCAACGACCATGCCCATTGCAATACCGCTGTTGATGATTAACGCACCGGGCGCACCGGCAACGGAAGCCAGCGAGCCCATCTCCACCGCGCCGGCGGCGTTGCCCGTGTTCGACAGGATGCTCGAAAGACTAGCCGCCCTGCCCCTGAAGTTGTCGGGCGCGATAATCTGGATTAGTGCCTGTTTTATCGTGAAGGCAACCACATCCATGAAGCCGAGAAGTGCCAGCGCGGATAGCGCGAGCCAGAACCAGGGCGCGAGGCCCAAAACCGCAAGGCCGAGGGCATACGTGCCATAGGCCAGGATGATAAGCGCGCCCTTCCGCTTCACGTCGCCCGCCTTGAGCAACACGAGCGTCCCGAGTGCGGCCCCAACCGCAGTGACTGCATTCATCACACCGAGGCCTGCCTCACCTGCGTGATAAACGTCCAGTGCGAGGATGGGGAGCAGCGGCCTGACGAAACCAACGGACATGACCCCGGTGTCCATCACCATGGCCGATAGCAGGATCGGAGTCTTTCGCACGAACAGGACACCCTCCCAGACTGTTCGTACCGAGGGTTTAGCTCCAGGCACGTCGGGTGCACCCGACGTGCGGATGGCCATTGCCGACAGTAGCGTCAGGGTCAAAACCGCGACGTTCCCTACGTAGGCCCACCCTATGCCGACAAATGCAACGAGGAAGCCGGCAATCATTGGGCCAATGAACAGCGTGCTCTGGCTGAGCGCGCCGTACCAGGTGACCGCGTTCATGAGGTGTTCCTTGGGAACGAGGCGAGGCACGTATGCCCGTTGGGCGGGGCGGCCTAAGACAGCAACTGAAGACCAGAAAGCCGTTAACCCCCACAGGTGCCAGACCTGGACCAGGTCCGAGAAGATCAGGCCCACGAGTATCGCACCTGAAGCGATGTTCGCCACTTGGGTGAGCACAATTAGCTTCTTGCGGTTAACGGTATCCGCAAGCGCGCCGCCAATGAAACCGAACACGATGGCGGGCCCACCCTGAAACAAGCCGGTAAGACCCAGCTGCAAGGCGGAGTCTGATAACTGAAAAACCAACAGGAACGTCAGCATCTCCCGCATGTTGCGGGCGGCGCCCAGGAAGAGCCCATGCGCCCAAAAGAATTGAAAGTCGCGGAATGCCAGTGCACCCCATCGGTTTTCTCGCGCGGGGATAGGGTCGAGCGTCTTTCCGCCGTCGTCAGTCGCCAAGAAGACTCCTGCACCACCTCCGGTGGGGATCAGGGTTTTTACCCGTCTCTCATTGGCCGGCGTAAAGTCGGTTCAGATTGGCGTAGCGCGACGGGTCCAGATCCCTCCCTTGTAATGCCGGGTGATCCGGGCCATAGCGGTGAGCACGAAACACGGAATTAAGTGCACGCATGGGGTCCAGGCTGACACCGCTACGGCTAACGTAGGGGTTGATGTACTCCCATACAATCTCCTTATCGGGAGTCACTTCGAAAAGACGACCGGGTGCACCTTCGCAAATCAATGTGTTGCCGTTGGGTAATCGCTCGGCGCCGCTGATATGGAAGCTGTAGAAGGATATATGGGGATCTCCGTGGTATTCCCAAACGATCTCACTAGTTGCCGGGTCTACTTCCAACACGCGTGAGTAAGTTGCCCCGCCTCGGTGTGATCCGTTGTCAAATAGCAGCACGTGGCCGTTGTCCAGGTAGGTGGGGTGGTGTTGATGAGCGATGAACCCTGGCCCCCATTTCCAAATGAATTTCCCGCTAGATCGGTCCACGATTCCTACTGTGCTTATCTGCCGAAAACTTACCAGT
>CAZQVD010000102.1:0-7892 GCA_964596665.1 uncultured Dehalococcoidia bacterium
TCATCGACAATGCCGCTCGCTTCTACGGCCTGGGCACGGAGACCCGGCGACCGCTGGGCGGCCAGCCGGCAGCACCTTAGTCGATGTAATCCATGTGCACCGGGTAGCCCCGCTTGGCCAGCTCCCCCTCGAACATCTCGCGGATCGCTGGGTTCTCGTTCTTGAACTGGATCTGCGGGCCGCCCGTCTCCTTGTACCGCGAGCCAACGAAGCCCGCGTAGCGCGGGTTGCCGTAGCGCAGCACCAGATAGCGGATCGGCTCGTCGCTGCAGTTGAAGTGCTGGTGGTAGCCGGTGCCGGGTGCCATGAGCGTCCCGGCGGTGTAATCGAGCTTCTCCCACTCCACTTCCGGCGTCGGCTGCACGCCCTCCGGCCACTGGAGGTCGTACCCCTCTCCGCTGAGGAAAAGGTACGCGACGTCCGAGACCAGGCCCACACGCTTGCGGTTCGCCTCACCCGAGTGCGCCTTCTTGTAGGTGCCTGCGGGGAACTCAGACAGATGGCAGATGAAGTGGCCGTGAGCCATGTTGATCATCATGTTCTCGCCTGGGCCGCGCGCGGTCCATCGGTCCAGCGCAACGTTATGCACGTTCGGGATGAAGTTCGTCTCCGAGAAGCGGTCCTCGAGCTTCGTCGACTTGCCGCTGAAATACAGCTCGTCCGTCGGGTCGAATCGGTCGGGGAAGGTAAGGGGACTGTCGAAGATGAACTCGGGACTGGCGTACAGGTTGAATGCGGTAGGCGCGTTGGTGGCGCCGTACAGCCGCACGGAGTCCTCGCCGCTGGCGTTGTAGATCTCATGCCAGGCGTTGAGCGGGATCGAGAAGACGCTGCCCTCCTGCCACTCGAAGGTGTGCTTGGGCGATCCCTCATACCAGACCGACGTCGCGCCTCGGCCCTTCACCACGTAGAAGATCTCCTCATACATGTGGCGCTCGATGTTGAACGTCCCACCGGGCTTGATGTCGCAGACGAATCGGATCGTGCCTTGGTTGTTGATCAAAGCGCCATCCAGCGGATCGGCCGACAGATCCAGCAGTGCGGCGCTCGTCCCGGTCCGCTCCCAGGGCTCCGTCTCGACCGTATGGATGTTGGCCACGAGCTGCTGCGTATGGACCTTGAGCCCCTCGTCGACCACCCACTTCTCGTAAGGGGTCAGGCTGAATGGTGCGTAGCGTTCGGACTGCTGCATGGTGCGCCTCCTGGCGTTTCGACTACGACGGGCGGATTATAGTGCAGCCGCGCGCCTTGCCACCGGACGGGTGCCCAGCGCATCCTATCCATCGGCACATCGCAAGCTCCCGAGGAGACCTCATGACCACCACCAATAACGAACGTGAAGAGCGCCGCGCCCGCAACGACCGCCTCATGGAGGAGTTCCGCGCCAAGGCCGGCGCCGTGGGTGACAACTGGGCGGGCCGACCTCTGCTGCTGATCTCGACCAAAGGCGCGAAGAGCGGGAAGCCGCACAGCAATCCGGTGATGTTTATGAAGGACGGCGACCGCTGGCTGGTGTTCGCCACCAGAGGCGGGGCGCCTTACAGCCCCGATTGGTACCACAACCTCGTTGCGAACCCAGTGGTGACGGTCGAGGTCGGCGCGGACACGTTCGAGGCCGACGCGACCACGCTCACTGGTGAGGAGCGCGACCGTCTCTACGCCAAGCAGGCCGCTGAGTACCCGCAGTTCGGGGAGTACGAGAAGAAGACGACCCGCGTTATTCCCGTGGTCGCTCTGACGCGCCGTAGCTAGGCGGTCCTAGCGCGGGAAGCGGCCCACCCACGCTCGCGGCCGCTTCCCGTGGAACAGCTTGCCGGTGACGCTCGATAGGCGCGTGACGATGGCGAGTGCGCCCTCGGCGGACCAACGGGGGTCGCCCGGCCCATCCGGCGCCATGTCCGTGCGGACCCAGCCGGGGGAGAGCGCGTTGACCGCGACGCGGCCGCGCAGCTCGTTGGCCGTTGCGATGGTCAGCGCATGCAGCCCTGCCTTGGAGACGCCGTAGGCGCTGCGCGTGTTGGGCGATAGGACCCCGGACGTCGAGCCCACGTTGACGATGCGCGGGTCGTCGCCCGCGAGCAGCAATGGCAGCAGGCGCTTGGTGCATAGATACGCACCGGCCACGTTCACGGTGAGCATGGCCAGGAACTGCTCGTCGGACCCCGTGGTCAGATCGGGCTCAGCGCCGAACCAGATGCCGGCGTTGTTCACCAGGATGTCGAGCGAGCCCCACTCGCCGCGGACCCAGCTCGCGATGCGGTCCGCGGCGGCTGCCACCGACACGTCGGCCGCCAGCGTTGCGAGCTGGGGCAGCGCCGCCTTGGCTCCGGCAAGCTTGGCTTCGTCGCGCGAGACAGCGAGCACGCTCGCGCCCTCCTCCAGGAATATCTTGGAGATCTCGTAACCGATGCCACGGCTCCCGCCGGTTACGACGGCGCGGCGTCCCGTCAATCGCATCTGTTCCGCTCCTTCTGTCGCGTGGTCCTCGGCGGGGCGAATGTACGCCGGCGCGTCGTGCGGCACAAGGTGCGTTGGCCGGTGCCCCCAGCCGCCGTGTAAAGTAGCCCCGCGCGATGCGCGATGCACGAGCGTGCCGCGAGCGCGTGAGGAGGCGACTCATGGCTGAGCAGCTGACCCTGGCCGTCCGCAACTACGATCGCACCGTCCCGATCCTGCGGGGAGACGTCACCGTTCCTGGTGCCGACCTTCGCACCATCGAGACCACAGACGTAGCGGCCATGTTCAGCGGCATGTTCACTGGCGAGTACGACATCTCCGAGATGTCGTTGGCCGAGTTGATCTATGCCCGCTCTCGCGGACTTGACGACTTCATCGCAATCCCCGTGTTCCCCTATCGCATGTTCCGCCACGGGTTCATCTTCGCGACGCCCGGTTCTGGCGTTGACTCTGTGCAGGGCATCAGCGGCAAGCGCGTAGCCCTGACTCGTGCAGTGGTGACCGCCGGCGTGTGGATGCGTGGCATGCTCACAGAGCGCTACGGCGTCTCCGCGGCTGACACGTCGTGGCACTACGCCTCGATCCACCACTGGAAGGGCAAGGGGGAGAGCGAGGATGTGACGCCGCGCGACGGGTCGACCTATCGCTTGCTGACGGGAACGGGGCCGAACCCCCAGGCCATTGCGGAGCGCGCGCTGTTGGAGGGTGAGGTGGACGTGCTGTGCACGACCCGCGCGCCGGCGGATGCGGACAACGGCTCGGGCAGGGTGGTGCGTGTCTTCGACCGGTATCCCGAGTCGGAGGCGGCCTACTTCGAGCAGACTCGCATCTTCCCCATCATGCATGTGCTTGCGATCCGCAGAAGTGCGGTCGCCGCCGCGCCCGACCTACCCGTGGCGCTATTCGAGGCGTTTGCTGAGGCGAAGCGCATCAGCAAGCAGCGTGTGGAGGCCGACGCCAGCGTGAGCCTCGCATGGAAGGACTACTACCTGGCCAAGGAGCGCGAGGTACTGGGAGACAATCCCTGGGCCTATGGCCTCGAGGCCAATCGGCACGCGCTGGTCAAGTTCCTCGGCTACTGCCATGAGCAGGGACTAAGTGCCAAGAAACTTGAGCCGGAGGACCTGTTCGCAGAAGGCACGTGGGCGCTTACGGATTAGTTTGCCAAACCGTGGTGCGTTAGTTGAACATTGCCGCGCCGCGAGCGGATTAGGGCGGCATCAGGAGCGGAGACACCGATAGGGAGAAGCGCATGCCAGAACCAGTGGAAACCTTCAAGTACGGCGGCCCCGACAGTCCGGGAGCCAGAGAGCGCTCGAACGGTAAGTCCTACGACCTGGTGAACAACGAAAGCGTCATCAGCACGGTCCAGGTCATGGAGAAGGGGATCGGTAACGCATTACATGCCCACCGCGATCAGGACGGCTACTGGTTCATCCTGGGCGGCCGTGCGCGCTTCCACGGCTTGGGCGACGAGATACTTGCCGAGGCCGGCGTGCACGAGGGCGTGTTCGTGCCGCACGGCAATCGCTACTGGTTCGAGAGCGTAGGCGACGAGCCGCTTCAGATATTGCGCGTCAGTAAGCTGCTGCCGGACGCCTAGTCCTTGCCAAGCGGTCGGGGAGGTCGAGCATGAAGGTCGTAGTTCCATTGCCCACGGGCATGCCCGACGAATACCAGGCGCTCCGCGACGAAGGCCACGAGGTCGTGCTCGGCCGCTCGTCGCCGGAGGAGCTGTACCGGTCGCCCGTGGGGGAGGGTGAGCTGATCGAGCTGATCCGCGATGCTGATGGCGTGATCCTGTCCGCCATGGACGGGCGGCTGATGGACGAAGCACCCAACCTGCACACCATCGTAGTGGCCGCCATCGGGCATGAGCGGATCGACAAGGACGCCGCCACCGACCGTGACATACTCGTGTGCAACAGTCCTTCGCCTGAGAACTTCATCGGCGTGGCCGAGGCGACGGTCGGCGTGATGATCTCGCTCTCAAAGCGGTTCAAGCGCAAGGAGGCTCGGTTGCGCGGGGGTGAGTGGGGGATGCGTATCGATCGCGGGTTCCTTCTTTCCGGCAAGACCGTCGGAATCATCGGGCTGGGGCGCGTCGGGTCGAATCTGGCCAAGCGTCTCGCTGGATGGGACGTCAACCTACTGGCCTACGACCCCTACGTGCCCGCAGGCACCGCCATGGGCTTGGACGTCACCATGGTGGATCTGCCGACCCTGCTGGCCGAGTCCGACTTCGTCACGCTGCATGTGGTTCTCACGCCGGAGACGACCGGGATGATCGACGAGGCGGAGCTGCGACAGATGAAGCCCAATGCCTACCTCATCAACACGTCCCGTGGCGGTGCTGTCGTCTCCAAGGCCGTCGTGAAGGCGATCAGCGAGAATTGGATCGAGGGCGCGGCGCTCGACGTGTTCCCGGAGGAGCCCCTTCCCGAGGACAGCTCGTTGCGCGACCTCGATCCTGACCGGGTCATGCTGACGCCGCACAACTTGGCCGGGTCAGACGCCAGCCGCGCCGGCAACCTGCGCCTGGCGGTGGAGGGCATGGTGACGGCGCTTCGGGGCATGGTGCCCGTGACCAACGTGAATCCGGAGGTGCTGCCTCGTTGGACCGAGCGCATCGGACCGCTCGTCAAGTGAGAAGCATGCGAGAGGAGGAACGCTCATGACGGGGCAGAATATCGCGGTCGACCCGCGTTGGGGGGAGTATCCCGCTGGCGAATGGAGTGATGCCATCGTGCAGTCGATGCGCCTCGGCGGCGTCGAGCGGCTGTACTTCGTTTCAGGCTCGGAGATCGGCTTCTACCAAGAGAGCATCGCGCGCGCCCGAAAGTACGGGTGGCCCACGCCTGAGATCGTGATGGTCACGCACGAGAGCGTGGCGCTCAACGCGGCGATCGGCGAAGCGATGGTCTCCGAGCGACCCACCGCCACTGCCGCCCACGTGGACGTCGGCACTTTCAATTACGGTGGCGCGCTGCACACCGCGTGGCGCGGTGGCTTCCCTGTGCTGATCACGGCTGGCGGCCCGCCCCGCGCCTACCCCGGCAGCATGCCCGGCGCCCGGTCGGATGCGCAGGTGTGGGTGCAGGAGGCACGCGACCAGTCGGGCATCCTGCGCGACTATACGAAGATGGATCATCGCCTGGAGCATCAAGACAATCCCGGATTCATGATCAGCCGCCTGCTCCAGATCATGATGAGCGACCCGCAGGGGCCTGCCTACCTGGTACTGCCGCCGGAGACGGCCAAGCTCAAGATGTCGGGCACGACGCGCTTCCCAACCCGCGATCAGCTTGGCGTCGCCCGCCCCGCCTGGCCGGACCCGGCGGATGCCAAGCGGGTAGCGGAATGGCTCATCAAAGCCGATAACCCATGCATCCTTACGGCCAAGTCCGGGCGGCATCAGGAGTCGGTCGCGGACTTGGTGCGCCTGGCGCAGCTACTCGCCGTGCCAGTGATGGACACGGGCCGCTGGGACCATCTGAACTTCCCAACGAGGCACCCGTTGAGCGGGACCGGTCCCGCGCCGAGTGATGCCGACGTGCTGCTCATCTTCGAGGCACCGGTGCCGTTCATACCGCCACGCGGACCGGGGCGCGACGCCAAGATCGCGTGGGTCGACCCGGACCCGGTCCAGTCGCGGTACCTCACCATGGAGTTCGGCGCCGACCTATGGCTTCCCGTGAGTACTTCGGGCGCGGCCAATGCCATCTCCGAAGCGGCCATGGCCATGCTCACCAAGGCGGACATGGGCAGGATCGAGGATCGTCGGGCGCGGCTCGAGACGCGGAAGAAGCAGTTGGTGGCCGCCAACAAGAAGGCTGCCTTAGAGGCTTCCAAACGAGAGCAGATCCACCCGCGCTGGCTGGCGTACCAGATCGGTCAGATCATGGATGACGACGCCATCATGCTGGATGACGCGGTGAGCAATTCGGGCAACATCAGGGCGAATCACTGGCGCACGCAACCAGGGACCTACTTCAGGAGCGGAGGCAGCTCCGGAGGCTGGGGCGTCGGGGCGGCCATCGGCGCGAAGCTCGCGAGGCCAGGCAGCGACGTTATCCTGGCGGCCGGCGATGGCTACTTCACCTTCGGCAGTCCGCTTCCCGCGCTCTGGACCGCGAGCCACAACGAGGCTCCGTTCCTGTCGGTCATCTTCATGAACCGATCGCTCACCACAGGTACCACGTCGCTGGTCGGTCAGTACCCGGACGGCGCGGCGGTGAGTGCAGGCGACTTCACCGGCGGTGTCTTCGACCCGGCGCCCGACTTCGCCAAGCTTGCGGAGGCGGCCAATTGCTCTGGCGAGACGGTGATCGACCCCGGCGAGGTCGGCCCGGCGTTGCGCCGCGGCCTGGACCACGTGCGCAACGGCACACCGGCGCTCGTCGCCGTCAGCCTACCGACGCTGATCGAGGAGAGGGCACTCGGAGGCGGGCGCGACGCCGGGTAAGGCGTTCGTGCTGCCGCGCCGCGATAGGGATGCGGCAGCACGAACGCCTTACCCAATCAGGCTCCCGAACCACTCGGTGGGTATCTCGTGGCCGAGGCCCTGCTCTTTGGCCAGCCGGTAGGCCACGGCACCCGCTGCTGCCATCTGCACGCCCATGCCTGAGTTGTTCTTGTAGTAGATGATGTCGTCGTGGGTGCGTGGTACCTGTACGCCGCCTGCCACCACCTGCCCGAGCTCGTGCACGCGGTCCCAGCCGACTACACCGCGCTCAATCGGGTCCAGCAGCTCGACCTGCTTGTTGGAGTGCAGGCTTTCCAGGTCGTTGATGCAGATGAAGCTGCTGCGCTCCAGCGTCACCTCGTCCGTCTCCGACTTGGCGAAATTCACGTCACTGTTCTGGATCGATATCACGAGCTGACCCGGCTCTAGCCATCCGCCGTCGAATACAGGTTCCGGCGAGAGGTAGCCGGAGTTGGTCGCGCAGCAGACAATGTCCATGCCGGCGACCGCCTCGCGAGGGTCCTCGACGGCACCGACGGCGATACCGAGGCGCTCCGCCCATTCCTTGGCGAAGCGATCGCGATGCTCGCGGGTCGGGCTGAACACCTTGACCTGCTCCAGCGGCCGGACGACGGCCATCGCCTCGATGTGTGCGGCCGCATGCGTGCCGGAGCCGAACAGGCCCATGGTCGTCACATCCTCGCGGCCGAGGTAGCTGGTTGCCATCGCCGACGTAGCGCCGACGCGCATGTCGGCGATGCCGAGCTCTTGGAAGATGGCGAGCAACTCGCCCGTTTCCAGGCTGATCAGGCAGATGAACCCCCAGCTGCGCTCCGGGTTCACCAGCGTGCCGAACATGCCCTTCGCACCCTCGGCGAGGCGGCTACTGCCGCCGATCCGCACCGCGGTGACGTTGTAGCGTGGCACCGCGCCGATGTGCACGTTGGATCCGTAGATCACCTCGGGGTCG
>CAZQVD010000103.1:0-7881 GCA_964596665.1 uncultured Dehalococcoidia bacterium
CGCGTCGCCCCAGCCAAGGCAAGCCAAACCGCCGCCCGGCGACTTTAGCCCGGAGCCATATCGAAGCGCAGGTGCAGAGTTGAGCCCACCGGAGCCGCGAGAAGCCACGACGCTTCAGTCTGGAGCCGTAGTCGCAGGCGCAAGCGCACAGTTAGAATCAACCGGTGAAACCCATCGTCATCATCGACTACGGAGCGGGCAATCTGCGCAGCGTGCAGAAGGCGTTCGAGCACCTCGGCCACGAGGCTGTCTTCACCGACGACCCGGCCGTGCTCAAAGACGCCGCCGCCGTCGTGTTCCCCGGCCAAGGCGCGTCGCCGCCCGCCATGGCAGCACTCGAGCGCACCGGCATGAGCGAGGCCGTGCGCCGCACCGTCGCCAGCGGTAAGCCATTCTTCGGCGTTTGTCTCGGTCTCCAGCTCATGCTCGAACGCTCGGAGGAGGGCGACACGCCCGGCCTCGGCATCGTGCCAGGCACTGTGAAGCGGTTCGGACCCGGCCTCAAGGTTCCGCACATGGGCTGGAATGCCGTGGACTTCGACACCGCCCACCCGGTCTTCGACGGCATTCCCTCCGGCAGCTATTTCTACTTCGTACACAGCTACTATGCCGCGCCCACGGACCCCTCCTGGGTCGCGGGGACCACCGATTACGGCGTGCGCTTCGCCAGCGTCATCGCGCGGGGCAACATGGTCGCCACGCAATTCCACCCCGAGAAGAGCGGCGAGATCGGCCTCCGGCTGTACGACAATTTCGTCAGGCACCTGGTCCAGGCGAGCGTGTAGCGCCCGCTTTGCAGATCATTCCGGCCATCGACCTCCGCCACGGCAAAGTGGTCCGACTCAGTCAGGGCGACTACGCCAAGGAGACGGTCTTCGCCGAAGACCCCCTGGAGGTCGCGCACGGATTCGCCGCCCAAGGTGCGTCGCGCATCCACATCGTCGATCTGGACGGCGCTCTCGACGGCGTGCCCGCCCAGGCGGCGCTCTGGCGAGCCATCGCCGGTGCCGTGTCCGTGCCCGTGCAGGTGGGTGGCGGGCTACGTAACGAGGACCAAATCGCGTCCGCCATCGCATCCGGGGTGGACCGAGTGATCCTCGGCACGGCGGCGGTCGAGAACCCAGGGCTGGTGGCAAGTGCGGTGGCGCGGCACGGCCCGGATTGCATCTCCGTCGGGCTCGACGCCCGGGACGGAATGGTCGCCGTTAGCGGATGGACCACCGGGACCGACGTGGAAGCCGCCGAGCTGCTGCGTCGGCTGGCCGCAGCGGGCATCCGGCGCTTCGTCTACACCGACATCGCACGCGACGGCATGCTATCGTCCCCCAACTACGACGCGGTCGCCGCCATCGTCGCCGAGGCCACCACCTCTGGTGAGGAGGTGCGGATCGTAGCCTCCGGAGGCATCGCCAACATCGAGCAGCTCCGCACGCTGGCGACGCTGGGCGCTGAGGCAGCCATCGTCGGTAGCGCCATCTACCGCGGCACCTTGGACCTCGCCCAGGCCATCGCTGAGATCGAGAATGTTTCATGAGATTCGCCTACGAGCATCACCGCACCAAGGCTGAGGTGCGCGGCCGCATCGCGGAGGCCTTACCTGACCTGCTGAGACGATACGACTCCCATCTGCAGGCCGCGCACCAAGAGTGGTACGCCGACACGCTTCCCTTCTCGGCGAAAGCCATAGGCATGGCCTTAGCCAGAATCGCCGAGGTCACCGACAGCGAGATGGTCCGAGAGGCTAACTTGCCCCTGCCGGCACGGCCCTTTGAGGAGCCAGCCAAGCGGCGTATCATTGGCCATCTGGACAGCCTGCTGGCCCAGCGCCAGAACCCGTCCGGATCCTGAGGAGCACCACGTTCGATGGCAGCCGACGTCCCCGCGCTCGGCGGGATGTCCTTCCGCGCGAAGGGCCCGAGCTACATCGCAACCATCGCCGTCGGCCATGGCATCAAGCACTGGTACGTGGCCGCCTTCGCCGTTTTCCTCCCGCTGATCGAGCGTGAGTATGGCCTCACCGCCGTCGGCGTCGGCGTGCTCGTGACGATCCGGCAGGTGGGCGGCGGCCTGCCCAACTTCTTCGTCGGCTATGTCACCGACCAGCTTCGCAGGCATTGGAACCTGCTCCTGCCCATTTCGCTCGTGGTCACCGCAGCCTGCTACATGCTCGCCGGTCTGACGCATTGGTATTGGCCGGTCGTGCTGCTCATCGCCTTCGCCGGCGTCGCAGCGTCGTTCTGGCATCCCGCCGCCATCTCCATGCTCAGCACGCGCTTCCCCGAGCGCCGGGGCATGGCCATCGCCTTCCACGGAGCCGGATCAGGGGCAGGCGAGGCCCTCGGCCCTGTCGGCGTTGGCTTCATCCTAGCCGTATTCTTGGCGGACGAGTGGCGGGTCTACGTTCTTTGGAGCTTCATCCCCGCCGTCGCCCTCGCTGTCGTCCTCTATTGGTTCCTGTCCGCCACGCCACCAGCAGAGCGGCCCGAAGGACACCCCGCCGCGAAGCTGCTCGACATCTTCAAGCTGCTTCGCTACCCGGCTCTGCGCAACCTCGCCTACATGAACTTCACGCGCTCGTTCGCCCACTTTGGCCTACTGGCATTCCTGCCGCTGTACCTGGCGAATGACCTGGAGATGGACAGCAGAGGGGTCGGCTTCCATATCGCGTTGCTCACGTTCGCGGGCGTGGCGGTTGGCCCAGCATTCGGATACATCTCCGACCGCATCGGCCGCCGCATCCCCATCGTTACCGCGCTGGTGGTCATCGCGGTCGGGATGAACGTGATGGGCGTGGTCGGCTCTGGCATCCCCCTGGCGATCGCGCTCGCCTTCACCGGCATGTTTCTCTGGTCAGTGCAGGACGTCACCAATGCCGCCGCCATGGACGCCGCACCCCCCGGTACAGAGGGCACCGTGGTCGGCTTAATGTTCGCCTCCTCCTTCGCCTCCGGAGCGCTGGCACCAATGATTATGGCAGGGGCCGTGACGCTCACCGGCTCCAATCTCTCCATCTTCTTTGTGAGCGGCCTCTCCGTCGTGCCCGCCATCGTCTACTTCCTGTTCGCCACCATCACCCCGGAGCAGAAAGCGGTGGCTCAGTGACGCAGTTCCGCACCCACGCCGTCGCTGCCCCCAAGCTCCGGGAGTTCGTCGCCGGGGTGCTGCGGGCCATGGAGGCGCCGCCAGACGACGCAGCCTTCATCGCCACCGTCCTCACTGAGGCCGATCTGCGCGGTGTCGACTCCCACGGCGCGACCCGGCTGCCCGGCTACGTGGAGATGATCGCCAACGGCCTCGCGAACCCCCTGCCGTCAATCAAGATCGTCTCCGAGACCGCCGCATGCGCCGTGCTCGACGGCGACCTGGCCTTCGGCATGCTCGTCGCGCGGCAGGGCATGCGCATGTCCATGGAACGCTCCCGCGAGCACGGCATCGGCATGACCGTCTCCCGCAACATGACGCACACCGGCCTCGTCGGCTACTACACCATGATGGCCGCCGCAGAGGGCTTCATCGGCATCGCGATGAACAACGGCCCGACCATTGTCCCTCCCTTCGGCGGCGTCACGCCGCTGTACGCCACCAACCCCATAAGCGTCGCGTTCCCCGCGGGCGACGAGGAGCCCATCGTCCTCGACATGGCCACGTCCATGGTCGCGGCGGGCAAGCTGCGGTTCGCCGAGAAGCAGGGCGGCAAGATACCAACGACCTGGGGACTAGACCGAGACGGCCAGCAGACCGACGACCCCACCGAGGTGCTGCAGCACGGCTACCTGCAATGGGCGGGCGGCTACAAGGGTTTCGGCCTCGCCACGATGATCGAGGTGCTCACCGGCGTGCTGGCGGGCGGCCTGTACGGACTCGACTCGCCCGCGCTGAAGCACTTCGGCCAAGACCCGCTGATGCAATCAGGTTGCTACATCGCCATAGACGTAGCCCACTTCATGCCGCCGGACGAGTTCGGCTCGCGCATCGACCGGCTCATCGGCATGATCCGCGCCACCAAACCTGCCAACGGCGTGGAGCGCGTGTACGTCAGCGGCGAGCCAGAGTTCGAGACCAAGCGCGAACGCATCGCCAACGGCATCCCGCTCATCGACACGGTCTACGAAGAGCTACGCGTTCTCGGCGAGCGCTTCAGTGTGCCGTTTGGGTTGGATTAACGCGTGGGTGTGCCTATGCGCCTGACGGCTCCGGACTAAAGCGTCGCGGCTTTTGCCGCTCCGGGTATTTGACCGTGCGCCTAGGCTTTGCTATGGCTTCGGACTGATGCCGGGGGCGGTTTGGCTTGCCTCAGCGCTGTTGCCGAGCGACGACGCCAGGGTGCCGGGCACCCTGCCTACGCGTTCTCAGCGGCAAGCTCCCGGATGAGCGCCCAGGCCGCCTCGGGCCGGTTCGTCATGCCGTTGAACCCACCGGTGTTCGCGAAGATCTGCAGCCGCGAGTTCGGGATTAGCGTATGCAGCTCAGTCGAATGCGCGATCGGGTGGCGGTCGTCGTCGAAGTCGCCGCGCAGGATCAGCGTCGGCGCCTGCACCTGAGCGGCGATCTTGCGCAGGTCGTAGTAATCGTGGAACTCGGGCTTCGCATGGAGGTCCAGGTACCACTCGTTGACCGCTGGGGCGCCGTCGCCATGGTACTGCACCATCGAGTCGATGCGCGCCTGCGGCTGATTCGCACGCTCCGCATCGCCCTCCGGATAGCTGTACGCGATCGCGCCCTCTAGCGTCAGCGTCTTCACGGAGGCGGGGTGTTCGACCGCGAACCGCGTGGCCACGCGCGAGCCGAGCGTCGCGCCGACCATGTGAACCGGCCCCGTGCCGAGCTCTCCCAACAGGGCATCGAGGTCCTTCACCCAATCGGGCCCAGTCACGTCGGTCGTGTGCTCGCTCCCAGCCATGCCACGCAGGTCGGGCATGATGACGCGGAAACCCTTCGCGTTCTTCTCCATGTAGGCAACCCACGACGCTGCGCTGTCGTAGCGCGTGCTGGCGAGGAACACCAGCGGCGCGCCGGTGCCCACCTGCTCGTAGTGGTGCTTGTGGCCATTGATTGTCAGGTCCGGCATGTCGCGCCTCCTCCCAGATTACCGCTAGCCTACCACCGCCGGCCAAACGACTCAGCAGGCAGGGCCCGACCATGCACCCATTCGCTGCCGCTTAGCAACACAAGCACATCATTCCCACCATTCCCACTGCCCCGCCCGCGGAACGCTTGGGCACGAGAGGGGCGCCCCTCTTACTCCCTCGGCAAGGCGCCTGCCCTGCACCCGCAAGCCGCACGGAGAACTACCCGGAGTCCTCCCACAGAGGGACGAGCTTTAATCCGGGGCCGTAGCGAAGCGCAGGCGCACCGTCAAACTAAACCGTCATGCGCAGCAGGTCGCGGCCCACGGTCACGTCGCCGTGGTAGGTGCTCGCCACCGTCTCGCGCACCCATGCGTCGTCAGAGTCGGCGGGCAGGTGCGTCAGCACCAGCTTCGGCACGCCGGCGTCGCGGGCGATCGTCCCCATGTCGTGGGGGCAGGTGTGCGATTCGAGGATGCGCCGACGCAGCAGCGGCACTTGCTCCAGGGCGGCGCCGTGCGGATCGCCCTTGGGCGTGGCGCGCATCAGCTCGTGCACCAGCAGGTCCACGCCCTGCGACGCATCGACAATCGCCTGACACGGTGACGTGTCGCCGGAGATCACCAGCTTGCGATCGTCCTCCTCGAACACGAAGCCCAGCGACGGCTTCACGTAGCCATGGTCGACCGCGACGGCCGTGGCGCGCCAACCGTCGCGCTCGAACGACTCGCCATCGTTGACCTCGATAACCTCCACCCGCATCACGTCGGCGCCCACGCGCTCGTTAAGCTTGCGCAGCTTGAGGTCGAACTCAAACGCGTACAGCAGCCGCGCGACGAACTCGTTCGTCTGCGGCGGGCCCACGATGGTGTACGGCTTCGTGCGGTAGCGGATCCACCCGGTGATAAGGGCGTGGGCCAGGTCGATGGTGTGATCCGAGTGCATGTGCGTGACGAAGATCACATCTACGTCCTTCGCGTCGAGACTCACCTCCACCATGCGCCGCACCGTGCCGCTGCCCACGTCCACGAGGACGGAGTCGCCGCCGATGCTCAAGTGTTGGCTGGGTCCCGCACGCACGGGACTCGGCTGCGGACTGCCGGTCCCCAACAACGTCAGCTCCATGCATCACCTCCAGAGCCGCTCGTGGCCACGGCGCACCCAGACTCTAGCAGGCGGTGATACGCGATTGACACCCGGCATGCCCGAATCTAGCTCCCCGGCACATCGTCGAAACCGACGCTTTCGGCATAAGAGCAGGCATCATGCCCATCACCCTATCCCGACGGCCACACCGGTGCCGCCGACCCGGACGCCGGCGGAGCTATCGGCCGGTCTACCCGAAGACCGGCCCACACCCACCTTGTTCAGCATCGAGGTCGCCGGCGTGCCCACTACCGTCGGTTCGATTTCCGGGTTGCGCGCCGAGTTCGAGGTGGTCCAGTTCCAAGGCGGCGATGACCGGAACGTGGCGATCATCCTGCCCAGCAGCGACGGGACATCGCTGGACATGTTCACGTTGCTCGGCGCCTGGCTGTGCGCCTGGCACGGCGCCGACGGCAACTTCGCGTCGCTCCAGACAGGGATGACCGAGGTCGACATCTGCTACGACGAACTTGTGCACAGCTAGCGTTCCTCGCATCGCCCATGGTTTCGCTCACGATTGACGCTGTTTCGGCCCCCGCCTACACTGCCTGCGCCGTGGCATTGGCGCTTGTGCGCGTCCCGACTGGCTCTCGGCCGCTCTCTCGAAGGAGGCTCCTATGGTTCTGCATCACGACGCCGTCACCAAGCCGAGCTCGTTCCCCGTTTCGCCCAACTTGAGCGACTGGGCGGCGGCGCGCTCGTCCACAGGGTGGCCGGAGATCGAGAAGGAGCTGGATTGGCTCCCCGGCGGCGGCCTGAATCTGGCCCACGAGGCGATCGACCGCCACTGCCTGCACGGCAACGCCGACAAGCTCGCCATGATCTGGGAGGGCAAGAGCGGCGAGTCGGAGAGTTCCACCTACGACGCCATGCGCCGCGAGATCTATTTCACCGTCTTCGGCACGCTCAAGGCCGGCTGCATCATCGGCCCGCTTTTCTCGGCTTTCGGTCCCGACCCAGTAAAGGACCGCCTGGAGAATAGCGGCGCTTCCGTGCTCGTCACCCAGCCAGAGCTGCGAGCCAAGATCGACGAGATCCTGCCCCAGCTGCCCGCCCTCAAGCACATCATCGTCGTGAACAAGGACACCCGGTCGTCCCTGCCGCTTACCGACGGTGACCTGGACTACGCCGCGCTC
Organism: uncultured Dehalococcoidia bacterium; assembly: GCA_964596665.1. Lineage (GTDB taxonomy): Bacteria > Chloroflexota > Dehalococcoidia > Lucifugimonadales > Australimonadaceae > CAZQVD01. The sequence continues at coordinate 7,349 of CAZQVD010000103.1, forward strand.
ATGGCAGCGGCCTCCGACGAGCTAGCGCCGCTGTCCACCACGCCGGACGACTATTCCATCATGTACTACACCTCCGGCACCACCGGCAAGCCCAAGGGTGCGGTGCACCGGCACAACTCCGTGATTCAGCAGTACGCCACTGGCAAGTGGTGTCTCGATCTGCATGCCGACGACATCTACTGGTGCACCGCCGACCCAGGATGGGTCACCGGCACCTCCTACGGCATGATTGCGCCCTGGACAAACGGCGTGACCCAGCTCATCTACGAGGGCGGCTTCAGCGCGCGCAAGTGGTACGAGTTGATCCAGACCCACAAAGTCACCGTTTGGTACACGGCGCCCACCGCTGTACGCATGCTCATGAAAGCGGGCCTGGACGCGCCCAAGCAATTCGACCTGTCGACGCTGCGCTTCGTGGCGTCGGTGGGCGAGCCGCTCAACCCGGAGGGCGTCGTTTGGGGTGTGGATGCGTTTGGCCTGCCGATCCACGACAACTGGTGGCAGACCGAGACCGGTGCCATCATGATCTCCAA
>CAZQVD010000104.1:0-6809 GCA_964596665.1 uncultured Dehalococcoidia bacterium
TCCTCATCGACGCTGTAGGGCGGCTTGCGAAGATGCTCCGCGAACTCGGTGCAGAAGCGCTGCACGATGGTTTCGTCGCACATGGCGCCTGCACGGCTGGCAGCTCGATGGGTGTGAATCAGAGGCGCCGCGACGATGTTGGCGGTGAAGTTAATCACTTCAAGGCAGGGCAGATGGTTCTCGAAGTCGGCTTCCGTGAGCCCCATGGCCAGGCCAAACTTCTTGCACATCCCTGGATGCGTGATCTCGGCTTCTATACCGCGCAGGATGCCCATGAAGGCGGCGGGGTCGTCGGATGCCTTGACCGCTCGCAGCGCAGCGCCCTTCTGAAGGCATTCATTGAACCAGGTGTGCTCCAACGAGAAACCCTGGAGCCGTTTGGTCGTCAGCGTCCCGGCGCGCAGGTCGGTGAAGAACCTGCTCGCCATCAGGGCTTCCGCGGCGGGGTGAACGAAATCTTCGAATAGGGAGTTCACGAATGTGCGGTCGATGATCTGAGTGGCCATAGTTTCACCTCATTTTTAGCAGGTCGTGGCAGGCGCGCCTGCCACCGGCAACATGAACGGAGCCTGAGGATACCTGATTGGGCGTCTCAGCGGTGACAAGGCCATGGTGAGGTGTATCAGATCTAAACGCACGCAAAATACACACTACGCACCAGGAAGCGCCACCATCCGCGTTGTGGCGGTGCGCAGGCGAATGGCCTTGGGACTCGCGTATTCCTCCGATGCGTGCCAAGCGCGGATGGCGTCCATATCGGGGAATTCGATGATCACTGCGTGAGCACCGGTCCCCTCCCCTTCGACCATCTCTGTCTCGTTGGTGCGGGCGATGATCTTCCCCCCGAACATTTCGGTTGCGGCGCGTGCGCCGGCTCGGTACTCCTCATAGCCTTGCGGGTCCGTGATGGTGATCTCTCCGAACAGGTATGCGGGCATCTGCGGCTCCTCTATCTAGTGTCTATTTGGTCAGGCTGGCAATCATGGATACGCGAAGCAGGTACTCGCGGGCCCGCACGGGGTCTGCGGCGGTTTCGCGCAGCTCCGCTTGCTGACGCTCACGCGCGGCGGAGTCGGCCTGCGAGATGGCGGCTGCGTTCTGCTTTGTCTGTGCCTGGACGTGGGCAAGGGCGATGCCGCGGCGCTCATCCGAGTAAGTGTCGAGCTCGCCGTCAGGCAGCGTGCGGTGCCAGACCCCCGACAACGCCTGCGACAGCCGCACCGCATCGTGGATGCCACCGTTGAGGCCCATGCCCCCCAGCGGATTGTTGACGTGGGCGGCGTCCCCCGCCAGCAGCACCCTGCCCTTCCGGTACGTCGCGGCGACGCGCTGGTGCACGCGGTACGGCGTGCGGTGAATGACGGGGTACGGGGTGGGAGTGGCGACGATCCCTTGCAAGCGCTCCTCCACGGCCGCATCGAGCGTGAGCTCGGCGTCGGCCGTCTCGTCCTGCACGGGGAAGAGCACGCGCCACAGACCGGGCGACCGGAGCAGCACGAACCATTCCCGCGGGTCGGACACGTAGTTGACGTAGGCGAGGTCGGTGAGATGCTGGTGGAAGGGAAACTTGGTGAACACCACGAGATAGCGATCCTCGTAAGTCATGCCTTCGAAGGCGATGTCCAGCGAATGGCGAATTGCCGAGGTGCCGCCGTCCGCGCCGATCACATAGGGCGCGGAGAGCAGCCGAGTGCCGGACGCCGTCCCGATGGTGAGGATCGCTTCATCCGTGTCCTGCTCGACGGCCGACACGGGACACTCGAACTCAACGCTGGCGCCCGGTAAGGCGATGAGCCGCTCGTACGCGGCTTTGGCGAGCGCGTATTGCTCGATCTGCAGGCGGAATGGGTACGGTGTGTCGTCGCGCAGCAGGCCGAAATCGAACTCGGCGACCTTTCCAAGCCTGCGGTCGCGGTATTGGAGCTTGTCGGCGATCAGGCCATGGTCAATCATGCCGGCGGCCAACCCCAAGCCGTCGAGCATCTCGAGGGTAGGCGGATGGAAGGTGGAGGCGCGGTACTCTTCCACGAGCGCAGGAGCCGCCTCGAGCACCTTCACGGGCACATCGCGCTGAGCGAGTGCGAGCGCAGTGGTGAGGCCAACGGCGCCCCCACCAACGACCACAACGCCTTCGAAACGATCCATCCTGCCCCTCCTGCCGCCGAAGTCTATCAGGACGCTGGACCCGAGCACGGAAATGGGTTTGCTCGACAACGGCCCTCATGGGCTGAGCTGTGCTATCTGACTAGAATGCCTTCCGATACGCGGCGAATCTTGCACAACTTGGACCTGAACGCTTGGGACACCTGGCTGCCAATGAGCGCGGTGGCAGCGTTCGTTGTTCTCGGTGATAATCATGGCCACCTCGCCCCTGGAGAACACCCATGACACTCGACCCGCAGGCTCAGGAACGCTTGGCACAAGACGCCGCCATTGGCGCACGACCCGTTTGGGAACTGCCGTTGGCCACGGCCCGCGCGAACCAGGAGAACCGGGCCAAGCTGCCCGGGCCCGAGGTAGCTAGCGTCGTCGACATGGACGTGCCGGCGCCCGACGTCGCCGTCGGCGTGCGCGCGTATACGCCCGAAGGCGCAGGGCCGTTCCCGGTAGTGGTGTGGATGCACGGCGGTGGGTGGGTGCTTGGCAGCGTGAACTCCACCGACGCCACGTGCCGTGCGATGGCCAACGACACGCCGTGCGTGGTGGTCTCGGTGGAGTACCGCCTGGCGCCGGAGACGAAGTTCCCCGGACCGGCAGAGGATTGCTATGCGGTGGCACAGTGGGTCGCCACCAACGGCGCGCGGCTCAATGCCGACGCGTCTCGTATGGCGATCGCGGGGGCGAGCGCCGGGGGCAATCTTGCGGCGGCGGTGGCGCTGATGGCGCGCGACCGAGGCGGCCCTGCGCTGGTTCAGCAAACGCTGGTGTACCCGGTGACGGACGGCACCCTATCGACCGAGTCTTACGAGCGGTGTGCCACGGGATTCGGGCTCTCCCGGGACACGATGACGTGGTATTGGAAACAGTACCTGGCGAGCGAAGCGGACCGGGAGAACCCATATGCGGCACCTGCGCGGGCTTCGGATCTGTCCGGCCTGCCGCCGGCGTTGGTAATCACTGGTGGCTACGACGTGCTCGCGGACGAGGGTGAGGCCTACGCGAGCTCGATGAGCGCCGCAGGTGTGCCTACCACGCACAGCCGGTACGACGGCATGATTCACGGGTTCTTCAACCTGAGCGCGCCGTTCGACAAGTCGTACACGGCGGTCGCCGAGGTGTGCGCGGCACTGCGGAGCGCGTTCGCGGCCTAGCGCCGCGTGTATGGCACGTAACAGCTCAGTCCCTCCCAACCCACCCGAGGCCTCGGCAAGCCAGGGTGTTCCCCGTATCTGGCCGTTCCGCGGCACCTATTACGGCTGGGCCATCGTCGGCGCGTCGTTCCTGGCGACGCTGGGCGAGGTGCCCGTGTTCGGGCCCGTACTCGGTGTGTTCATCACGCCGATCGAGGAGGAGCTCGGTTGGTCGCGTGCAACCATCGCATTCGGATTCACAGCCGGCACGATGACAGGGTCGGTCGCATCGATCGTGGTAGGGCGCTTGTTGGACCGCTACGGCGCGCGGGTGGTGATGGCCTTCGCCGGGCTGCTCATCAGCGCGGCGCTCCTCGGCATGTCAAGGATGAACGAGCCCTGGCAGTTCTGGGTGCTGTTCGGCGTGGGCCGAGGCTCCGCCATCACGGGAGTTGAGGTCGGCGCGTCGGTGGCAGTGGCCAACTGGTTCTACCGCAAGCGAGGACGCGCGCTGGGCGTCAAGAGCATGGGCCAGCGCATAGGACAGACGCTGGTGCCGTTCGGCGTGCTGGGCATGATGTCGGTCTCCGACTGGCGCATGGTCTTCGTGGCGTTGTCCGGCCTGGTGGTGCTGCTAATCACGCTGCCGTCGGTGCTGTTCATGCGCAAGCGGCCCGAGGACGTGGGCCTGCTGCCCGACGGCGATCTGCGCCGCACCGGCGAAGGCGGGAAGCCAGAGCAGCCCGCGCCGGCCGCGGAGGCGTCGTGGACGCTGGCGGAGGCTCTGCGGACGCGGGCGTTCTGGCTGATAGCGCTGTTCACTACCGGAACGCCCTTGGTGCAGGGCTCGACAAATCTGCACCTGGTCGCAAACCTGATCGACCGCGGCCTGCCAGACGTCCAGGCGGTGAGCGTGCTGGCGATCTTCGGTGCGGTCTCCGCGCTTGTCATCATGCCGCTAGGGATGTTGTTCGACCACGTGCACGTGCGGCTCGGGGCCATGTTCATGGCGGCGGTATTGGTGGTGGCGATGCTGCTGATCAGCGTGGCGGACAGCTTTGCCGAGGCGGTGGTATTCGCAGGTTTGTTCGGGCTAGCGACGGGCATGCGCAGCGTGGTGGAGACGCTGCTGGTGGCGAACTACTTCGGCCGCGAGTCCATGGGCACAATCAGAGGATTCATGGGGCCGTTCCGCATCGTGAGTCCCATGGGGCCGGTGTTCGCAGGGTTCGTGCGCGATACGACGGGCAGCTACGGGCCGGCGTTCATCGTGTTCGCGGGGATGGCAGTGCTGATGCTCGCGGCGATGTTCTTCGCTCGCCAGCCGCGGCGCCCCGAACCGGAGCGGGGAGTCGGCGGGGAGCCTGGTCTATAATGGCCGACGCCATGGCCTGGTACGACTCCGTCATCCAAAGTCTCCGCGATCACGACATCTGGCTCGTGCCCTACGTCCCAGATGCGGCCGGCTGGAATGTGGTGCGCCGCCTGGAGCAGGACCCAGCGTTCCTGACGGTGCCGTCGGCGCGCGAGGAGGAGGCGGTGGGCATCGCCGCGGGGGCATACGCCGCAGGGAAGCGGTCCGCCGTGTTCATGCAATCCAGCGGCTTCGGCAACACGGTGAACGGCCTTGCGCAGCTCACAATCTCCCACCGCATCCCGGTGCCGCTGTTCATCGGCATGCGCGGCGGGCTCGGCGAGTTCAACTCCGTTCAGGTTCCCGTGGCGCAGGCGATCCCCCGAGTGCTGGACGCGCTCAACATTCAGCACTACGCACCAGACCGCGAGGAGGACGTGAGCAAGGTAGTCGATGGAGCGATCGAGCTGTGCTACGCGGCACGCTACCCGGTCGCGGTACTGTTCTACTCGGGATTGGTGGGAGCGAAACGTGCTACGTCATGGGGCACTGAGGGCGCTGCTGGACCGAGTGACCACCGAGCCGATCGTCGCGAACCTCGGCTCGGCGACGTTCGATCTCTACGCAGCGGAAGACCGGCCGGCGAACTTCTACACATCCGGCGCCATGGGGCTCGTGTCGTCAGTGGGACTCGGCGTCGCGCTCGCGGCGCCCGACCGCAAGGTGTTCGTGGCCGACGGTGACGGGTCGATCCTGATGAATCTGGGCTCACTGGCGACGATCGCTCGCATGGGGCCGGCCAACCTCGTGCACATCGTGCTGGACAACCATCAGTGGGCGGAGACCGGCGGCCAGCCGACGCATACGGCCGCAGGCACGGACCTGGCAGAGGTCGCGAAAGGCGCCGGCATACCGCACGTCGCAGCGGTGACGACGTTGGAGGGGCTGGAGGAGGCGCTCGACCGCGCCGTCGCCGAGGATGGGCCCTGGTGCATCGTGGCGGAGATCGAGGAGACGGGGCATGGCCCGCGGCCGATTTTCAATCCGGAGGAGAATCTGCTCATCTTCCGGCGGACGTTCGTTCCCTAGCGGGGCCCGTACCCGCCCATGACGGAGTGGCGCTCGAAGGAATCGAGGCCGATGGCGAGGGTTGCACCGAGGGTGAGCCAGCGCATCTGCTTCCTCACGGCGTCCGGTTCGCTGAACTCGATACCGAAAATACCGGCCGCCGAGAACAGATCCCGCTTCACTCCATCCCACATCTTGGCGATCTTCGCGACGCGACACCCTTCGTTGCAAACCCAGAATGTCTGCGGACGGAGGAGGTGGATCGGTCCGCTCACGGTGGCGTTGATGAATTCGCTCCCGGTGAGATCGTAGCGCCTGCTGAGCAGGCCGAAACGCCTAGTCTTAGAGCAGGCCTTGCCCCTTCGCGTCAAACACGTCCATATGCGAGAAGAATCTAGCGAACTGACGCCGCGGGTGAGCTGGAGATTGCCCTCCATGTCGAGTCTCTTCAGGGTCAGCGGACGGCGAAAGTCGAATAGCTGGCGCTTCACGAATTCCGATTCCTCGGATGCAAACAGGATGTCGCGCCGGCCCAGGTCGATGATGCGGTACTTGTTCCGCATGTCGACCTCGTGGGTATCTCTATGGGCTCGAAGAGCTGGCAGACGATCAGATTGTCGTAGGGCACAAGCATGCGCGCCTCGGCAGTACATAGCACAGGGGAGGCGCCCGATGGCGCCTCCCCTGTAATCCGATATCTGATCAAAGACGAGCGGAACTACGCGTCGAAGGACAGGAAGAATTCGTAGGGATGCGGCCGCAGCCTGATCTCGTCGACCTGGGTCTCACGCTTGAATGCGATGTGCGCGTCGATGAGGTCCTGGGTGAACACGCCGCCTTCGAGCAGGAATGCGTGGTCCGCCTCAAGCGCGTCCAGGGACTCTGCGAGCGACCCGGGAACCTGCTTGAGCTTGGCGAGCTCCTCGGGAGGCATGCTGAACAGGTCGTGGTCCACGGGCGTGCCGGGGTCGATCTTGTTCTTGATGCCGTCAAGGCCGGCCATGAGCATGGCCGAGAAGGCCAGGTAGGGGTTGGCGGTAGGGTCCGGCGGGCGGAACTCGACGCGTTTGGCCGTGGGGTCGGGAAAGTACGTGGGG
>CAZQVD010000104.1:6819-7851 GCA_964596665.1 uncultured Dehalococcoidia bacterium
GCCGATCGGTTGCGCGCGGAAAGCGCCAGGATCGTCGGCGCCTCGAAGCCGGGCACCAGACGCTTGTAGGAGTTGGAGGTGGGGGCAAGAAAGGCCATGAGCGCTTGCCCATGCGCCAGCAGACCTCCGATGTAGTGGAGACCGAGCTCGCTCATGCCGCCGTAACCATCTCCGGCAAAAAGCGGCTCGCCGCCCTTCCAGATGCTTTGGTGCACGTGCATGCCAGTGCCGTTGTCGCCGAACAGCGGCTTGGGCATGAACGTGGCGACCTTGCCATAGCGCCTGGCAACGTTCTTGACCACGTATTTGTAGGCCATCACGTTGTCGGCCATCTTCAGGAGGTCGTCGAAACGCATGTCGATCTCGCACTGCCCGGCGGTAGCGACCTCATGGTGGTGCTTCTCGACGACGATGCCGTAGCGCACCATCTCGCGAGCGCACTCGCTGCGGATGTCCTGAAGGGTGTCGACGGGGGGCGCGGGGAAGTACCCCTCCTTGTGGCGAGGCTTCATGCCCAAGTTGAGCCCTTCGCCGGTGATGTCGAACTCGTCCCCGGAGCGCCAGACCCCCTCTTCGGAATCGACCTCGTAGAAAGCCCTGTTGGCGGTCTGGGAGAAACGGACGGAATCGAAGATGAAGAACTCTAGCTCCGGACCCCAGAAGGAGACGTCGCCGATGCCACTCTCCTTCAGGTATTTGGCCGCCTTCTGGGTGACGTAACGCGGGTCGCGGGAGTACGGCTGGCTCGTGAGTGGGTCGCGCACATTGGCGATGACGCCGACTGAGCCCTCCATGAACGAGTCGACCACGGCGGTCGCTGGGTCGGGCACAAGCAGCATGTCGGACTCGTTAATCACCTGGAATCCGCGGATGCTCGAGCCGTCGAATCCCGTGCCGCGGACGAACAACGCGTCGTCGACCTCGTTGATGGGCACGCTGACGTGCTGCCAGGTGCCAGGGACGTCGGCGAACTTGACGGCGAGCATGTCGCCTCCGTTGTCCTTCATCAGCTTGAGTACGGGGTTGGCTTCG
>CAZQVD010000105.1:0-7820 GCA_964596665.1 uncultured Dehalococcoidia bacterium
CGAGTGGCTGGCCCGCTTCCACGTGCTGGTTCTTCCTCACGGCGAGCTTGTGGGTTTCGGGGATGGAGTAACGGTCGGTGAAGCGCACGCGGTTGACCACGCGCACGATGCGGGTGAGCGTCGCCGGCGGGGTGAGGATGTGCGCGGAGTCCTCGGGCTCCTTGTACTCCCCGACGAGCTGGCCGTTGTCGAAAACGAGAACCTCACCGTCGATCTCCGCGAGTCGGGCCTTGCCCTTGGGGGACCGCGCCTCGAAGAGCTCCTCCACGCGGGGCAGACCGGACGTGATGTCCTTACCGGCAACGCCGCCGGTGTGGAACGTGCGCATGGTAAGTTGCGTGCCAGGCTCACCGATGGATTGGGCTGCGATGATACCGACGGCATCGCCGATGAGGGCGAGCTTGTCAGTGGCGGGCGCGCGTCCGTAGCAGACCCGGCAGATGCCGCGTCCTGCGTCGCAGGTGAGCGGGCTCCGGAGTTGAACCTCCGTAACGCGAGCGCTTTCGACGGCCAGTGCTGTTGCGGACTCAATCATCGCGCCGCCGTCGACGAGGACCTCGCCGGTCTCGGGATGCACGATGGCAACGGTGGCCACGCGGCCGACGATGCGATCGGAGAGCCGCCCGATCATGACATCCTCTTCGGAAGGCTCCGCATAGATGATCACGCCACGGTCGCTGCCGCAATCCTCTTCGAGGACGATGACTTCTTGCGCGACGTCGATGAGACGGCGCGTGAGGTAGCCGGAGTCGGCTGTGCGCAGCGCGGTGTCGGCGAGTCCCTTTCGGGCTCCGTGCGTAGAGATGAAGTATTCAAGCACGGAGAGGCCTTCGCGGAAGCTCGACTTGATCGGCAGTTCGATGATGTCTCCGCGGGGATTGCTCATTAGTCCGCGCATGGCGGCCATCTGCTTGATCTGGGCCTCGTTACCGCGAGCGCCAGAGTGGGCCATGATGTAGATTCCGCCGAAATCGGGCAGGTGGTTCTGAATCACGCCGTCCATCTGGTTGCTGACGCTTTGCCAGACGGCCACGGTGCGATTGTACTTCTCGCGGTCCGTGATTAGGCCCTGCTCGAACTGATCTTCGAGCGCTTCGACGCTGCGGTCCGCCGCGGCAATCATCTCGGCCTTCTCGGCGGGCACCTGGATGTCGGTGATGCCTATGGTGGTGCCGGAGATGGTGGCGTAGTGGAAGCCCATAGTCTTGATCTGGTCGAGCACGTTGGCGGTGACGGCGTTGCCGGCGACTCGGTAGGTGTCGGAAACGAGCTCTTTCAAGGCTTTCTTGTCCATGACGGCGTCGTAGCGGCGCAACTCCTCAGGGACGACGCGATTGAAGATGATGCGGCCCGGTGTCGTGCGCAGCCAGCCACCCTCCTGTTGGAGGTCACGAACGTTCACTTCGCTGTGCAGCTGGAGCAGGCCTGAGTCGTGGGCCATCATGACGTCGTCGAAATCCTTGAAGCGCTCGCCCGTACCTTTGGCGGTCTCCTTGACGAGCGTGAGGTAGTAGCAACCCAGGACAATCTCGTACGTGGGCGCGACCAGCGGCTCACCGGAGCTGGGAGAGAGCATGTTGTTGACGCTGAGCATCACGTTGCGGGCCTCGTGGATGGCCTCCCGTGAGAGTGGGACGTGGACGGCCATCTGGTCGCCGTCGAAGTCGGCGTTGAAGGCGGCACAGACGAGGGGGTGCAACTGGATGGCGCTGCCTTCGACGAGTACGGGCATGAAGGCTTGGATGCCGAGCCGGTGGAGGGTGGGGGCCCGGTTGAGCAAGACGGGCCGGCCTTTGATGACCTCTTCCAAGATGTCCCACACCTCGGGGCGCGTGCGCTCGACCATGCGTTTGGCGCTCTTGATGTTGTGCGCCAAGCCCTGGTGGACCAGCCGGTTCATGACGAAGGGCTTGAACAGCTCGAGCGCCATCTTCTTGGGCAGGCCGCACTCGCCGAGCGTCAGGCTGGGCCCGACGACGATTACGGAGCGCCCTCCGTAGTCGACGCGCTTGCCGAGCAGGTTCTGACGGAAACGGCCTTGCTTGCCCCGCAGGAGGTCGGTGAGGCTCTTGAGCTTGTGGTTGTGGCTGCCAACGATGGCGCGACCACGTCGGCCGTTGTCGATGAGGTCGTCGACGGCCTCTTGGAGCATGCGCTTCTCGTTGCGGACGATGATTTCCGGAGCGCCCAGGTCTAGCAGCCGGCGGAGCCGGTTGTTGCGGTTGATGACGCGCCGGTACAGGTCGTTCAGATCGCTCGTTGCGAAGCGGCCGCCGTCGAGTTGCACCATGGGGCGCAGGTCCGGTGGCAGCACGGGGAGCATGGTGAGCACCATCCAGTCGGGCTTGTTAGTGCTTCTTCGGAACGCCTCGACCACCCGGATGCGCTTGACGGCCTTCTTCCGCCGCTGGCCGGAGGTGGTGCGCACCTCGAGCGCGAGCTCGTCGGCGAGCTCCTCGAGACGCACCTCGCGCAGAATCTTCAGGATTGCCTCGGCTCCCATGCCGGCGTGGAAGCAGTCGCCGAACTTGTCGTTGAGTAAGCGATAGCGAAGTTCGGTCATCAGCATCAAGGAGCGGATGCTATCAAGGTCATCGACCTCTTGGCGATATTTCTCTTCGAGCTCGGCCTTGGCCTTGTCAGTGGTGCCGCGAAGCTCGTCAATATTGGCCTGGATCTGCTGACGCTCTTCGCTGTCCTCTTCGTGCGCCTCGAGCTCGGTGGTCATGGCCGCCAGCGGCTCGAGGACCTGCGCTTCCAGGGCTTCCATGTCTTCGTTGTGGTGCTCCTCCAGCGCCTCGGCGGTGCGGGCTCGCATGAGCGGGTCCACGGAGGTGACGATGTACTGGGCGAAGTACAGCACGCGCTCTAGGTTGCGCGGAGAAAGGTCGAGCAGCAGCCCGAGCCGGCTCGGGATGCCCTTGGCGAACCAGATGTGGGCCACGGGAGCGGCGAGGCCGATGTGGCCCATGCGCTCGCGGCGCACCTTGGCACGAGCGACCTCCACACCGCACCGGTCGCAGATTACGCCCTTGTACCGGATCTTCTTGTACTTGCCGCAGTAGCACTCCCAGTCCTTGGTTGGCCCGAAGATGCGCTCGCAGAAGAGGCCGTCTTTCTCGGGACGGAGCGTGCGGTAGTTGATGGTCTCTGGTTTGGTGACCTCGCCGTAGGACCACTGCTTGATCTGCTCTGGGGAGGCCAGGGAGATGCGGATGGCGTTGAAATCGGTGCCCGATGGCATCTTGTTCTTCTCCTTACGGGCTCGGCCCGTAATGTGTCGTACCGTTATCGAGGTCCCCGCCGCTTAGTCGGAGTCCTGCTCTCCGTTGGTCTCAGCGCTCTTGCGGGCGTAGGCACCGAGGTCCATCCGCACCGCGGGCGACACCTCCGACTCGCCGTCCTCCGGCACGTCGAAGTCAGCCTCCCACGAAGGAGTCGCGGCGATGGGCGGTCCGACTGCCGGCGTGGTAATCATGTCGTCGTCCTCTTCCTCGGCGTAGGTGAACTGAGGAGTAAGGATGCCGCGGTCGGCCTCGAAACGAAGCTCCACGGCGAGCCCGAGGCTCTGAAGCTCCTTGATCAGCACGTGGAAGGATTCTGGAACGCCCGGCTGGACTACATCTTCGCCCTTGACGATGGCCTCGTAGGTCTTCACGCGTCCGACGACGTCGTCAGACTTGACGGTGAGCATCTCCTGGAGGTTGTAGGCGGCGCTGTAGGCTTCGAGTGCCCACACTTCCATCTCACCGAATCGCTGACCGCCGAACTGCGCCTTCCCGCCCAGCGGCTGCTGGGTGATGAGGGAGTACGGCCCGGTGGAGCGGGCATGGATCTTGTCCTCGACCAGATGGATGAGCTTGAGCATGTAGATGTACCCGATGGTCACGGGGCTGTCGAACTGCTCACCGGTTCGCCCATCGAAGAGGATGGACTTGCCGACGATTGGAGGTGCCAGGTTCAGGATCTTCCCAGCGGCGATGGCCTGCTGGTACAGCTCGTCGAAGCTCTCCGCCCGGATCCGGAGAGGCTCACCGGCGGCGATCTGGTAGGGGTCGGTGATGTCTTCGAGCCAGACGCGTAGGCACACCGCCGATGCGATACCCGGCGCGTGTGGGTCGAGAACCCGGTCTGCGTCGAATCCCCGCTCGGCGATCCAGCTACGGACCTTGACCCAGTCGGGCTCCGTGCCGAACTTGGAAGCTTCCGTTGGCTCGCCCTGCGCACTAGCGCGATCGACGAGCCATGCCATGGCGAGCACATCCTGGATGTCAAGGTCGTTGGCACCGTCGAAGACCGGGGTGACCGCGCGGAAGTGTACCTTGTACGCGGCGAGCCCGAGATGGGTCTCGAGCACTTGCCCGAGGTTCATGCGGGACGGGACTCCCATTGGGTTGAGGATGATGTCGACTGGCGTGCCGTCGGGCAAGTAGGGCATGTCCTCGGCGGGCATGATGCGAGAGACGACGCCCTTGTTTCCGTGGCGGCCCGCCATCTTGTCGCCCTCGGACAGGGTGCGCGTCTGCGCGACCCACACGCGGACCAACTTGTTGACGCCCGGAGGCAACTCGTCGCCATCCTCTCGGGTGAGCACTTTGACCTCGGTGATCTTGCCTCGGTCGCCGTGGGGGACACGCAGCGACGTGTCCTTCACGTCCCTTGCCTTCTCGCCAAAGATGGCCCGGAGCAGCTTCTCCTCGGCGGTGAGCTCGGTCTCGCCCTTGGGCGTGATTTTGCCGACGAGGATGTCACCCGGGCCGACCTCGGCTCCGACGCGGATCACACCCTCCTCATCGAGGTTGCGCAGCGCGTCCTCTCCGACGTTGGGGATGTCGCGGGTAATCTCGCCGGGGCCGAGCTTGGTGTCACGGGACTCGACCTCATATTTCTCGATATGGATCGAGGTGAACTTGGAGTCGCGGACCACCTTCTCGGAGATGATGATGGCATCCTCGAAGTTGAAGCCTTCCATGGCCATGAACGCGCAGAGCACGTTCTGACCGAGCGCTAGGTCGCCCTGATCAGTCGAGGAGCTGTCGGCGAGCGGCGACCCCACCACCACATGGTCGCCTCGTGAAACGATGGCTCGCTGTGTGAGGCACGTGCCTTGGTTGGATCGCACGAACTTGCGCAACGGATGTGTGTGATCGTTCCCCTCGTCGTCGGTGACGGTGACCCATTCACCGGTGACGGATGTGACGGTGCCCTCGATACGGGAGAGCACCATCTGTCCGCTGTCGCGGGCGACGCGCTGCTCCATGCCCGTGCCGACCAGCGGCGCATCGGGCCGGATCAGTGGCACCGCCTGCCGTTGCATGTTGGAGCCCATGAGTGCCCGGTTGGCGTCGTCGTGCTCAAGGAATGGAATCAGGGAGGTCGACACGCTCACGATCTGCATGGGCGAAACGTCTAGGTAGTCGATCCGGTCGGGTGGCTCCGCGGAGTAGCGCTGGGAGGTGCGGCACTCCACGCGGTCTCCGATCAGCTGAAGCTTGTCGTCCATCTTGGAGTTGGCCTGGGCGATGATGAACTTGTCCTCTTCGTCGGCCGGCAGGAACACGATGTCGCCCTCGTCGACCGTGACGAACGGCTGTACTTTGATGCGCTGGTCCTTCATGGCCGCGAGCTTCTTGGCCGCGGGCGCCGAGATGGCGTGGCCTATGCGCACGACGGGCTTGCCGTCGTCGCCGAGAAGCTCTTGCTGGAGGATCCTTCCGCGAACGTCGGGGTTGTGGGATGAGATGTCGTGGTGCACACGGCGGTACGGTGTCTCGATGAAGCCGTAGTCGTTAATTTTGGCGTAGGTGGCGAGGGAGCCAAGCAGGCCGATGTTGGGCCCCTCCGGCGTCTCGATGGGGCAGATGCGCCCATAGTGCGAGTAGTGGACGTCTCGCACGTCGAATCCGGCGCGCTCCCGCGAGAGACCGCCCGGCCCCAACGCGGAGAGCCGGCGCTTGTGGGTGAGCTCGGCAAGCGGATTGGTCTGGTCCATGAACTGAGACAACTGCGAGCCGCCGAAGAACTCACGGACGGCCGCGACCACCGGCCTGATGTTGATGAGCGCGCTGGGCGTGGCCTCCTCTTGGTCGAGGATTGTCATGCGCTCCTTGACGACGCGCTCCATGCGCAGCAGTCCGACTCGGAGCTGGTTCTGGATCAGCTCACCGACCGCCCTGACCCGTCGATTGCCCAGATGGTCAATGTCGTCCGGGTTGGCGACGCCGTTGTTGATTCGGATCATCATCCGAATCATCTCGATGATGTCCTCTTTGGTGAGCGTCTTCAGGTCGGGAGCAACGTTTTGGGCCATGCGGCGGTTCATTTTGTATCGTCCGACGCGGCCCAGGTCGTAGCGCCGGGGGTTGAAGAACAAATTGTCGAGCAGCGAGCGGGCGCTCTCCACGCTCGGGGGCTCGCCAGGCCGCAGGCGCCGGTAGACCTCGACGAGTGCCTGCGGCTCGGTCTGCACGGCGGTGTCGCGATCCAGCGTGGTTTGGACGTAGGGGTGCGCAGGGTCGTTGTCGACTTCCGCGAACAGCTTGAGGAGCTCTTCGTCGCTGGCAAAACCCAGGGCGCGCAGGAAGGTGGTAACAGGCAGCTTGCGCTTGCGGTCGATCTTCACGGAGATGATGTCGCGGGGGCTGGTCTCGAACTCGAGCCACGCGCCCCGGTAGGGGATCAACTTGGACAGCGACACGTTGCGGCCCGATCCCGGGTCGACCATGCGGGTGAAGTATGCGCCCGGCGAGCGGACGAGCTGGCTGACCACGACGCGCTCCGCGCCGTTGATCACGAAGGTGCCAGACTCGGTCATCATGGGCACGTCGCCGAAGAACAGGGTCTGTTCCTTGATTTCGCCGGACTCTTTCACCACGAGGTTGACGGTGACATACAGGGGCGCTTCGTAGGTAATCTCGCGCTGTCGACACTCGTCCACGGTGTACTTGGGTTGGTGGAATCCGTGATGGGCGAAATGGAGCTCGAACCGCGACCCGGTGACATCCTGGATCGGGTTGATTTCGTCCAGCACTTCCCGAATGCCCTGGCCCTTGAGCCCGTCGAACGAGTTGGTCTGGATCTCGATTAAGCTGGACGGCTCAAGCACCTTCGGGATGCGGGCGAACGACTTCGTGGCGGGCACGTCGGAAGGGTCGGGTCGGGTCATCAAAGAGGTCATGTTGGCTCATCACTCCTGGCAGCAGGGCGTTCGGGGCACGGCAAACACGGCCTAGCAGGCGCTAGACCGTTGAAGAGGTTGGGCTCTTAGGGATGTTGATGCCGCTGTGCGGGCATTCCACTCCTAGCCTATAAAGAATAGGCCCAGGCCAGCAGCTTGTCAAACATCAAACATTGAAGCGCGCGAGTTCCCGCGTAAGCGCACGCGAGGCTGGCGGAGGTGGCTTTCAGGCTCGATTCTGCGTCGCGATCCCAACGGCGCCTGAGCGCAGAGCGCTCAAGCGAAGAGTGCAAGCTGAACGCCCCCGGCTAGAGGTGGGCGAACCGGCGCTACCTCTACTTCGCCCGCCGACCGGGCATCGAGGCTACCCCAAGGTGGGACGGTTCTTCCGCGTCCCGCTGCTTATTGAGCGCCCTAAGCTCGTGAAGGCCAGGGAATGTGTTGCTGAATGAATCACCTAGAGTCACACCCATGCAAACCGTGTTCATCAAAACAGTTGCCGAACACGGTAGGGGACCGCGCAACTTTCAGGCCTATCAGGCCAGATCGAAGCGATCGAGGTTCATGACCTTGCCCCACGCCGCCACAAAGTCGCTGACGAACTTCCCCTGACCGTCGTCGCTGGCGTACACCTCGGCGAGTG
>CAZQVD010000106.1:0-7778 GCA_964596665.1 uncultured Dehalococcoidia bacterium
GGCCCTTCCCGAAGTCGGCGAGGAGCACGACCAGCGCCGCCCACTTGCCCGCCGCGCGCAGCACGTTGGTGGCGCCGGTCTTGCCGCTGCCGGTGGTGCGCACGTCGATCTTGGTCGTGGCGCGCACGACGAGCAGACCCCAGGGCATGCTGCCGATCAGGTAGCTGGCCGGAATCAGCAGCCAGTTCAGCCAGTCCGTGTTCAACGTCGCTTACCAGGCGGCCTGGCGGGCGGTCTTCCAGGGGGCCGGCCCGATGGCCTGCGGGCTTGTCTCTGCTGGGCCGGCGGAGGGGCGTGCTTCTGACCGATCACGTGAATCTTGCCCTTGCCGCGGAACTCCAGGCGCAGGTGGGTGCCGTGGAACCCGAAGGCCTGTCGGATCTCGTTCTCCAAGAAGCGCTCGTAGGAGAAGTGCACGCGGAGCGGATTGTTGCAATAGAAAACGAAGATGGGCGGTCCGACCGCCTCCTGCTTCACGCGATAGATCTTGAGCGTGCCGTGGCCTCCGCCGGGTGGCAGATGACGTGCGATGGCCCCCATCACCGTTCGCGTGAGCTCCGGCGCGGGCAGCCACTCGAGTCGCTTGCGGTGAGCGGTGAAGGTGGTGCGCAGCAGCGTCTCGATGCCCTCGCCTTCGGTGGCCGAGGTCAGTACCACTGGCACGTCGGGTAGGAACCGCAGCCGCGAGCGGACGAACCGGACCGCGGCCCGCTCGTCCTTGATACCCGTGCTACCGGCCAGGTCCCACTTGTTCAGCACGACCACGGCTGCCTTGAACGATTCCATCACCTGACCGGCGATGTGCAGATCCTGGTCGGTGGCGGGCTCGGTAGCGTCCATGACGATAAGCGTGGCGTCGCTGCGGTCGAGTGCCCGAACCGCCCGGAGCACGCTGTAGCGCTCAATGCCGGGAACGATGGCGCCACGGCGACGGATGCCGGCGGTGTCGATGAGCACGCCGGGCTCGTTCTCGAAGGTGAACGGGCTATCGAGGGCATCGCGCGTGGTGCCGGGCACCGGGCTGACGATGGAGCGGTCGATGCCGAGGATGGCGTTGGCGAGGGCGGATTTACCGACGTTGGGCCGGCCGATGATGGCGATGCGCGCGGCTCCAGTGACCTCGGCCCAGTCCGACTCTGGGTCGGGCAGACACGCGATGACCGCGTCGAGGATCTCGTCGATCCCGCGGCGGTGCTGGGCACTCACGGGTATCGGCTCGCCGAGGCCGAGCTCGTAGTGCTCCGGCGCGAGCGTCTCGTAGCGGACGTTGTCCGCCTTGTTGACGGCGAGGGCGAGTGGCGTGCCCGCGCGCCGCAGCCGCTCCGCGACGCTGCGATCGGCATGCGTGACGCCGTCTCGAGCGTCGGTGACGAACAGGACCACGTCGGCATCCTGGACGGCGGTATCGACCTGGGCGGCGATGTGGGCCTCCATCTCGGTTTCGGGCTCGGGCACGAGCCCTCCAGTGTCGACCAGCAATATGCGTCGCCCCAGGTGCTCTACCTCCTCGGCCAGCCGGTCCCGCGTGGTGCCAGAGACCTCGGATACGATGGCGGTCCGGCGCCCGGCGACGGCGTTGAACAGGCTGGACTTGCCGACGTTGGGCCTGCCGATTATGGCGACGACCGGGCTGGGCGTCGACCGAGGGAGCGTGGCGGCGGGCTGAGCGGCTTTCCGGCTGGGCATGAGAGGACTTCCCGTCTACTCGCTGGCGATGAGCAGCCGCAGGACGGCTTTCTGCGCGTGCAAGCGATTCTCGGCCTGGTCGTAGGCGACCGACTGCGGGTGGCTGAGCATGCCGTTGGGCATCTCTTCACCGTAGTGCACGGGCATGGGGTGCATGACCAGTGCGCCGGGTTTCGCATGGGCTAGCAGTGCTTCGTTGACCTGGAAAGCTTGGAATGCCGCTCGCCGGGTGCCGGTTTCTTCCTCTTGACCCATGCTGGTCCAGACATCGGTGTAGATGACGTCCGCGTCGCTGACCGTTTCGATCGGATCGCTGGACAGCTGAGGCGCAGCACCGCGCGCGGCGATCGCAGCCACGTCGGCGTCGCTGAAGGAGTAGCCGGCGGGCGATGCGACGGCGAACCGGGCACCCGCGGCGGCGCATCCGAGGCCGAGACTGAGCGCGCAGTTGTTTGCGTCGCCCACGTGGGCGACCTTCAGGCCGTCCAGGCGACCCTTGTGCTGCTGGATCGTCATCAGATCGGCCAATGCCTGGCAGGGATGCTCCACGTCGGAGAGCGCATTGACGACGGGCACAGCGGACGCATCGGCCAGGCGGAGCAGGCTCGCGTGGCGGTTCACGCGAGCGACGATGGCGGCGACCCAGCGCTCGAGCACGTGGGCGACATCCTCCGCGGGCTCCCGGCTGTCGAGGCCGACCTCGTCCCGGCTCAGGTAGATCGCATTGCCGCCGAGCTCATGAACCGCTACTTCGAAGCTGACTTTGGTGCGAAGGGACGGCTTCTCGAAGAGCATCGCGACGGAGCGGCCGGCCAGCGGCGCCGAGTGGACGGTCCTGGCACGATATGCGGCACCGAGATCGAGGGCCGATTGTATCTCGGCGTCCGAGAGATCGTTGATTGAGAGGAGGTCGGTGGCCATGGTTTGCCAGTATATCGGGGTCTAGCACACGAGCGCGCGGCACGCGGCCGCTTCAGTGCTAG
The DNA here is from genome assembly GCA_964596665.1 of uncultured Dehalococcoidia bacterium. Taxonomy (GTDB): domain Bacteria; phylum Chloroflexota; class Dehalococcoidia; order Lucifugimonadales; family Australimonadaceae; genus CAZQVD01. Next base: position 2,670 of record CAZQVD010000106.1, read on the forward strand.
AACTGACGCAGGAAACGGATGTCGTTGCCATAGAAGAGGCGGATGTCCTCGATGCCGTACTTGAGCATGGCGATGCGCTCGGGCCCGAGGCCGAAGGCGAAGCCGGTATATTCGCTCGGGTCGTAGCCGACGTTGCGGAGCACGTTGGGGTGCACCATACCCGCGCCCATGATCTCCATCCACCCGGCGCCGCGGCAGATGCGGCAGTGAGGGTCGGTGCCGTCGCAGTTGAAGCAGTCGATGGAGAGATCGACGCCCGGCTCCACGAAGGGGAAGTAGTCGCAGCGGAAGCGCACCTTGCGCTCGCTGCCGAAAAGCCGGCGTGCGAACTCGTGGAGCGTGTGCTTGAGGTTGGCGAAGGTGATGCCGCGATCCACCGCCAGGCCTTCGATCTGGTAGAACTGCGACTCGTGGGTCGCGTCGGTGGCCTCGTAGCGATAGCACTTCCCGGGAACGACGACACGGATCGGCGGCTCGTTGGCCTCCATGATGCGGGCTTGCATGGGTGAGGTGTGCGTGCGCAGGAGCATGGTGCTGTCGCCATCGGCATCGCGGTTCGCGTCCAGCCAGAAGGTGTCGAACATGTCCCTGGCCGGGTGATCCTTGGGGATGTTGAGGGCTTCGAAGTTGTAGCGGTCTAGCTCTACCTCGGGGCCCTCGACCACCTGGAATCCCATGCTGCGAAAGATGTCGGTGATCTCGCGGACGATCAGCGTGGAGGGATGCAGCCGTCCCATGGCCACGGGGCGCCCCGGCAGGGAGATGTCAATGGCGTCCTCGGCCAGGTTACCGAACCGGGCGTTCTCCAGCGCAGTACGCCTTTCGCCAAGGCGCTGGTCCAACAGCGCTTTGAGCTGGTTGCCGGCTGCGCCTACGGTGCGCCGCTCTTCGGGCGACAGCTGCGCCACGCCACGGAGCACCCCGGTCAGCTTGCCGGAACGCCCGAGGTAAGCGATGCGCCAGGCCTCCAGTCCCGCGTCGTCGGTGGCGGCGTCGAGTTCGCCGAGGGCGTCGTCGCGCAGGGCGTCGAGGTTGGTCTGACTGGGGTCGTCGGCCATGGGGTGTACACGCAGGAAGCAGGCGGTGATGCGGGCGCGCTCAGTATAGGGAGCTTCGCGGAGACGGGTCAAGGAGATTGGGGAGGCGGCCTGTAACTGGTATCAAGGCGAGGGAGAGACGTTGCAGGGGCGGTGGCATGCGGATAGTATCGTCCGATTCCGTAAGCACCGCGTGCCGGTGGTGGCGGCGGAACGCGGGAACCTGGAGGCGAAAGATGAAACTGAAACTGATCTCGATGGGTCTGTTGATGGCGATATTTGGGGTGTTGGTGGCCGCTTGTGGCAGCGACGACCCGACCGCGACTCCGACCACACCACCGGCGGCTGCGGCGGCTGCGGCAACACCCACGCCGACGGACGTTCCGAAGGGCGTTACACCTCCGGCGCCGAAGCCTACCTCAACGCCGCGGCCACCTACACCGACGCCGGTTGTGGTGCCCACGTTCGATGCAGCCGAATACTTCGGTGGCAAAACCATTGTGGTGCAGGTGTCGTTCTCGCCCGGTGGTGGTTTCGACTTCTTCGCACGAGCGGTCGCGAAGCACATGCCCAAGCACCTGCCCGGGAACCCGACGATGATCGTGCAGAACCGGCCTGGAGCCGGTGGCATGGTCATGATGAACAACTTCTACAACAACGTTAAGCCTGACGGCATGGTCATCGGGACCAACACCGGTAACCTAAGCACTAACCAAGCGGTTGGCATGGAGGGAGTCGATTTCGATTTCGCCAAGCTTGAAGTTGTCGGTGTGGTCGCTGGTTTCACCGTTGTTTGCTGGCTCCGCACGGAGCTTGGTGTGACCTCATTCGATGAGTTGTTCACTAGGCCAGAGCCGGCGATCTTCGCCCAGACCGTCGCCAACAAGTGGGAAATCGAGCTCCTGGCCAAAGAGCTCGGAGTCAACGTGAAGGCACTTTCTGGATTCCAGGGCACGGCGGACACGACGCTCGCTGTCGAGCAAAAGGAGGCAGACGGCATGTGCTGGCCGTGGACTCCGATCAACGGAGCGAAACCCGATTGGGCCGAGCGCAACTTCATCACACCGTTGATCCAGTACTCGACGGGGACGAAGCACCCCGAGCTCCCCGACGTGCCGACCCTCCTCGACTACAAGGACAAGTTCAGCGACCTGGGCTGGAGTTCGCTGGCGGCAGGCATGGTGTCCGAGACGATCAACCGGCTCTATTTCCTGCCGCCGGGGACGCCGAAGGACGTCGTGAATACCTACCGAACGGCGTTCTGGGACACGGTTAACGATCCTGAATTCCTCGCCGTCGCCGCGAAGGCTGGCCGAAAGGTTAGCCCGGTCCACGGGGATGACGCGGAGCCGCTGATCCAGGAAGCGATGAACATATCGCAAGAGGTGAAGGAAAACCTCATCCGTCTGATGGGAATCTAGAGTTGCCGATACGCTGATCGCAGGGCCCGTCCGTAGAGGCGGGCCCTGCGATCATATTTTGCTAGGGGGCGGGCAAGATGCTGGAAGCAGCGGCAGACGGTCTGGTTTCGCTTTTCGCATGGCCCGCATTCGCCCTGATGCTGGCAGGGATCGGTATTGGCTTCGTGGTCGGTTTGTTGCCGGGCCTTGGTGGCGTGACGGCTCTGGTGCTGATGATGCCGTTCACGTTCAGCATGCAGCCGATCGAGGCTTTCGCGTTTCTGTTGGGCATGTTTGTAGTGACGAGCAACACCGGGGAGCTGACGTCGATCCTGTTCGGCGTGCCCGGCGAGGGTACGACGGCGGCCACGATCGTAGACGGTCACCCCATGGCGCAGCGCGGCGAAGCGGGGCGTGCTATGGGAGCGTCGTTGACAAGCTCCGGCGTGGGCGCAGTGATCGGCGCGGTGGTGCTCGCAGCCTCCATCCCCATAGTGCGTCCGCTGGTGCTCACGTTCGCGAGCCCTGAGCTGTTTGCCCTCACGGTTCTTGGCGTCACGTTCATCGCTGCCCTGAGCAGCAACTCACTGGACAAGGGCATCCTCATGGGAGGGTTCGGCTTCCTGCTGGCAACGGTGGGCCAGAGCCCGCAGACGGGGTTCCTGCGATTCACATTCAGCCAAACCTACCTCTTCGACGGCATCAGCCTGATTCCGGTGGCACTGGGGTTGTTCGCTATCCCCGAGATCATCGATCTCGCCGTTCGGGGAACGAGCATCGCCGACCGGCAGGTGGGAAAGATCGGCGGGGTGCTGCAGGGAGTGAGGGACACGTTCGCGCACATATGGCTGGTGGCGCGCTGCGGGGGCATCAGCGCATTCGTCGGGCTGATTCCCGGCTTGGGCAGTGCGGCGGCTCAATGGGTCTCGTACGCCCATGCGGTGCAAAGCTCACCACGCCCCGAGGAGTTTGGGACGGGGCGCGTGGAGGGAGTGCTGGCGCCGGGAGCATCTGCCAATTCGAAGGAGGGCGGGGCGCTCATCCCCACGGTCGCTTTCGGCGTTCCAGGCTCGTTCGCGATGGCCATCCTTTTGGGGGCATTCCTCATGGTTGGCCTCATCCCAGGCCCCAACATGCTCACCACGAATCTGAATGTCACGTTCTCATTGGTTTGGATTCTGGTGGTCTCGAATTTCATCTCCATCGGGATTGCGTTCCTGTTCCTCAATCAGCTCGCGAAGATCACGACGATCAAAGGGACTCTTCTGATCCCTGTGCTATTGTCGCTGGTCTGGCTGGGAGCGTTCAGTGCGTCGAGCAACTTCGGTGACCTCATCGCGTTGGTGATCTTCGGTGCGGTGGGGGTGGCCATGGTGCGGCTGGATTGGCCGCGTCCGCCGCTGGTTCTGGGGCTGGTGCTTGGCGGGCTCACGGACGTGTACCTGTTCCGGTCGGTCGACCGCTACGGAGCAGAGTTCCTGTACAGGCCGGTGGTGGCCTTCGTGCTGATGCTGGCGGTCGCTTCGCTGGTTTACGCCGTGATCCAGGGACGGCGGCTACGAGCGAGGCGAGGCGCGGAGCCCCCGCTCGAGCGCTCGCAGAGTTTCGGAGAGCTCGGCTTCAACGTCCTGCTGGCGGCGATCTTCGCTTTCGCCGTCGTTACCGGTATCGGGTGGCGTTTCAGGGACCAGCTTTTCCCGCTGGCTATCGCCGGACCGATGCTGGTGCTTGCATTCGTTCCACTCGTCCGCACGCTGCGCGGCATCCTGGCACCGCAGGCCGCTACGCTCGCCACGGCTGCTGCCGCCGGCGCCTCCGCAGCCTGTGGTGCGACCACCGAGGCCCCCCAGAGCCTCGCCGAACGGGCCCAGCCGATCGCCGAGGTTGCGCCAGAAGCATATGTCGAGGGACGTCAGAGACGGTTCTTCCAGATGATCGGCTGGGTGGGCGTGTCGTTCCTGTGGATGTGGCTGATCGGATTCCGGGAGGGGTTGCCCACGTTCGTGTTCCTCTTCCTGCTGTTCCAGTCCAAGGAAAAATTGTGGCTCAGCGTGCTCATCGCGGTCGCGACTGGGATCGTGTTACACCAGTTCTTCGGGAACATGCTGCACTACCCGTGGCCGGAGCCCCAAGTGGCGATCTGGCTTGATTTCGATTGGCCAGGGATGTAGCGACCGCGTTTGTCTCCCTACGGCCGTACGTCATCGGCTGCCGAGACCGTCTGGCAAGGTAGGGGCCGCTTGTGGCGATTAGCAGCCATAACAGCAAGTGCCCTGCGACGTAGCCACCCGATTGCATGGCAAACGGCCCCTCGCGAGCGCGAGGGGCCGTTTGGAGCGATAGGGAGGACAGAGGGGCTACTTCGCGCCGCTCAACTCCTTCTCCCTCTTCACCTCCACCGTGATCTGCTTGGCCTTCTTCTGCTCGAGCTTCGGGAGGGTGACGGTCAGGACGCCGGCCTCGTAGGAGGACTGCGCCTGATCCGGGTCCACCGAGTCTGGCAGGCGGATGGTCCGGTGGTAGCGGCCGGTGCGCCGCTCTCGGAGCAAGTATGCCTCGCCCTCCTCCACGGCTTCGGCCTCCGACTTGCCTTCCAGCGTGAGGACCTGGTCCTCAATGGTGACGCTGACGTCCTCAGGCTTCACCCCAGGAAGCGAGGCATGCACGACGAT
>CAZQVD010000107.1:0-7668 GCA_964596665.1 uncultured Dehalococcoidia bacterium
GGCGTAGGCGCCGGTATTGTAGTAGGACTCGATGTCGCAGGCCACGATGGTCCCGTCTCGTGTCACGCCCGTTCGAACGCGAACGGTGGCCGGATGGCGCGGGTTGCTCGCCGTCAACTCCTCGGTGGCATCCATCACCATGCGCACCGGGCGCCTAGCTTCCTTCGCCAGGAAGTAGGCAATGGGTATGTTCATCTGCGCGCCCTTGCCGCCGAAGTCCCCACCGATCGCCGTGTGGTGGATGTGCACGCTCCCCTCGGCGATGCCCGCCGTCTGCGGCACTTGGACCTTGATGTAATGCGGTGCCTTGTTGGAGGCCCACACGTCCACCCGTCCGTCTTGCGTGACCTCTACGAGGCAGGTGTGGCTCTCCATGTACGCTTGGTGGACGCTGGGCGTGGTGTAGGTGCGGTCGAGCACAAGATCCGCTCTCGCGAGTCCTCGATCGGGATCGCCCGTGCCCCATTCGCTGGTAACGAATTCGTTGGAAGGAGCGCCCTGCGGGCGAACACCCACGTATTCGTTGAAGCGAGGATGCAGGATCGGCGCGCCGGCTGCCAGCGTCTCTACCGGGTCGAAGACGGGCTGTAGCTCCTCGTACACAACCGCGATCTTCTCGATGGCCCGCTTGGCAGTCTCTTCGTCGTCCGCCGCTACCGCTGCTACCGGCTCGCCGACGAAGCGCACGACCTCATGAGCGAGTAGGGGCTGGTCGAAGATGCGGCGCCCGGTCATCAGGCCCGCTACGTCGGCGCCCGTGACAGCCGCATACACGCCGGCCATCGCGCGCGCCGCGGTGGCGTCCACGCTGACGATGCGCGCGTAGGGATGCGGACTGCGGAGCAGCCGTCCCCATATCGCGCCGTCGAGCCGCACGTCGGCGGTGTAAGTCGCCGAACCCGTGACCTTCTGTGGACCGTCGATTCTCGGCACCGAGGTGCCCGTACGTCTCCGCGTGATCATGGCGGGAGGTTAGCACAGGCTTAACGTGGCGCTCGCCCCTCCGTTGACAGTGCTGCGGCCCCTGCGTAGGCTCCCGCCACCTGCTCGCCAGAGGAGACATTGATGTACGACCTATCGGGGAAAGTGGCGTTGATCACGGGTGCCGGAGGCGAGCACGGGTTCGGTCGTGCGATCGCCAACCGCCTGGCGGCGGAGGGCGCGGCCGTTGCCGTGAGCGACCTGAGCTCGGTGCCCTACGGCGGAGGATGGGCCGGCCTCGGTGCCCTGATCGCCGAGATTGAAGGCAACGGCGGGCAGGCGCTCGAGGTGCTGGCCGACGTGACGGATGCCAAGCAGGTCGACACGATGGTCCACGCGGTTATCGAGCGTTTCGGCCGGCTCGATATCCTGGTCGCGAATGCGGGGTCGCGCCCTGGCCCCGACCGCGTTCCGGTGGTCGAGCTGACCGAGGAGGCGTTCGACGAGGTGCAACGGGTCAACGTGAAAGGGACGTTCCTGTGCTGTCGGGCCGCCGCACGGCATATGCTCGAACGCGGTGACGGCGGCAAGATCGTGGTGATCTCATCCACAGCAGGCAAGCGGGGGGTCGCCCGGTACGCCGCTTACACGGCGTCAAAGTTCGCGCTCGTGGGGTTCACCCAGTCGCTTGCGAACGAGCTTGGGCCCTCCGGCATCAACGTCAACGCGATTTGCCCAGGGCTTGCCGAGACTGAGCGGGTCATGCACATCGCCGAAGCGCTTCGACAGGAGGGCGAAACCGCGGAGGATCAGCTGGCGGATATGATTCGACGCCGCGCTGAGGCGAACCCCATGGGGCGCATCACCGAGACGAGGGACATCGCGAACATGGCGGCGTTCCTCGCTTCCTCAGAGTCCGACCACGTCACGGGGCTCGCCGTTTCCGTGTCGGGCGGGGACGTGATGCACTGACAGCGGACCGACTGGTCGCAACGGCGACTTGAGGACGAAAACCGGCCCGCCACGGCGAGCACGGCCGGGCCATTTCGAGCTAGCGGGTAACCGCTACGGCCTCTGGGCGGTCGTCTTTCCGATGATGTTGAGCCCCGAGCCGCACTTCTTGCACGTGCCCTTGATGATGGGACGACCATTCTTGGTAATTTCGTCCCGCGGGCTGTCCATCTCTTGCATGGAACGGTCCTTCACACAGTAGGCTTGCATATGATGCCCTCCCAGCCGAATTGGTCTGCGTAACCTTGGCTGCGCCTATCGTACGAGCCCCGCTCTCAGGTGCAACGGGTTTCTGAGAGCAGTTTGAAGCAATTTACTGCAAGGCAAAACAGGCTCCTCTACTCCTAAGGGGGTCGGTATACTTGGACCATGCGTTTTAGGTCCTCTGGTCCCATCCGTACCGATACAGCGCTCGGCCAGGTAAACACCCGCCGCGTGGCCCGGTTCCTGCTGCCGTACTGGAAGCGGCTCATGCTAATCCTGGGTACCGTGGGCGTGGCGGCGCTGCTCGGGTTGGTGCCTCCTCTGTTGGTTCGCAGCATCATCGACAGTGCCATTGGAGGCGCGGATCGAAGCCTGCTGCTGAAACTTGCGCTTGGATTGGTCGGCGCCGCGGTCGCCATGGGTCTCGTGGGCGTCCTTCGGAGTTACCTGAACACTGTCGTCAGCCAGCGCATCATGTACGACCTCAAGCTACTGATGTTCTCGCGCTTGCAGGCGCTGTCCCTACGCTTCTTCACGGAGGCACGCACAGGCGAACTCATGTCACGCTTGACCAGCGACATCGCCGGTGTTGACCAGGTGGTCTCCGGAACCCTCGTCTCGATCTTCTCGAACGTGTTCATCCTCACCACGACGCTGTTCACCATGGTAGCGCTCGATTGGCGCTTGACCGTTATCGCGCTCGTGATCCTGCCCTGGCTGATCATCCCGACGATGACGGTCGGTCGTCTGCGGCGGCGGCTGAGGACCGACCGCCAGCAGCAGAACGGGCTCGTCAATTCGCTCACCGCCGAAAGCTTGGGCATCAGTGGACTCATGCTCATCAAGACATTCACCAGGGAGCGGGAGATATTCGACCACTATAAGGACCAGAACAGGTCGCTGATGGACCTCCAGGTGCGCGAGGCGCTGGTGGGCCGTTGGTACTTCATGTTGCTGTCTCTTGTGACCCTGGGCGGGCCGGCAGTCATCTACTGGGTCGGCGGTGGCCAGGTGATCGACGGGTCGTTGACCCTGGGCACGGTGGTGGCGTTTGTGGCGCTCCTGGGGCGACTGTATTCGCCGGCGACCGATCTGATGTCACTGCACGTCGACGTGATGACTTCGGCGGCATATTTCGAGCGCATCTTCCAGTATCTGGACCTCGAGCCCGACATCAAAGACACGCCGGGCGCGCGCAGCCTCCCACCGGTCGAGGGCAGGGTGCGTTTCGAGCATCTCACACTGGAGTACATCCCGGGGAGGAAGGCCTTGGACGCCCTCGACGTCGAGATCGAGCCCGGCCAGATGGTCGCGCTCGTTGGGCCGAGCGGCGCCGGCAAGACGAGCCTCACGTACCTGCTTCCGCGCCTGTACGATCCCACGGGGGGCCGGGTGCTCATCGATGGGTACGACATCCGGGATGTCACTATGGAGTCGCTGCGTCGGCAGATCGGTTACGTGACCCAGGAGACGTTTCTTTTCCATGCCTCGGTCGCCGAGAATCTTCGGCTCGCGGACCCAAGCGCGACCATTGCGCAGATGGAGAATGCGTGCCGCGCCGCCTTCGTGTGGGAGATGGTGACTGGTCTGCCCGAGGGACTCGATACGATCGTCGGGGAGCGAGGGTACCGCCTATCCGGTGGAGAGAAGCAGCGGATCGCCATCGCCAGGATGGTGCTCAGGGATCCTCGCATCTTGCTGCTCGACGAAGCGACCGCCGCACTCGACACCTTCTCGGAGCGCGCGGTTCAGGCTGCGCTGGCTGAGATGATGCAAGGTAGGACGACCATCGTGATTGCCCATCGCCTGTCTACCGTTCTCGCGGCCAACGTGATCCTGTACCTGGACAACGGCAAGATCGTCGAGCGTGGCACCCATGACGAGCTTCTTGCCGCCGGCCGGGACTACGCGCGGCTCTACCAAGAACAGTTTGTCAACGCCGCACGGACAGATTCTCCTTCAACCCTTCGCTGACACGTAGGCTGACGCCCAAGTGCCTAGTTGCGGAACGCGTGGGTGACATTGTTGTTCGGCTCTTCGGATCCGAATATGCGAGAAGTCCGGCAACGACCACGAGCACAGCGCGGGTCCCACGTGGTGCACTTCCAATGAACGTCATCGTGTTGGTCTCGTCGACTTCGACGACCTCGCCGTACGCGTCGTATTCGACCTGGATGATTTCGGTGGGATCCTTGGCTTTCACCTCGAATGTTGATGAGCGCCTTTCCCCAGGAATGAACCCGGGGACGTAGATGAACGAGGAACCCACGGCGCCCAACGATACGACGGTGCGGGAAACGCCCGCCCGGCCCGATCTGCTTGTGGCCACGCCAGCGGTTACCGTGAGTAGTTGGTCGAACGAGGGTTCGGCGGGAAAGCAGATTACGCTTTCGATGAGCAGGTCCGGCAGGTGACCGCCGGCGAAATTGAAGCGAACCACGGTGTTCCCCTCCTGGGACGCGTTGACCGTGTCGTCGACATTTGCCGTCGCTTCGAACCGGACCGGCTCGTCAGTCACCTTCCGAACGCCCTCGCACGTGCCAGCGTGGCCGCTGGTACACTGCGCTGCATTGACTGAGCGAGGGAGGAGCAAGCCGATGTTCTACGAGTTGCGAACCTACAATCTGAAACCGGGGACGATTCCGGAGGCTGAGAAGCGATTCGCCGAGGCCATCGAAGTACGTCAGAAATACTCCCCGATGGTGGCGCTGTGGCATACGGAGATTGGACCGCTGAACCAGCTATTGCACCTTTGGCAGTACGAGAGCCTGCAGCAGCGCCAAGAGGCCCGCGAAGCGGCTGCGAAGGACCCCAGCGGCAAGTGGCCTCCCGGTCTGCGCGAGCTGATAGAGACGCAAGAGAACGACATATTGTTACCCTCGCCGATCAACGATCCGCTTGATGGTCCTCGTGAGTGGGGGAACCTGTATGAGCTGCGGATGTACACGTACCCGTCGGGCACGGTGCGCAAGGTGATGGACCAGTTTGTGGCCCACGTGCCTCGGCGGGCTGATATGTACCCGCTAGGTGGCTTCTTCATGAGCGACCTGGGCCAGCTCAACCGCTTCTACCAGCTTTGGCCGTACAAGGATTGGGCGCACCGGGACGAGATCCGCGCGCAGTACGCTGGCACCGACATCTGGCCACCGCATACCGATGAGCGTCCTGTGCACCAACTGGTTCGCCACCTCATGCCAGCGACTTGCTCCCCCTTGCACTAAGCCGTTGACCCCTATTGGGCGCGGTGGTACCGTCGAGTCCGCCGCGCCGCGGGGTGCTGGCTGGCGTGCGACCCGACCGTTGCTGGGGAGATGAATCGATGAAGATTGTTAGCTTTGACGACTACCGCATCGGCGTACTGAACGACGACGGCGTGGTAGACGTGACCGACGTCGTGAGTGAGGTCCCAGACAAGCTGAAATGGGCACGGATGCTCGTGTTCATCGAGGAGTGGGATTCCCTGCGCCCCAAGGTGGAGGCGGCAGCCAAGGATGGCACGTCCAAGCCGTTGAGCTCGGTCAAGCTCATGGCGCCGGTGCCGTCCCCACGCAAGGTGTACGCGGCGCCTGCGAACTACAAGGACCACCAGGAGGAGATGGCCAACGCCACCTTCATTCCTCATGACACTGCGAGCCTCGCGTCGGCTGAGGAATACGGCATGTTCCTGAAGGCATCCAGCGCGGTGACCGGGCCCGAGGACATGGTGATGCGCCCCTACAAGGATAGGCTCATCCACCACGAGTCCGAGCTGGTCATGGTGATCGGCAAGCGCGGCAGCGCCATCCCGCTCGGCGAAGCGATGAACTACGTGTTCGGCTACACCTGTGGTCTCGACATTACCGTACGTGGCGGCGAGGATCGGAGCAAACGCAAATCGTTCGACACGTTCGCTCCTACCGGCCCCTACATCGTCACCGCAGACGAGATTGAGGATCCTGGCAAGCTGGAGATCAACCTTTGGGTGAACGAGGACCTGAAGCAGCACGCGTTTACCAGCAATTTGATCGTCGACTGCCCGAACATGATCGCCAATATGTCGTGGGTTGCCACGATGGAACCGGGCGACCTGCTGTTCACTGGTACGCCATCCGGCGTTGGAGAGATACTCCCTGGCGACCTCGTCACGATCAACATCAGCGACGTGGGGGAGATGGCCGTGCGGGTAGGTGAGCGCTCCTAAGAGGAGAACATGGCATCGGCGGGTTGTACGGCGAGGAAGAGGGCGAGCGGCAAGACGAGTGACCGGGACGCTGGACTGATCCGTCCGCATCGGCGGCCGGACGAGCACATAGGGAGGCAGCGATGTCAGCAGAGCAAGACCAAGCATTCCTGGACAAGATGGAAGCGGTCGATTCGTACCCGCTATGGCTAGCCCACGCCAACCGAACGCCAGGGCCCAAGGTTGAGCCGCACGTGTGGCGTTGGGAAACAATGAAAGAGCTCGCTTACGAGGCGGGAGCGCTCGAGAGCCTAAAGGGCGCGGGCGTTCGCCGCGCGCTCCTGCTCCGCAACCCAGGCCTCAAAGCCAGCGGCGCCACCGGCTCGACCAAGACCATCTCCGCGGCCGTGCAGATCGTGTGGCCCGGAGAGATCGCCGAGGCGCACCGGCACACCGCGACGGCGATCCGGTGGGTCATCCCCGGCGAGGGCGCCTTCACCGTGCAGGACGGCGAACGCCTCCGCATGGCGGCTGGCGATCTGACCCTCACGCCCAACTGGTCGTGGCACGATCACAATAACCCCACCGACAAGCCCGTCATCTGGCTCGACTGCCTCGATGCACCGATGATCGGCTACTACGACGCCATGTTCCAAGAGCCGTACCCTGAGGACGTGCAGCCCGTGACCAAGCCTGTGGGCTACACCAATGCCAGCATCGGCAAAGGCCTCATGCGAGGGATCGTCCAGGACGGAGTTCGGGCGCTGCCGCTCACGTACAAATGGGACGAGGCCTACCACGCCCTGCTCGGCTTGGACACCGCGAGCCGCTTCGACGGCGTCATCATGGAGTACGCGAACCCGCTCACGGGCGGTCACACGCTGCCGACCATGGCGCTCAAGCTGCAGCGCCTTCGGGCTGGCGAGCACACCGATGCGCACCGCCACACCAGTTGCGTTATCTACAACGTGGGTAAGGGCAAGGGGTACACCATCATCGACGGCAAGCGGTTGGATTGGTCCATGGGTGACACCTTCGTTCTTCCGTCCATGGCCGTGCACGAGCACGGCAACTCGAACGAAGAAGACGATGCGGTGCTCTTCTCCATGAGCGACCTGCCCATGATTGAGACCATCGGCTGCTATCGTGAAGAGGAGTGCGACCGCCAAGAGGTGGTCGGCGCCATCGGATAGACCGCGTTCGAGAGGGGAGGAGCGAATGACCAGTGCGCAGCCGGCCGGTTCGAGCCGCGGATCATGACAGAGCGTGGGAATCGATACCCCGTTTTGTTCCGCGACCTCGAGGATGGTCTGGCCGGCAGCGAGTTCGACGACTTCGCCAGAGAGACAGCATCAACTAGCAGGTAAATTTGC
>CAZQVD010000108.1:0-839 GCA_964596665.1 uncultured Dehalococcoidia bacterium
CTCGCGCTAGCCCCACACCTGACGCGCCGTCTCCACCACCAGTTCCAACTTGCGCCACTGCTCGTCTTCGGTGAGCAGATTGCCCGCCTCGGTCGATGCGAACCCGCACTGCGGGCTGAGCGCGAGGCGCTCCAGCGGCACGTATTTCGTGGCCTCGTCGATTCGCCGAAGCAGATCGCCCTTGCTCTCGAGATCGGGCACCTTAGTGCTGACGAGCCCAAGGACTACGGTGGTCTCGGGTCGCACGAAGCGCAGCGGCTCGAACGTGCCGGTGCGGTCGGTGTCGTATTCCAGCAGTAATCGGTCCACCGACAGCGAGCCGAATAGCTGCTCGGCGATGGGCTCGTACCCGCCCTCGGCGTACCACTTGCTCTGGTTGTTGCCGCGGCAGATATGCAGGGGCGTAAGGACGCCATCGCGCTTGGCGCCATCGAGGATCTCCTTGTCCGCGGCGACGGCCTGGTCCAGCATGATGACCGGGTCCTCGCCGAGGTCGATAAGGTGCTGGCGCCACTTCGGGTCGACGTAGTATGCGTACCGCGGAGCGTCGACCTGGATATACGGCACACCATCGGCCGCGAGCGCGCCGATCTCAGCTTTGATGATCCCGGTGATGTCCGCCAGCAGGTCGGAGCGCGAGCCGTAGAACTGGTCCGTCAAACCCTTTTGGAACCCCAGCGTCGGGAACTGGTTTGGACTAGGAACCGTCATCTTGTACGGCCCGTCCGCGTTGGCCTTCACGAATGCCGCCTGCACCTCGGTGAGCCTGCTGGTCTGTTTCAGCTTCGCGCCCACGGCCTGCGACGTGCCCTGCTGCTCGGGCGCGCCCCCGGGCCCCT
>CAZQVD010000108.1:849-7667 GCA_964596665.1 uncultured Dehalococcoidia bacterium
ACTCGATGAAGTCCCATTGGAACCCCGTGCGCCGAAACTCGCCGTCGGAGTAGACGTCGATGCCCACGTCCCGCTGCCGGGCGAGTGCTTCGAGGATCGCGGCGTCCTCCGTCGCGGTCAGCGCGGCACGGTCGATCCGGCCTTCGTGGAACGCCTTGCGAGCTGCCTTAACGGCAGGTGGCCGCAGGAAGCTGCCGAGCTGGTCTGCGTTGTACATGTCTGCCATCGTGATCCTCCTGCCACTAGCTCCAGAGCTGCGCCGAGGCCAGCTGGGCTCCTTCCGACAACGCCTGAAACTTCGCCCAAGCGATGGACGGATGCCCGACCCGTGGCCCGAGCCCGCAGTCTGTGCCGGCCATGAGATTCTCGCGTCCGACGATGCCGGCGTAACGCATCAGCCGCTCCGCCACTAGCTCCGGGTGCTCGATGAAGTCGCTCGCGTGCCCAACGACCCCCGGGATCAGGATCGCGCCATCGGGCAGTTTCACGCTCTTCCACACGCTCCACTCATGCTCGTGGCGGGGGTTTGACGCCTCGATCGAGTAGGCCTGAGCCTTCACCTTCAGGAACAGGTCCACGACTTCGGACAACGGCACGTCGAAACGATGGGGGCCGTGGTAGCTGCCCCAGCACACGTGCAGCCTGATCTGCTCGCGCGGGATGTCACGCAACGCATGATTGAGCGCGTCGATCCTCAGCTCGGCGTACTTTCGATACGTCGCCATGTCGAAGTCCGTGTGGATCTGGTACGCGTCGAACATGTCGGGGTCGTCGATCTGCAGCGTGAATCCTGCGTCGGTGACTGCCTTGTACTCCTCGTGCATGGCCTCCGCGATGGCGTAGACGAACTCCTCCTGCGTGGCGTAATGCTCGTTCCACATCCAATGCTCGATGCTGCCGGGCGCCACGGACGGAAGGAACGGCTCCTGGTCGGTGACCCCTGCGAGCGCCGTCCTGAAGTTGGAGATGTCCCGTTGCAGAGCGTCGTGCCCGGTGTAGGTGACGGGCGCTATGCAGAAGGTCTGCTTATCGCGCGGCCTTGCCCCACCGGCGCCTGCACCGAACGAAAAATACCCGGGGAACGCCACCCGATCGCGGCCCGATATCTGTTGCGGCTCAGGACCCTCGCCTGGCTCAAAGGTGCGCAGCTCGGTGCCGCCGAGGCGCTCCTTGGCGTAGTTCGAGAAATTGGTCTTGCTCAGCTCGCCGTCGTTGATGCTGTCGATGCCGCACTCGATCTGCTGCCGCACAATCTCGGCGACGGATTCCCGCAGGCGCGTCTCCAGCTTCTCGTTGTCGTAGGGCTGGCTCTCAGCCTTCGCGATCACCAGGGCCTTCACATCGTCGGGACGCGGCAGGCTGCCGGCGTGCATGGTGAGGAGACGGTCGGTACTTCGCTTCATCTGCTGCTACCCCCTGCGGCTGTCCACGAGCGTGCCAATCTTCGAGCGCCGATGCTACCATTTCAGGATGCCGCTTTCGTAACCGCGGCTCGGTCTGGCCCCAAGCTGCATGGAGCACCCTGGTGGCGCGACCGTTCCTATGCACGGGCGTGGACTCCAGTCCACCGCCCCTCGTGATGTCCCTGCTCGGAGGATCGACGATGCAAGACGCGCCAAAGAACGGCACACCGCGGCTCACCCCAACGGCTCGGATCTCCGTGTGGAGTGGCACCCATCGCTGGT
This sequence comes from uncultured Dehalococcoidia bacterium, assembly GCA_964596665.1. GTDB lineage: Bacteria > Chloroflexota > Dehalococcoidia > Lucifugimonadales > Australimonadaceae > CAZQVD01. The sequence goes on from CAZQVD010000108.1 coordinate 2,535, forward strand.
GGGTGCTTGCGGCCACGGTCGTTGTGCTGGCCCTCGGGGTTGTAGCGTCGGCCACGTTTGAGGTGAAGCTGCAAGACGGGGACGGAGGCGTGGGCGAATCCGACGCTGGCGCTCAGATCCTCGACGAGAGATTCCCCCGCGGAAGCAGCGCATCCGAGCAGTTGCTGTTCAGCCACGGCGAGCTCACCGTGGACGATCCGGCGTATCAGGCAAGGGTCTCCGCCCTCGTGGAGCAGCTTGGCGCGCTGCCACAGGTTCGCTCGGTCGACTTCGACGCTAGCGATCCGTCGATGGTGTCGGACGACCGGCTCGTCCTGCGGGCGGAGGTGGGCGTCGATCGGGAGGTCGAAGTGGACGGTCACCGCGCCGATGCGATCCTCGATGCGGTTGCCGATGCCAGGGCTGCCGCCGAGGCTGACGGCTACACCATTGCCATCGTCGGCAATCTCACGCTGAGGCGCGAGCTTAACCAGATGGTCGACGAGGACTTCGGCAGCATCCTGTTCATCTCGCTCGGCCTCGGCCTGATCATCATGCTGCTTGCGTTCAGAGCGGTGGTGGCAGCGGTGATTCCGCTGGTGCTTGCGGTCGGCGCTATCGCGATCGCCTCCGGTATCGCGGCGGCGGTGAGTCAGGTCTACTCGCTGAACGAGAGCTACTCCGAGATGATCCTCCTGCTCGGACTCGCCGTGGGGATCGACTATTCGCTCTTCATCGTCAGCCGCTTCCGTTTCGAGCGGGAGGCGGGCAGGCCGAAGCTCGAGGCCATTGCGGTGGCCTCCAACACCACGGGCCGCGCCGTCTTCTACGCGGGCGTCACGGTGGTCGTCTCCCTGCTGGGCCTCATGCTGACGAACCACCCAATCTTCATATCGCTGGGCATGGGTGCGATCTTCGTGGTGCTTGTCACCATCGTAGGCTCTATCACCTTCCTACCGGCGGTCCTCGGTTTGCTCGGTGACAACGTGAACCGGCTCCGCGTGCCATTCTTGAACCGCATGCGCGGCAACGGTATCTGGGGTGCTATCACCGATAAGGTGATGGCCAGGCCTGCCATCTACGCCGGCGTGACCGGCGCGGCCCTCATCGCCCTATCCGTGCCGGCCGCATCGCTGAACCTCGGCTTCCCTACCGGATCGAAGGCGTACAACGAAGCGCTGAGCGGGAAGGCGGCGCTACGGCTGATGGAGCAGCACTTCACCGGTGGCCTCACTGACCCAGTGATCATGGTCGTCACCGCTGCCGATGTGTCGGCACCGGAGGTCCAAGGGGCCGTCGTGGAGGTCGTCGCGGCCATGGAGGCTCACCCGGATTCGTTCTTCAGCCCGTTCGCAGTCGTTCCGAACCCCGACGGAGACGCGCTCTTGATCCGTGCTCCCGTCAACGGAGACACGGCGCTAGCAGAGGTCGCTGTCAGGAAATTGCGCAACGACCTGGTTCCGGCCGCCTTCGGCGGCGTGAGCGCGACGGTCTATGTGACCGGCTTCCCGCCGGGGAATATGGACTTCCGCGACTACATGTACGCCAGGGCCCCGTACGTCTTCGTGTTCGTGCTGGGACTAGCCTTTCTGATCCTGTTGGTGATGTTCCACTCGCTGATCATTCCCATTAAATCCATCATACTGAACCTGCTCTCCGTCGGTGCTGCTTACGGCGTGTTGGTCATGGTGTTCCAGTGGGGTTGGGGGGTGAGCCTGCTGGGCTCGGAGGCGTCAGGGGTCATCCTGGCCTGGCTGCCGCTTTTCCTGTTCGCCATCCTGTTCGGTCTCTCCATGGACTACCACATGCTGCTGCTAAACCGGGTGAAGGAGACGCACGATCGTGGCGCGCCCAACGACATTGCCGTGGCAATGGGCATCAAGCTCACCGCAGGCCAGATCACCAGTGCGGCGGCGGTCATGGTTGGCGTGTTCGGCGCGTTCGCCCTGGCGCGCGAGGTTGGCTTGCAGCAGTTCGGGGTCGGCCTAGGCGTGTCCGTGCTAATCGATGCGACGGTGGTGCGCTCGGTCCTGCTGCCGGCCACCATGAAGTTGCTCGGTGACTGGAACTGGTATCTTCCGAGCTGGCTGAGCTGGCTACCCAAGGTGTCGGTCCCCGGCGAGAGCGAAGAGGCGCTCCCGGCCGACGTTTCGGCGTGATCGCCTTGGCTCCCTCGCGAGCGCTGATACCCCACCTGCCCACGCCAGCCGGTGGGCGCGTGGCACGCTCATGGGTGACGACCCGAAGAGCTCGGTAGTGAACGACTACTGCCAGGCGCACGACGTTGAGGATCTTTTTCTGGTGGGTGCGTCGGTGTTCCTGACGGTCACCGGCTACGCCGCGACGCCAACGGACGGCGCCCTCGCCTACCGCACCGCCGAGTTCATCACCAAGCGGGGCTCGCTCTTCGGATATGTCCGGCTAGGGTTGTTGGGGCGCGCGGCGTTGCTGGCGCTCGTAGTACCGCATGTATGCCACGACCACCGGCATGTACGAGCGGTCGGCCTTCTCCGGCTTCGCGAAAAGGTACGTGCGCACGTCGTGCTCGATCGTCTCAGCCGCCGCGCCCGCGGCCATCCCGCTTTTCACGATCTCGCCGATCTCGACCGTCACCCGCTCGACCGAGTCGATCGAGAATGCGGGGTTCGACGCCAGGAACCCGGTGTGCACCGGCAGCAGGTAGCGAGGGTCCAGCTTCCGCGCCTTCTGGATCGAAGCAAGGCTCGCCTCCACGTCAAAGTAGGGCAGCGTGTACGGCGTGTCGGGCATGAAGCGGTGCGGCATGTAGTTGCCCAGGCCGTGGCCGCAGTAGAGCGCCCGGTGCTCCTCGTCGTAGATGCCCATGTGGTCCAGGGAGTGGCCCGGCATGAAGACGACGCGGTACGGCCTGCCGCCAAGCTCCAGCTTCACACCGTCCTCGACCGTGAGCAGTCGGTCCTCCGGCACGGGGAGCAGCGCGCCGAAGATCTCCTTCCACGCCGATCCGAATACGTCCGCGGTCCCGGCGGCGAGGCGGTCCACGTCCAGCATGTACGGAGCACCTCGCGTGTGGATCACGGCCTTCGCCTTCGGCAGCTCGTGGACGAGCCAGCCCGCGGCTCCGGCGTGGTCGACGTGGATGTGCGACGGGATCACGTACTCGATCGCCTCGGGATCGTGGCCCAGCCCGCGGATCGCCTCCAGGGTCTCTTCGGCGATCGTCGTAGGCCCCGGGTCGAGGAGAGCCGGCGTGGGTCCTGCGACGTACCACGCAGCGTGGGGGAAGGCCCCGTCGACCAATATCCCTGCTGTGTCCCAGCCGTAGGTGGTTCGCATCTCGTAGACGCCAGGGAAAATCTCTTCAATGTCCATCGCACCCCTCGTACTAGCGTCTTGGGATTCTAGCGCCACGGCCATGCATTCGCCGCTGAGCTGCAAGCCGCCGAACGGACAAGGCCCGCTCCATGCAATATCATCCGCACTCAGCCCCAAAGCGGATGCCCGGAAGCCATGATCGAAGCAGAGCACCTCACCAAGTACTACGCCAACTACCCCGCCATCGAGGACGTGAGCTTCGTTGCCGCCCCCGGCGAGATACTCGGATTCCTCGGACCGAATGGCGCGGGCAAGACCACGACGATGCGGATACTCGCGGGTTTCATGGCGCCGACCTCTGGCGCGGCCCGCATCGATGGCAAGGACACCGTCCGACACTCCCACGAAGCACGCAAGCGGCTCGGCTACCTACCCGAGTCGGTTCCTCTGTACACGGACATGAGTGTGAAGAGCTATCTCGACTACATGGGCATCCTACGCGACATGGATCGCAAGCGCAGGAAGCGCCGGGTCGACGAAGCCATGGAGCTGGCGCAGATTGCGCACTACAGTGGCACGCTCATCGGCCGGCTCTCGAAGGGGTATCGTCAGCGGGTCGGTATCGCGCAGGCGATCCTCCACGAGCCACCGGTGCTCATCCTCGATGAGCCGACGAACGGCATCGATCCGACGCAGGTGGTCGACACGCGGCGGATCATCAAGAGCCTGGGCAAGTCCCACACCATCCTACTCAGCAGCCATGTGCTCCCCGAAGTCAGCATGATCTGCGACCGTGTGGTGATCATGCACGAGGGTCAGATCGTCGCGGATGGCCAGCCCGATGAGCTCGCGCACCGCCTCGGTGGCATCGAGCGCTTCGACCTGGAGGCCCGCGGACCCGCCGCTGAAGTCGAGGCCGCGATCAAGGCCGTCGATGGCGTCGTCGACGTCACGCTGGTGAGCGAGGGCGATTCGTCGACGTTCCGCATTCAGGTCCGCGAAGGTGCGCTCGCGATGGAGCGGCTGCCGGCCGCGGTGCTCGGCGGTGGCTGGGTGCTGCTGCGATTCGCACCCGTCACCATGTCCCTCGAAGAGGTGTTTATGAAGCTCACCACCGAGGACCCCGCCGGCGATGCGTAAGACCGGCGCCATCGCCTGGAAAGAGGTGCGAAGCTACTTCGCCTCTCCCATGGCCTACGCGGTGGCGGGCGTGTTCGTTGGGCTCACCGGTTACTTCTTCGTCGATGGCCTGTCGGGCCCCATCCCGGAGGCCACGGTCCGCCCCTACACCGACAGCGCCACCTTCGTTTTGGTGCTGCTCGCGCCGCTGCTCACCATGCGGCTCCTCGCTGAGGAGCACAAGCTAGGTACCTCCGAGCTGCTGCTCACCGCGCCCATCCGAGATTGGGAAGTGGCGCTGGGCAAGTTCCTCGCTAGCCTGATCTTCTTCGTCGCGTCGATCGCGCTGACCCTTTTCTACGTCGCGCTGCTCTATTGGGTGGGCAATCCCGACACGGGCCCAATCCTGACGGCGTATCTCGGTCTGGTGCTCTTCGCAGGTGCCGCGCTCTCGATCGGCCTGTTCACCTCGTCGATCACCGACAACCAGATCGTCGCCGCGGTGCTCGCCGCTGGTGCGCTCCTGATGCTCACCGTGATCCAGCTGGCAGCCGACCAGACCGGTGGAGTGATCGCGACCGTGCTCAGCGAAGTGTCCATGGCCGAGCATTACGGCGACTTCTCGCGAGGGATCCTGTCCCTACGTGGGGTGGTCTACTACGTGAGCGTCATCGCGGTGTTCCTTTTCCTCACCGTCCGATCTTTGGACAGTAGGCGTTGGCGATGAACGCCATCGCGCTC
>CAZQVD010000109.1:0-2490 GCA_964596665.1 uncultured Dehalococcoidia bacterium
AGTTGTAGCCCCCCACACCACCCCCGGCCTCTGGCGCTTCGCGATCGGGATCGCGCCGAGACCACGCGACACTGCGACGAACACCAACATGCTCACCACGAACATCACGAACGCCCCGAACAGATGGATGCCGACCCGCCCGTCGCGCAGACCGGGCACCAGCCAGACGCCCGCCAGCATCAGCCGGCCCGTCGCGAAGATGTCGAGGATGTTGCCGGCCACCAGCGTAGCCAGCGCCATGGGGGAGGGGACCTTGTAGCGACGCGTTACGAGCGCCATCTGCACGGGCTCGCTCACCATGCGGATCGGCAGGAGGTTGTTCAGGCCGATCCCCGTGTTCTGCGTGACGAACACCTGCCCGAACGTCGCCGGCTCGCCGTGCAGCAGCACGTGCCACCGCGCGGTGCGCAACAGCATCGCCGCGGCCAATGGCAGCAGGCTCAGTGCGGCATAGACGACCGGGAACGACTGGAAGGTGCGGATCACCTCGCCCCAGGCGAGGCTTCGGACGGCCACGTACGCCAGCCCGACACTGGCAACGGCCCCAGCGGTCAGGTGGAGCCACCTGTTCAGGAACAAAGCGTGCAGCATGCCGGATCGAGCGCTTGCGAGCACAACGTTCTCCTCGCACGAGTACGTCGGCTAGAATCAGTGGCATGGAAGCCGAAACGCTGACTCTCAGTCATCCATTGGTCGATGGCCACACCCACGTGGACCAGTACGACCCTGCGGAGCTTCCCGAGCTTCTCGAGCGTGGCGGCCGCGCCAGCGTCGGCCTGATTATAGCAGCGGGCACTACGTTGGCCTCCTGCGAGCAGGTCCTGCTTCTCGCCGATTCGCACCCCATCATCCGCGCCGGCATCGGCCTGCATCCCGCCGACTTGCCCGGGTGGATGGACGACGCGATGGTCGGCCGGCTGCGCGAGATGGCCAAGCATCCGCAGGTGGTCGAGTGGAGCGAGACGGGGCTCGACTACGTGCCCAACTCGCCTGCGTGGGACGTGCAGCAGGATGCCTTTCGCAAGCAGATCAGGCTCGCTCGCGAGCTGGGGCTGCCATTGGTCACGCACTCCCGCGAAGCCGACGAGGACACGGTCCGCATCCTCACGGAGGATGGCGCGAGCGAGGTGGGTGGCGCGTGGCATTATTTCGGCGGGGACCTCGAGCTGGCCACGCGTGCGATGGAGCTGGGGTTCTACATATCGTTTGCGAAGCCGCTGCTGCGGCTGGAGTTGCTTCAGCAGGTTGCAGCGCAGATCCCGCTAGAGCGCATCGTCATCGAGACCGACTCGTTCCCCCAGCCATTCAAGAAATACCGCGAGCGCTGGACCGAGCCATGGCACTTGCCGCAGGTCGCCGCCAAGCTTGCGGAGCTCCACGGTACCGACATCGAGACCGTGGCCGAGGTCACGACGGCGAATTACCTGCGCATGCTGAAGGGCCGCGTTGCAGGCGGCGATCTACCGCTGCCGGCGAGTGCTTAGTTCAACGCGCTGCCGCTTGGCAAAAGTGCCGCGACTGCCCCACCCACCCGGCCTTAACCGCCCCGCAATGCAGCCTTACAGTCAGCCGACCTACGCCACCGCACCCTGCCGCCGCAGTGCGGCGATGTCGGCCGCACTCAATCCCAGGTCGCCCAGAACGTCATCGGTGTGCTCGCCTAGCTCGGGCTGCACGCTTCGCGGCCCGCCCTGGGTACGCGACATCTTTATGGGGGTGTTCACGAACGTGACGGGGCCGACGGCGGGGTGCTCTAGCTCGGCGAACATGTGCCGGGAGCGCAGCTGGGGATCGGCTGCGACCTGCGCCACGTCCTGCACGGGGCCGACGGGCACGCCCGCCTCGGCGAGCCTACTCACCCACTCGGTGGTCGTGCGCTCGGCCATGGCCTCCGCGATCACGGGGACCATCTCGTCCAGGTGCTGGGTGCGGCCCCAGCTCGTGTCGAAGCGATGATCATCGAGCAACCCTGGCCGCTCGATAGCGCGGCACAACGCGCCCCAATGGCCCGCCGGGCCGTCCGAGGCAGAGATCGCCACGTAGCCGTCGGCGGTGCGGAACGCCTGCACCGGATTCACTACCGGGTGACGCGTGCCGAGACGCTCCGGCATCTCGCCCAAGGCAAAATAGCGCATCAGCGGGTTCTCCAGTATCGCCGCCTGACAGTCCAGCATAGAGACATCTACCCGCTGGCCTTCACCCGAGCGATCGCGCTCGACCACTGCCGCGAGCACGGCGATCGACGTGAAGAGCGCGGCCGTGATGTCTCCCATGCTGACGCCGGGCCGCACGGGCCCGCCGCCTGGCTCGCCCGTGATACTCAGTATCCCGCCCATGGCCTGCACGATCACGTCGAGCGCGGCTCGGCTCGCCAAGGGCCCGGTCTGTCCAAACCCGGAGACGGAGGCCATGATCACGCGCGGGTTGCGGACCTTCAGCACGTCGTAGCCCACGCCGAGACGATCCATGACGCCGGGCCTGAAATTCTCG
>CAZQVD010000109.1:2500-7203 GCA_964596665.1 uncultured Dehalococcoidia bacterium
TCGAGCACCACGTCAGCAGTGTCAGCGAGGTTGAGGAAGACGCTACGGCCTTCTGGATGCTTGAGGTCAATGACGATGCTGCGCTTGCCTCGGTTCACGCTCATGAAGTAGGTGCTGTAGCGGGCGCCACTGTCGGTCTCGGCAAACGGTCCTGTCTCGCGCGATTGGTCGCCTGACGGCTCCTCAACCTTCACCACGTCCGCGCCCAGATCCGCGAGCACCATGCTGCAGAAGGGGCCGGCCAGGATGCGCGTGAGGTCGAGCACACGGATGCCGTTGAGGGGACCGGGCGCTGGGAAGGCGGGCATGAGAAGCCTCCGGGGTAAAGCGTGCCCGGATTGTAGCTCGCGGCACGCTGATGTTTTCTTGGTGGCTGAGATAGGTGTGAACCCGCGGCCTGATCCGCGTGTGCTCTCCCACGGTCCGCCCTATGCCGCCGTCCGACCCCGCGTATAATCGAGACACCATGAGCGGATCCGTCGAAACCACGTTGACACTGCCCTTCGCTTGCGACCAGGCCCTCAAAGAGTGGGCGGTCGCCATCCAGGCGCTTGGGGCCGGCCAGCAAGCGTTGATAATCCGCAAGGGCGGCATCCGCGAAGACTCGAACAGGTTCGAGGTCAAGTTCCAGAGGTTCTTGCTCTTCCCCTCCTTCGAGCACCAGCAGGAGGGCCTGCTGCGGCCTGAGTACGCCACCGGCCTCGCTGACGCGATGCGTGACGACGCGGACCCGGCACGCCTGACGTTCACACACTTCGCGGTGGTCCACCGCGCCTTCCCGGTCACCGAGCCTGAGGAGCTCGCAGCACTATCGCCGCATCACATCTGGACCAACGAGTACGCGGAGAAGCGGCTCTGGTGGCGCCCGAAGCAGGCGCTGACCGCTATGGTGCTCCGTGTCCACAGGCTCGCCGAGCCCAAGCACATACCCGTTCGGCTGGAGTACGCCGGGTGCAAGTCGTGGCTCCAGCTCTTGGACAGCGTGACCGTCGACGCCACAACGCCCGTCCTCTCCGACGACGCTTTCGCCACCGAGGCGGCCGCTATCGACGAAGCCATGGCCTCCGCGCACGCCAAAGCGCGCGCCTAGTCTGACGCGCCGTAATACTAAACGCCCCCGCCTCGTTACCTGGGGCCAGACGAGGAGCACACCGTGAAATACCGTCAGCTCGGAGCGACCGACCTCAACATATCCGAGGTCGCCTTCGGTGTGTGGAGCGTGAGCACCGGCTGGTGGGGCAAGGTCGACAAACCCGATGCCGTCCGCCTGCTACAAGAGGCTCTCGAAGCCGGCGTGACGCTGTTCGACACGGCCGACACCTACGCCGAGGGCTACGGGGAGACGATCCTGCACGACGCCTTCGGCAAGCGGCGCCACGAGATCATCATCGGCACGAAGTTCGGCTACGACATCCACGCGCCTCGCGAGGGCCACATGGAACGGCCGCAGAAGTGGGACGCCGAGTTTGTGCGCACCGCGTGCGAGGAGAGCCTGCGGCGGCTTGGCACTGACTACATCGACCTCTGGCAGCTCCACAACCCCCGTATCGACACCATCGAGAATGACGAATTGTTCGATCTGCTCGACGACCTGGTGAAGGAGGGCAAGATCCGCCACTACGGCATCGCCCTCGGACCGGACATCGGCTGGCGCCGGGAGGGAGACGCGTCGATGGCCGAGCGCCATGCGCAGACCATGCAGATCATCTACAGCATCATCGAGCAGCAGCCCGCCCGCTACTTCCTGGGCACGGCGCGGGAGCAGGGCACCGGGCTACTCGCCCGGGTGCCGCATGCCTCTGAGGTGCTGACCGACGAGTTCACTGGCAAGATGAAGGTGGAGTTCGACCAATCCGACCACCGGGCTCATCGGCGCCAAGAGTGGCTCGACAATGCGTTCCGGAAGCGCGAAAAAGTGTTGTTCGTAGCTCAGGAGACCGGGCGGACGCTGGCCCAGGCGGCGATCCAGTTCTGCCTCTCCGAGCCCAGCATCGCCGCGGTGCTGCCGAACATCGTGCGCCGCGACCAGCTCGACGAGTTCGTCGAGGCGGCTCACGTTCCGCCGATCTCCAAGGAGGAGCTTGCAGAACTGACCCGCATCTACGATGAGGAGTTCATGGCGCTCGAGGACATCCAGCCGGAGCGCGTCAGCTAGGTTAGACACCCATGACGTTATAGCCGGCGTCCACGTACACGACCGCGCCGGTGATGCCGGAGGAGAGGGGGCTGGCGAGGAAAAGCGCTGTGGTGCCTACCTCCTCTTGGGTGATGTTTCGCCGCATGGGTGAGCGGCTCTCGTGGATCTGCTGCATGTCGGTGAAGCCGGAGATACCGCGAGCGGATAGGGTATTCAGCGGGCCGGCAGAGATTGCGTTTACGCGAATGCCGCGCTGGCCGAATTCCGAAGCGAGCTGCTTCACCTCGTTCTCCAACGCCGCCTTGGCCACGCCCATCACGTTGTAGCCGGGGTATACCTTGTCCGCAGCGTGGAACGTCAGCGTCATGATGCTGCCGCCGTCGAACATGCGCTCGGCGGCGATGCGCGCCACCGGAAGCAGCGAATACGCGCTCACCTCCAGTGCTAGGCGAAAGCCTTCGGCGCTGGTCGCGGAGAAATCGCCCGACAGATCGTCCTTATTGGCGAAGGCCACACAATGGGCGGCGGCTATCAGAGGCGCAGTGCGTGCGGCCGCGTCCACGGCAGCACGCACCGACGCCTCGTCCATCACGTCGCACTCGACCGCTTGCGCATGGTCGAGGTCCTTGATGAGATCAAGCGCGTTGCGGCCGAGTCGCTCGTTCTGATACGTGATGGTGAGGTGGGCGCCGGCCTCGTGCAGCTGCTGCGCGATGGACCAGGCGATGGAGCGATGGTTCGCTACGCCGAAGACAATGGCGCTGGAGCCCGCAAGATCGATGGTGACTGCCACGGCCTAAGCTCGGATCGCCATCTCGTCCAGGATGCAGGTCGGTGCGTTGGGGCCGAGACTGACCCGAGGGGTCTCCACGCCGCGGCGCATCTCCTCCTCGAGCAACGCGAAGTCGGCCTTGGGGATCAGATGCAATAGGCCCTGGAACGCTAGCGGCCACTGCTCGGGGGGCCACTTCTTCACGTACTCCATGCGTGGCGCGATCAGCCGGGCGTCGAGCAGGTGACGGTCGTCCAAGCGCACCACGGGAGCAATCTTCACCCGCCACGCGAAGTGCTTCCGGTCGTCGAGGCTGGGCCACGTCGGTGTGTCGTCCTCGAAATAGGTAGAAGTCACCGAGGCCGTCGCCGCGAACACTAGTCGCTCGGTGACGTAGAACATCACCCGGTCGCCGATCTCCATCCGCTGCACCCGCTTGCGCTGTGCACGGCCCATGCCGAGCAGCGAGAAGCTCTGCTCAACGCACTTGTCGTAGTACTCCGGGCGGACGGCGACCATCCAGTAATTGCGTGGGGTAGCCATGTGCTGATGGTACCACGGCGCACCCGTGCCGGGCTCTGCTCCATTTGTCGCCGCGAGCGCCCGACGTGTACAATCGGAAGCGCTCACACCACACTCACGCTGTGAGCGACCACACCGCAGGCACCCCGATCGTTGACGCAAGGCCCCCTCCGACCAGGGGGGGTCCGCCGTATTCTCCAGAGGAGTCCGCTCTTGGCCATCGCCACCAACCTGGGCTTCCCCCGCATCGGACCGAATCGCGAGCTCAAGCGCGCCATCGAGTCGTATTGGGCGGGCGATCTCACCCAGAAGGAGATGCTGGATGCCGCGGGAGCCATCCGCCGGGATAACTGGCAGTTCCAGGCGAGCCAGGGCATCCAGCACATACCGTCCAACGACTTCTCGCTCTACGACCAGATGCTGGACACCTCGGTCATGGTTGGCGCCATCCCTTCGCGCTACGGCCACGAAGGCGGGGACGTCTCCCTTGACACGTATTTCGCCATGGCGCGCGGCGACATCGGCGGCGAGGACCGCGCAGGCGTATCCGCCATGGAGATGACCAAGTGGTTCGATACCAACTACCACTACATCGTCCCTGAGTTCGAGGCGGGGCAGGCGTTCAAGTTGTCCTCCACCAAGCCGGTTGACGAATTCCTCGAGGCCAAGGCGTTGGGCATCCACACCCGTCCGGTGCTGATCGGCCCAGTTACCTACCTCATGCTTGGCAAGTCTGCGGGCACCGATCCCGACCCACTCGCGCTACTCGAAAATATCCTTCCGGTGTACGAAGCCCTCCTCAAGCAGCTCGCCGCGGCGGGCGCCGACTGGGTGCAGGTCGACGAGCCCACGCTGGGGCTGACGCTCGACAGCAAGCAACGCTCTGCGTACGGGCGGGCGTTCGCCCGGCTGACCGCGGCGGCGCCGACGCTGAAGCTGCTCGTCGCCGTATACTTCAGCGACCTCCGCGAGAACCTGCAGGTGGCCCTGGCTATGCCGGCTTCGGGCCTTCATGTCGACCTCGTGCGCGGACCGGACCAGCTCGACGAGCTCATCGCGAAGATTCCGCCGGAGATGTCACTGTCGCTCGGCGTCGTGGACGGCCGCAACATCTGGAAGAACGACTTCGAGGGCTCCATTCGGCTCGTCTGGAAGGCGGTGTCCGCCCTCGGGACCTCTAGGGTTTTCGTCGCGCCGTCGTGTTCCATACTCCATTCCCCGGTCGACCCCGACACCGAAAGCAAAGCCCTGCCATTCATCGGGGTTGAGGCC
>CAZQVD010000109.1:7213-7530 GCA_964596665.1 uncultured Dehalococcoidia bacterium
GTCGACCTCGACACCGAATCGGCGCTCGATGCCGAGATGCGCTCCTGGATGGCCTTTGCCAAGCAAAAGGTGCATGAAATCGGCGTGATCACCAAGGCGGTGAACAGCCAGCGCGACGCGATTGCCGACGACTTTGCTGAGAACGCCCAAACCAGGACGAGCAGGAGGTCGTCGCCCCGGGTTCATAATCCAGAGGTCCAGGCGCGTATGGAGTCGCTGACTCCAGAGATGTACGAGCGCCGCACCCCCTATCAGCAGCGGCGCGCCGCGCAGCAGCCGGTGCTCAAACTGCCGGCCTTCCCGACCACCACCATCGG
>CAZQVD010000110.1:0-7511 GCA_964596665.1 uncultured Dehalococcoidia bacterium
ATGGTTAGCACTTCCGCAATGTTGTCGTTGTTGAGGAACCACGTCATGTTCTCTCCTTACACTCAGGCTCCATTGTGACGTTCGTAGTCAGTCTGAGCCATGAGGATTTCTGCACACATCAGGCGACGTCGATCAGGATATCGGTAAGCTCCTCTGGCTTGTCGACCATCACCACATGCCCGCAATTCACCTCGAAACGTCGCCACGATGAATCATTTTTGAGGGCTTCGTAATAGGCGCCGAAGTAGGGATGCGGGTATGCGATGGCCCGGATATACGCCTTCTTCGGCACGCGCTCAAGAGCGCCCGTGAGGTGGATCGGCTGCAGCGATGAGCCGATCGGTTGTGGGGTTGCCAGTGAGTCCACCCAGGTCCGATTACGCGGGTCGATGTTATAGCGGTCCTTCGACCCAGGCGGACGCGAAATCTCCCCTGCTTCCTTGGCCGCGAGAACGGCTTCCTGACTTCCTGGCGATTGCATGTCGAATGGCCGTTGACCATCTTTTGGTAAGAACGCGTCCAGGTAGACGATCGAATCGATCAACGCTGGAATCTTTTCGACAACGCCCGAAATGACCCACCCACCCGAAGAGTGGCCACATAGTACGACGCGGGACAGCTCTTCCCACTTGATCACGTTGACCACATCGGTGATATGGGTATCGAGGTTGATGTCTGCGGACATCAGATGGGAGCGCTCTCCACAGCCGGTGAGCGTCGGCGTGAGCACTCGATGGCCCTGGGCGCGCAGGCGGTCTGCTACGAGCCCCCAGCACCACCCCCCAGAATTCGTTCCGTGGACTAATACAAATGTCCGAGCGTCAGGGCTCGTCATGGCTTGTTACCCCGCTTGGAACCCACGGATCAGTCGCCGCAGTCCTCAACAGTATCTAGAAGCTAGACGCACCCTACGCTGGCACTCGACGCCGCGTCCAGACTGGCACTACTCCGCCGGCTGTGAATCAAGCGATCCACACTGCGGAGACCAGGGGGAAGACCCTAGGGAGTAGGGGCCTGCAACAAGGCTGCAATAGCAGTGCGCTCCGATTCAGGTGACTTTAGCGGGCGCCTCCCTTCAGCCTGAACGCCTAAGAATCCCGCTCTTCACTTCCCAACACACCCGCTGCCAGCTACCATTCGGCTGCGCGGCGAAGCGCGCCGCTATAGACCGCATCGATGGGACGAGGGATCACATGGCAGTACGGGTCAACGACATAGCTCCAGACTTCAAGGCGAACACGAGTCAAGGCGAGGTTAGCTTCCACGATTGGATCGGGGACGGGTGGGCGATGCTCTTCTCCCACCCGAAGGACTTCACGCCGGTCTGTGCTACTGAGCTCAGCTCCGTCGCGAAGCTTAGCAGCGAATTCGCGGCGCGTGGCTGCAAGGTCATCGGGCTCAGCGTCGATAAGGTGGACGACCACATGAAGTGGGCGTCGGAAATCGAAGACCTCGCCGGGGTCCCGCTCAACTTCCCGCTGATTGCGGACGAGAATCTTGGCATCGCCAAGCTCTACGACATGCTGCCCGCCAGCGAAGGCGACTCCTCGGAGGGCCGTACCGCCGCCGACAACCAGACCGTGCGCACCGTCTACCTCGTCGGGCCGGACAAGAAGGTGAAGATGAGCCTCACCTACCCCATGAGCACCGGCCGCAACTTCGACGAACTGCTCCGCGTGATTGACTCCTGCCAGCTCACCGCCAACCACAAAGTGGGCACCCCGGCCAACTGGCACAAGGGCGAGGACGTCATCATCCTGCCCGCCGTTGACAACGAGACTGCGAAGGACCTCTTCCCCGACGGCTGGGAGACCGTGAAGCCTTACCTCAGGACGGTCAAGGATCCCAGCGCCTAACGCGCCTGCAAAACCCGCCAACATCAATGACTGAGCAGGCTTGGGAGGATACCTGGCCTGTTCCTAGCGATCGAAGCATCGCAGTCGTAGCATGCCTCGGCAACCCGCCAAAGGAGTCGACCGGATGCGCTACCAAGGCAAAGTCACTGTGCACGCAGACCGCAAGGATGTCTGGGACTTCGTGCTCGACGTGGACAAGTTCGCCGCTTGCATGCCCGGCGTCGAGAATCTCAAGCTGCTCGACGATCGCACCTTCGAGGGCATCATGCGAGCCAAAGTCGGCCCCGTCTCCGGCGAGTTCGGCTTCCAGGCGCAGATCGTCGACAGCGAAGCTCCTGTCCGCCTCTCCGCGCAGGTGGAGGGCACCGATACGCTCACCAACAGCACCATGACCGCCGACATCCACATGCAACTTGCCGAAGCGGGCCCAGGCGAAACCGAGGTCACCTACGAGTCCGAGGTCAAGATAAAGGGCCGCCTCGCCATCATCGGCGACATGGTCATCAGAGCCACCGGCGCGCAGGTGATCGAGGAGTTCTTCAAGCGCCTACGCGAGCGCGTCGAGGGCGCGGCAACCCACCAATAGGGGAACACCCATGCAAGAGACTCGCACCTACCATGTCATCGTCATTGGGGGAGGGTCCGCCGGCTGTGCCGCCGCCGCCCGCCTCTCCGAAGACCCCGACCGCCATGTCCTGCTGCTCGAGGCAGGCCCCGACCCGCAGCCCATCCCCGACGCAGTCGCCGACGGCACGCGGAGCACCAGGGCCGCCATGGAGTCCCCTTACATCGTCATGTACCCCACCCAGCGCAAGGGCGACGGCAGTACCTTCCAGAACATCGCCGGCCGCATCATGGGCGGCGGGTCGTCCGTCAACGCCACCGCCGTGGTGCGCCCCACAAAGTACGACCTCGACAGCTGGGCGGCGCGCGGCAACCCCGGATGGACCTACGACGAATGCCTCCCTGTTCTCAAGCGCATCGAGTCCGACCAGGACTACGGTGGCGACCCGATCCACGGCAACGAAGGCCCTCTGTATGTGAAGAGACCATTCCGAGTGGACGCGGAGGGCGCCTCGGAGCCGGTGCAGGCGTTCATCGACCGCGCCGTCGCCATGGGCCTGCCCATGTGCCCCGACCTGAACGTGCCCGACCCTCTCGGCGTCTGCGGCTCCGCCTACAACACCAAAGAAGGCATGCGCCAGTCCACCACCGTTGCCTACCTCGACCCCGCGCGCGGGCGCCCCAACCTCCACGTCATGGCCGACGCGACCGTCGTTGCCCTTGCCATGGACGGCACACGCATCACCAGCGTCACCTACGAGCGCGAAGGCGAAACGCTCACCGCCGTGGGGGACACCATCGTGCTCAGCGCCGGCGTCTACCACAGCCCGCAGATACTCATGCTCTCCGGCATCGGCCCCGCCGCCGAGCTCCAGCGCCTCGGCATCGACGTCGTCCACGCACTCGATGGCATCGGCGAGAACTACCAGGACCATGCCACCGTCGAGATGACCTTCCAGGGCACCTCGGACTTCAACCCGGATTGGGACATCCCTCGCTTCCGGCTCATGATCAAGTCCGACCCCTCACGCCCCTGTGGCAATTTCCACCTGTTCATGCGACCGCCGACCAAGGTCGAGGGCCTCGTCCCGATGATGCCTGTCTCCGCCAACCTCGTGGAGCAGACCGCGAGAGGCCGCGTCACCCTCAGCAGTGTTGACCCCCACGACCTGCCCGAGATCGACGACGCCATGCTCCAGGACCCCGCCGACGTGGAGGCCATGCTCACCGCCATGCGCTTCATTGCCGACATGATTCAGGACGAGTCCATGAAGGCCTACTACGGACCGATGCTGCATCCCGCCCCTGGTGAGGACTGGGCGGAGTACGCCAGAAGCACGCACGGAAGCTATCATCACGGCGTCGGCACCTGCATGATGGGCCCAGCATCCGATCCAATGGCCGTCGTCGACCACAAGCTCCGCGTGCACGGTATCGACAACCTCTACGTCGCCGACGCCTCCATCATGCCCACCGTCACGCACGCCAACACCAACATCACGTCGATCATGATCGGCGAGCGAGTCTCCGATTTCATCAAGGAGTCTGGCGGCTAGTCGGTCAGCCACCACAGTCCGGATTCGTATACCGTATGCATTGCTATCCCGGCCGGCATTCTCACGGGCACCGGGTCGTTCTTGCGTTTTGCGGTCATGTCTGAGGACGGCGTCGTGCCCTCCATGGGCGTTAGAGGCTCTTCTGCACTCCGACGTCGACCTGCCCAGCCAGCGCACATCTCCGGCGCGAGATGGTGCGCGCCTAGCGCTGTAGCTACGGAGCCAGGCCTTGTCCCATGTTCACCCACGCACTCGTCTCGTGGGGGAGCGTCACCGACTCGTCGGCGCACACGTGGTCGCGGCTCATGCCGGCCATGCTCGTAACGCCGAGCAGGCCCATGCTGACGAGTATCTCGTCCTCTAGGATCTCCAGCACGCGCACCAGCCCCTCCGTGCCGCCCGCCGCGAGCCCCCAGCCCTGGAGCTTGCCGATCGCCACCGCCTTCGCGCCCAGTGCAATCGCCTTCAGCACGTCCGTCCCGCGCTGTACGCCGCCGTCGAGCACCACCTCGGCCTTGCCTTCCACCGCCCGCACGATCTCCGGTAGCGTTGTCATAGTCCCGCGGCCGTGATCGAGCTGCCGGCCGCCATGGTTGGAGACCCACACCACGTCCACGCCGTGCTCGACCGCCAGCGCCGCGTCTTCGGCAGTACCAATCCCCTTGAGGACGAACGGCAATCCCGCTAATTCCCTGATGCGGTCCATCATCTCCCACGTCACCACCGACGTGTACTGAGCGTTGGACGCTGGGTCCCGCAGCGGCGTGAACCATCGGTCCAGCATGGGCCGCTCCCTCCGGGAATACACCGCAGTGTCCACCGTCATGGCCAGCGCCACGTATCCGGCCGCCTTGGCTCGCGCGGCTCTGTCCTCCACCCACGCCCAGTCGCCGTGGATGTACAGTTGATAGATCTTCGGGTTCGCCCCTGCCGCCGCCGTCTCCTCCAGCTCCGGCTGCGTCACGGAGCTGACCGTGTGGATCGTCCCAAACTGATCCGCCGCCTTCGTGGATGCTACGCCACCGGCCGGGGCGAGACGCTGCAGTGAGCCCATCGGTGCCAGCATGACAGGGATGCGCATAGGCTGCTCCAACAGCGTCGTCGACGCATCGGCGCCGCTCACGTCGACCAGCGCTCGTGGACGGAACGCCAGGCGGTCGAACGCCAGCCGATTGCGCCGCATCGTCGTCTCCGACTCAGCGGCGCCCACCAGATAGTCCCACGTTCCCTGGCTCAGATTGCGCCGGGCCGCATGGACGATCTCCTCGTTCGTCAGGAAATCGAGGCTCATGTGCCGTCTCCCCTCACCGCGTGGTGCTCATTCCTGCGCGTCTATAAGGATGAACGCCATCGTGCACGGCTCAGTCCCACGGTTGAGCCAGTTGTGCACCGTGGCGCGCTGCACCAGTACATCGCCCGCCTTCAGATGCACCATCACTCCGTCGTCGACCTCCATGTCGATCTCGCCGGACATCACCACCGCGTAATCGATCGTCGGCGTCACATGCATGTCGGGCGTGTTACCGGGCTCGAACTCGATGATTCGGAAGATCGTGCCACGGCGCTCCGGCGGCCGTGCCACCAGCCGTGCTCCCAGATCCTCGTCCCCGGCGAGGTCGGCGGGCACCGAGTCCGTGCTCCACACCAGCACCGTGTTCACCTTCGGCCGCACCGACCGGAAATTGCTCGCTTGATCATCGATCCACACCACCGCCTTGCCGTTCGCATCGTTGGCTGTGACCACTCGGCGGACGTTGAGCGCCATGTTGAAAACCTCCCCCGTTTCCTTCAACAGGCGACATCCTATCCCACAAGGGAATTCGTTGGCGCTGCGCTGCATCCAAATAGCCGAGTGCACTGCGAATGCAGCGCCGGATTTCGTAATCCCAAGCCAATGAGCGCTATAATAGAGGCGTATCGTTCTTCAGGAGACCCGCTATGACAACGAAGGCACGGCTGGCAACGAAGACCAACCGCAGCGATTGCCGGGATTCACCTACCGGCGCACACCACTGGGTACTTGGCTCGCCCAGCGCAACCGTCACCGGTGCGTGCAAGTACTGCCACGCCGAGCGCGCGTTCAGCCCGTTCGAGGACAACGTCGGCTTCAACAACAGCGCGAAGAAGGGCGCCGGCCCGGCCCCCAACTAGCGCCGGCGAGCACCCGCGGCCGGCCCGGCTACTCGGGCTCCTCGCTGCGATAGCTATCCATCTTGGACGGATCGTGGCCACGAGTGCGGAGTTCGCTCTCGAACAGCTCCCACACCGCAGGATCCTCCTCGGAGAACTCGATCTGTGGATTCACGTTCTCGCCGGGCCTGCCCCTGCCCGTCAGTTCCGGATTACCGCGCCGCAGCACCACGTACCTGATCGCCTCCGTGCCCGTGTTGAAATGCTGGTGATAACCGTTGGCGGGCGTCAAGAGCGACCAGGCGCCGTACTCGAGCTTCTCGAACGGCACGCCGGGACCCGGTTGGGCGTTCGGTGCCCATTGCAGGTCGTAGCCCTCGCCGCTCAGGAAGAGGTACGCCACCTCCGAGTTCAGCCCCGCGCGCATGCGGCTGTTCGGTGCAACGTGCGCCTTCTTATACGTCAGCCCCGGGAATTCCGACAGGTGACATACGTAGTAACCGTTGGCCATCAGCGTGTGCATATTCGTCCCCGGCCCGCGCGCGCTCCAGCGGTCCAGCGTGGTATTGCGCACGTTCGCCACGAAGTTCGTGCGGATCAGCCGATCGCGGACCTTCTCCGACTTGCCCGAGAAATACGTCTCATCGTATGGGTCGAACCGGTCGGGGAATGTGCTGTCGCAGTTGAAAATGAACGACGTGCTGTCGTAGAGGTTGAACACAGTCGGCGCGTTGAACGCGGCATAAAGGCGCGCGGGTGCATCGCCCGAGCCGTTGTAGATCTCGTGCCATGCGTTCAGCGGGATCGAGAAAACGCTCCCCTCCTGCAACTCAAACGTGTGCGCCGGGCTGCCCGGATACCACACCGTCGTCGCGCCGCGGCCTGAGACCACGAAAAACATCTCCTCGTACATGTGCCGCTCTGCGTTGTACGTGCCGCCCGGCGGTATGTCGCAGAGGTAGCGCGACGACCCGAGATTTGCCAGCACGTCGCCCTCGTCCACGGGGTAGGCCGTCAGGTCCACCAGTGCCGCGTTCGTGCCCGTGCGCGCCCAGGGCGCCAGCTCGACCGTACGGACGTCGGGGATGATCTGCTGCTGGATAATGCTGAGCCCTTCGTCGAGCACCCACCGTTCGAATGGTGTGTGCTGCCGCAGCCCCTGCTTCTCCAAAGTCACGGCGTCCTCCCTCTTATTCGTTGGCATCTTACTCCAGACGGCGCCAGCTTCATGGCGGCTTGTTGAAGGTGTCCGGATTCGATAGAGTTTGTGAGCCCAGAACACTCCCGGAGGAACCCATGACCACCGAGAGCCGTTACGCCATGAAGCGCACCCTCGACCTCGCCTTCGACGAGGCGGACGCCCGGGTGCGGGCGGCGCTTGAGGAGGAGGGGTTCGGGGTGCTGA
>CAZQVD010000111.1:0-7380 GCA_964596665.1 uncultured Dehalococcoidia bacterium
GGCCGCCCTTCAGCGCCGCGGCGTGCCGGGCGACCTGGCGGGCGTCATGGCGTTCCTGTTCAGCGAAGACGCGCGGTTCATCACCGGCCAGATGATCGTCGTGAACGGCGGGCGAGAGATCTGGTAGGGGCTAGCTCGCAGGCTTGAACTTCGGCAACGTGATCTCGTCGGTCACGTCGTCGAACGTCACCTCGACTGCCATGCCCACCGATAAGTGCTCGCGATCCGCCGGTACGCCCACCAAGTTCGTGGGTATACGTGCTCCCTCCTCCAGATCCACAAGCGCCACGACGTAGGGAACGCTCTCGCGGAACGACGGGAGCGGGCCGCGCTCGACGATCGCGAACGTGTGCACCGTGCCGCGGCCGCTGGCCTGGATCCATTCGACGTCGCGCGAGAAGCAAGAGGGGCAGATGTCGCGCGGGTAGAAGTAGGTGCTGTCGCACGACTTGCACCGGCGCAGCCAGAGCTCGTGAGCCTTTGCCTTCTCCCAGAAAAAATCCGACTCCGGCTGTGGCGTCGGCAGCGGCTTGCTGTATGGATCTGCCATGGTTAACCCACCCCCAAGATGATCGTGCCGGTCGCCGAAAGAGCCCCGCCTGTTCCGTTCACCAAGCTCAGCTCGAGATCCTGCACCTGGCGGTCGCCCGCTTCCCTCCGGAGCTGCCGGACGGCCTCCACGATCAGGAAGATGCCATACATGCCAGGGTGCGTGTAGGAGAGTCCGCCGCCGCCCGTGTTGAGCGGCCAATCGCCTCCCGGTGCGGTGCGCTGACCGGCGACGAAGTCAGGGCCCTCGCCAGGACCACAGAAGCCCAGCGATTCGATCGTCGTGAGCACCGTATACGTGAACGAGTCATAGATCATGGCCAGGTCGATGTCGGTGTGCGTCACCCCCGCCATCTGGAGTGCGGCGGGGCCGGTGATGTGCGCCGGCGTAACCGTTAGGTCCGGCATCTGGCTGATGCCGGCATGGTCGTGATACTCCGCGACACCGAGCACGGGGACCGGCTTCTTGGCCAACGACCGCGCGCGCTCGGCGCTCGTAACGACCACCGCCGCGCCCGCGTCCGTGACCACGCAGCAGTCGAACAGGTGGAACGGCCACGAGACCCAACGAGACGCGTGGTAGTCCTCGAAGGTCATGGGGTCGCGCATCAGTGCCTTCGGGTTCAGCAATGCCCACTTGCGCGTGGACACGGCGATCTCCGCCAGCGCCTGGCGCGTGCGCTCCTCCCCGTACTGATGCATGTACCGCGTTGCGGCCATGGAGTAGTTGATCGGCATGCCGATCATGCCGTACGGGAATTCGTACTGCTGGGTGGGCAGGTTCGCGTCGCGGTCCACGCGGGCACGTGCGCTTCGTCCTGCCTGGCCATGGGTGATCAACGCAACCTCGCAGAACCCCGCGGCGATGGCTGCCATGGCATGGCCGACGTGGATTACGAACGATGTGCCACCCACCGTCGTGCTGTCGGTGTAGCGTGGCGCGATGCCCAGGTACTCGCCAAGGTCGTACGTGGAGTAGCCTGCCGTCAATAGCCCGTCGACATCGCTTTTGTGGAGGCCCGCGTCCGCCAAGGCGTTGTGCGCCGCTTCGGCGTGGAGTTGCAGGGCGGATTTGCCCGGCACCAGGCCGATCTCGTCTGACTCAGCGACCCCGACGATCGCCACCGATCCGGATAGGTTGGCCACGGTCTACCCCCCGCGAACTCTAGTGAAGCGGCAGTATAGCCGCCTCCGTCGCCGATGGTTGCCCCGCCAAGAGGATTGGCGGAGAATGCCCGCAGGTCTTGATCCGCCTTATAAGGAGTTAGCCATGGCAACAGAAATTCGCACGAAGGCTATCGACGCGGATGCTCACGTGATCGAGTCCGAGCACACGTGGGAGTTCATGGAAGGCGCGGACCAGAAGTTCCGCCCAAAGTTGTTCACCTCCGCGGACGACCCCACCCGCCAGCATTGGGTCGTCGATGGCAAGATGGTCGGCCTGCGCCTGCCCACACTCAACGAGCAGCAGCTGAGAGCTCTCTCTGACCGCTCCGGACGTCACCTGATGACGGCACCCGAGGCGCGCGAGATGGATGATGTAGGACTCCGCCTAAAACACATGGACGAACTGGGTGTCCACATGCAGGTGCTTCACAACACGTTGTGGATCCGCGAGATCACCCGCAGGCCCGAGATCGACGTCGCGCTCACCACAAGCTGGAACAAGTGGATGGCCGAGGTATGGAAGCAGGGGCAAGGCCGGCTGCGATGGGCGAGCGTTCTGCCGCTCACCGACATACCTTCCGCCATCGACATGATGCGCTTCGCCAAGGACAACGGTGCCGTTGGCGTGGTCATGAAGCCCTTCGATGGCGACCGGTTCATGCTGGACCCCTATTTCTATCCCTTCTACGCCGAGGCCGAGCGCCTCGACATGACCATCACGATCCACATCGCGAACGCCAGCGATCATCTGTTCAGTGCCATCACCACGCCCTACGACCCCAGTGGCGGCATGCCGCAGTTCCGCATGCCGACGATCCATGGCTGCTGCTGAGCGACCTGCCGCGCACTTTCCCGAAGCTACGGTGGGGGTTCATCGAATCTTCGGCCCAGTGGGTGCCATGGGTGATACACGAGGTGAAGCGCCGGGCACTCCAGAACGGAACGTATATGCCGGACAATCCATTCAAGGAGTATGCCGTCTACGTCTCCGCGCAGACCGACGACGACTTCTCCTACGTGTTCGAGTATGTAGGTGACGAGAATGTGGTTATGGGAACCGACTATGGGCACACGGACACCTCTAGCGAAGTCGATGCTATCGAGGTCTTCCGGAACCTGGATACGATCGATGGCGCCTCCAAGGCCAAAGTGCTCTGGGACAACTCTGTCGCGTTGTATGGGTTGTAGCCATGGAGCGACTGAAAGACCGAGTCGTCATCATCACCGGCGCGGCCCACCACATAGGCCAGGCCTACGCGGTACGCGCCGCCGAGGAGGGAGCCAAGCTCGTCGTGGCGGACCTGAAGGACTGTGAGGAGACTGCCGCCCTTGTCCGCACAGCAGGTGCCGAGGTGTTGCCGTTGCACGTCGACGTGTCCGATGAGGCGCAGGCCAACGACATGGCCTCTAGAACGTTTGAGCGATTCGGACGCATCGACTGTCTGGTGAACAACGCGGCGATCTACGACGGGCTATCACGCCAGTCATTCATGGACGTGGACCTCGGCGAGTGGGATCGGCTGTTCCAAGTCAACGTGAAGGGCACATTCCTGTGCGCACGCGCCGTGTTTCCCTACATGAAGGATCAAGGCAGCGGGAAGATCATCAACATTGGCTCATCGACCATCCTGAACGGTACGACCGGCTTCCCCCACTACGTGTCGTCGAAGGCAGCCGTCTGGGGCATGACGCGCTCGCTCGCGAAGGAGCTGGGGGAGTACGGCGTCACCGTGAACACGCTGGCGCCGGGCTATACCAACAGCGGTGCGGAGCTTGGCATGTCCGATAGCGCGCCGCCGCGCAACCCGCGGTATCGTCCGTTGGACCGTGAAGAAGTGCCAGCCGACCTCACCGGCACCATGGTGCATCTGCTATCCGATGACAGCGACTTCATGACCGGACAGATGATGGTGGTCAACGGTGGAGACTTCCTGTACTAGGCCCGATGGCACTCACCGGCAGCCAAATCATCATCCGCGCGCTCCGCAACGAGGGAGTGGACACCATCTTCACCCTCGCGGGTGACCACGTGCTGCCGCTGCTCGACGCAATGGCGGACGACGGTTTTCGGCTGATCGACTGCAGACATGAGCAAGCGGCCGTGCACATGGCTGACGCGTGGGGTCGTATCACCGGCAAACTCGGTGTGACGCTGTTCACCACTCCCGGGCACGCCAACGCCATCCCGGGCCTGGCTCATGCCATGTCAACCGAGAGCCCCGTGCTGAACATCGCTGGCTCTGCGGATCTGCGCAACTACGATCGCGGCATCATGCAGGAGATCGACCAGATCAACATGGCCAAGCCCGTGACCAAGGGTGCGTGGCTCGTGCGTGACGCCGCGCGCATCCCCGACTATATGGCGCTGGCCATCCGTACCGCATTCGAAGGGCGCCGTGGCCCGGTCCACCTCACCGTGCCCATCGATGTGCAGACGCAGCGGGTGGAAGACGGCACGGTTCGCTTCGTCGGTGCAGCTTCGACGCGCCATCAGGGCCCGATTCTCGGTGGTCAAGAGCAGATCGCGGAGGCGATTCGTCTACTACGTGCCGCGGAGCGGCCATTGATCGTCGCGGGCACGCCTGCAGCGTATGGCGACTGGGGCGCGGTGCTTGAGCGTTTCGTGGAGACCACGAAACTCCCGATCATGACCGAGGAGGCGGCACGAGGGCTCGTATCGGACGAGCACCCATATTGCTTCGGCTTCTTCGACCTCAGCCAGCACCGCGCGGCCAACCTGATACGAGAAGCGGACTGCGTGCTGTTCCTAGGCAAACTGCTGGACTTCACTATCGGGTTCGGATTCGAGCCCATCGTCCCGGCCGGTGCCACGGTGATCCAGGTCGAGCCATCGCCGGTCCAGGTGGGGGGCAACAGAGGTGTCGACATCGGGATCGTAGGCGACGTGGGCCCAGTGGTGGCTCAGCTCACCGACGCGGCGCTGAGCTACGAGTGGCAAGAGCTCCCTTGGCTGCAACGATTCCATGCTGAGGTCGAGGAGGGCCGGGAGCGGATCGAGGAGTACGTCACCGACGAGGTGCCGTTGCGGTCCATGTTCGTGCACAGCACGCTGAGCCGATACCTGCGCGACGATGACATACTCGTTTTCGATGGCGGGGACTACGCCTACTACGGACGCGCATATCTACCGGCGCGCCGGCCACGAAGCTGGTACTACCTGCCGAACCTCGGCATGCTCGGCTCCGCCGTGCCTATCGCCATCGCCGCCAAGCTTGCTCGGCCAGAGTCCCGTGTCTTCTGCATCATCGGCGACGGCGCCTTTGGGTTCCAGGCCATGGAGCTGGACACTGCGGTGCGACATGGCTTAGATATCGTCACACTGTTGGGCAACGACGCAGCGTGGGGCATCGACAAGAACATCCAGGTCGGACTCTACGGCAAGGCAGTGATTACCGATCTTTCCCCGGTGCGGTACGACTTGTTGGCTGAAGGCCTCGGCGCTCATGGTGAGCTTGTGGAGCAGCCGAATGAGCTTGTGCCCGCACTCGATCGAGCGCTGGCCGCGGGCAAACCGTCGCTCTTGAACATCCGGGTACGCTCGCAGATCAGCCCGCGCGCCCAGGGCGTGGTGGACAGCCGCAAGCAGGGTGGCGCGTTCTGATCCGCGGCGCCTGCTGGAGATGAGGGAGGCTAGGCACGGTTAAGAAGATGGCGGTGTACGGCGCCGGCGCGATCGGCAGCCAGATCGGTGCGCGCATCCATGCCGCAGGCCACGATGTGACCCTCGTGGAGCCTTGGGAGCCCCACCGGCGAGCCATCGCCGAGCGCGGCCTCACCATCCACACACCTGGAGGAGGCCGCACGTATTGGCCCGCGGTCGTTTCGCCTGACGAACTCCCCACATTCACCGCGCCGATCGATCTGCTATTCCTCAGCGTCAAGTCCTACGACACGCTGGAAGCCATGGAACGGGTTGCGCCGTACCTGGCTGCAGGCGGCATCGTCGTGAGCATGCAGAACAGCATCAACGAAGAATGGATCGCTCCGTTGGTTGGGGCAAGTCGCATCGTGGGTGGTGTCATTCTCATCAACGCGGTGCTGCTCGAGCCTGGGCACGTCACCGAGACGACGTCGGTGAGCCGCGCGACCTCCGCAGGCGACCTGCCGGGCGTCTACGTTGGCGAATACGCATCCGCCGCCGGAACCAAGGCCAACGAGGTCGCGTCAGTTCTCGATGCTGTATGGCCAGCGCAACCCATCGACGACCTCTTGCACGAGCGCTGGTCCAAGCTCGCCAACAACACCATGATCAACCCCGTCTCTGGCATCGGTGGTTTGCGATCGGCCGCTGCTCTGGCGGACCCGAACGCTCGGCGCACCATGATCGCGGTGGCATCCGAAGTACTTCGCGTGGCCGAAGCCGAGGGATATCCGCTGGCCAGGGTCATGGGAGACTATGATGCCGCTGACGTGCACGCTGGTGCGGAGGGGATCTCGCATAGCGTGAACCAGGCATTGGCGGCACGCGCCGAGAAGGTGAGCGATGACGCAACAACGTCGATGCTGCAGGACGTCCTGCGTGGTCGCCGCACCGAGATCGACTACTTCAGCGGGTTCGTGGCTCGCAAGGGAAGTACACACGGGATACCGACGCCGTATTGCGATGCCGTGACGGCGCTCGTGCACCGCGTCGAGGCAGGAACGCTCTCGCCATCGCCAGAGGCCCTTCTCGAAATCGGGAAGCTAGTGGGCGACTAGCGAGCCGCTGGTAATGGCCGCGAGCCTGGTCAGTCGGTCGCATCGCCCAAGAAAACTGGCCTCTTCGCCGTCTCGGCGTGACCGGTTGCTCGATGGAACCGGGTTGACACTGCCGCGGCCAGGGGGTTACATATCGCCGACCCGCCGAGAGCGGAAAAGAGGAGGCGCTTCTGCTTGCGCTGCATCTCGCGAATTTTTTTTGTACTCCAGTAGCCGTAGCTGGAAGGCCTGTTTACATTAAAGCGCCCTTCCGCCGAACAGGCCGCATCCAGCAACACCCGATCGAACTGCTCGGGACAATTTCGCCATACCTTTATGCCGTCTTTCAGGTAGGTCTGCACCAGGGTGGCACCGTGTTTTTCCAGATTGGCTCGGAGGCGAAAAAAACGCCCGCGCACCGACTCCACTGCCGAGATTTTCCCCCGGTTGACCATCATGCCGGCCATTTGCAGCGTTTTGCTGCCCGGTGCTGCCCCCAGATCCAGAATCCACTCGCCGGGCTGCGGATCCAGCAGCAGAGGCGGGATCATGCTGGCGGGATTCTGAATGTAGATACGACCGGCGCGACAGGCCGCGGTTTCGGTGAGAGCGCGGCGCTGCTGGTTGGGCACCACAAAAGCATCCCCCTTCCAGGTCAGGGGCTCGAGCTCAAACCCCGCGTGCCGCAATTCCTCTTCCAGAACGGCTACCGTGTCTTTGAGGGCATTGACGCGGAATACAGTCGCCGGTTCCTGGTAAAATGTCCCAACAAAGCTCTGATAGCGCGCCGGCGGCAGAATTCGCTGCAGACGCTGCAGAAATTCCTCCGGCAATGTTCTCTGGTCTGGTTCACTCTTGTCCATTATAGATAAGATAAGCAATTCCCCAGATTTGTTAACCAGATAGAAGTCACCTACTTTAGAAGTTGTCTTATATTCCTCACGCCCAAGTCTGAAAAGCGCGCAT
>CAZQVD010000112.1:0-2444 GCA_964596665.1 uncultured Dehalococcoidia bacterium
TACCGAGCGCGACCAGGAGCTCGTGCGTAATTCGGTGCGGAACGAGGTCAAGCTCAAGCTCGCCAAGTGGAACGGCATCTACGACGCCTACGCGTAGCGAAGGGTGGCCTCCGTTTCCTCGCGGGGCGCCAGCCCGCGGAACAGCAGTGGCGACGCGATCGCGTCCTGGCCCACCTTCGCCCAGTACGCCTCGATTCGCAGTGCCAGGTACTCCCACCAGACGGCCACCGAGGATTGATGGTCATGACCGGCGAGCGGCTCATGTAGCCTTCGCTCATGGCCCACTTGTCCGCCGCTATCGCTCTTAAGGCCAGGTAGCCAATATCTCCTCCGCCTTGATGAGCCCGCACCAGAGCAGGAAACGCACGAGGTTGTAGCGCGCGTCGTGATTAAGGTCTGATGATGCTGTGGCGTGAAGTCCGCGTCGTCGGGATGTGGTCCCAGGCTAGCCTCGGACCACATCCCTCCTCCTGCCATATCTCCGAAAAGAACGCCAACTTGTTCTGAAGACGGCGTGCCAGCACCCCCTGGTGCACCTGGACCGCCGCGAACGTAACGCCGATCGCAACGACGGCTAGGGTTGCGAGCGTGGAAGCGAGCTGGATCGTTTCGCTGGACATCACCCTCTCCTAGGGTCAAAGTGCGCGGAGGATATCGACAGGGAGGGAGACAGGGCATGGCTCAGCGAGTGACGGGCAAAGTGGCGGTCGTGATCGGCGGCGGGCAGCAGCCGGGGGAGACCATCGGCAACGGCAGGGCCACGGCCATCTTGCTGGCGCGGGAGGGAGCTCGCGTCGTCGTCGCCGACAGGGACCTGGCGTCAGCGCAGGACACAGCCGACATGATTGCCGGCGAGGGCGGCCAGGCCAGCGCCGCGAAGGTGGATGCCACCGACGAAAGCTCCGTCTGCGCGCTCGTGAGCGACGTCGC
Organism: uncultured Dehalococcoidia bacterium; assembly: GCA_964596665.1. Lineage (GTDB taxonomy): Bacteria > Chloroflexota > Dehalococcoidia > Lucifugimonadales > Australimonadaceae > CAZQVD01. Next base: position 931 of record CAZQVD010000112.1, read on the forward strand.
GACGCAGCATGGCTCACTCGACATCCTCCACAACAACGTTGGCGCCAGCATCGCCCTCGGCGACGCGGTCGCCACGGACATGACCGAGGAGGCCTTCGACCGCAGCTTCGCCGTAAACCTCAAGAGCCACTGGATGGCCTGCAAGCACGCGATCCCGATCATGCGCGGGCAGGGCGGTGGCTCCATCGTGAACATATCGTCGCTCGCCGTGCTCGAGGCATATCCCTACGTCGGCTACAAGACCATGAAGACCGCGGTGATCGCGCTGACGCAGAACCTCGCCTCTGCGCATGCTGATGCAGGGGTAAGGGTGAATGCCATCCTTCCTGGACTCATGAACACGCCCATGGCGATCGAGGCGCGTGTGGCGCAGGGCACCCCGCGGGAGGACGTGATCGCGATGCGCAACGCGCGCGTGCCCCTGGGCAATCGCATGGGCACGGCCTGGGACGTCGCCTATGCCGCGCTCTTCCTGCATTCCGACGAAGCGCAGTTCGTCAGCGGCATCTGGCTGCCGGTGGACGGGGCCGCTTGGGCCAGCCATGGCAAGTACTAGCGCTCAGGTCGCAGCAACTAGCGGAACGACGTTCTCCATGAACAGCCTGATTTGCTCCAGCGGCTCGTCGACGGGGTGCACGAACACGCGCTGTGCTCCTGCCTCCGCGTAGGAATTGAGCACCGCCGCGCAATGCTCGGGCGGGCCGACCGCCAGGGTCTGCCGCAGCGAGTCGGCGGCTTGGTGCGCGCTGACCGCGACTCGCTCGAGTGCTCGCTCCGCTTCGGCTTTGCTATCGGTGATGCGCAAGTACATCGTGGAGATCGAATTGGGGAACTGCGAGGCATCGCGGTCCGCCTTCTCGAGCCCCTGCGTGATCCGCTTCCAAGCCTCGCCGAACGTCGCGGGGTCCGTGTGGGATGCGGAGGCGAGCCAGCCGTCTGCATAGTCGACGACCCGGCGCAACCCCGCGTCGGATCCCCATGTGCCATACCACAGCGGTATGCCGTTTTCGCGAGGCGGTGCCGGTAGGAGCTCGAATCCTTCCGTGGTGTAGAACTCTCCCACGAACGGCTTGGCGCCCTGGCTCAGCATCGCGCGCATGGCCTGCATGCACTCGTCCACGCGCTTCCAGCGCTCCTCCCAGGGGATGCCGACCGCCAGATAGTCGACTGGCGAGGATCCGGGGCCGATCCCCGCCGTCACGCGTCCGCCGGAGAGTATGTCCAAGGCCGTCAGCGCCTTGGCCGTCGCGACCGGGCCTCGCACCACGGCCAATACCACGGACGTCACCAGCTCCATCCGCTGGATCTTGGGGAGAACCGCCGCCGCCGCGGTGAGGGGGTCGATCATCGGGTAGACCAGGTGGTCGGGGATGCCGAGCGCCGAGTAGCCCAGTTCCTCGGCGGTCTCCACGAAGGTCAATAGCCGTTCGAGCGAGTGCTGCTCGCCGGCGATGGCGCCCGTGGGCAGGTTTGCGCCGTACTGCATGAGGTGCTCTCCAGGCGCTCTTGGCGGT
>CAZQVD010000112.1:2470-7276 GCA_964596665.1 uncultured Dehalococcoidia bacterium
CAGGGGGGAGGCTGGCGTCCCAGGTCGGACTCGAACCGACGACCCGCTGCTTAGAAGGCAGCCGCTCTATCCAACTGAGCTACTGGGACGCACCGAGAGCGCATCGACTATAGTTTCGGGCGGACGGCACGGTCAACCCGTTAGCAGGCCGTCGTCCTTTGGAAGCCGCAACCTGCATCCCGAACGCGGAGTCGAACATGCCCTACGAAACGTTCACCTTCGAGACCGACGGCCCCCTCGGCATAGTCACCCTCAGCCGGCCCGACCGGCTCAACGCCATCAGGCGCCAGATGACCCTTGATCTGTTCGACCTTGTCGGCACCATCGAGAGGAGCGATGACGTGCGCGTGCTCATCGTCACCGGCGAAGGACGTGCTTTCTGCGCCGGCGCCGACATCAAGGAGCGCGCCGAGAACCAGGACGATTTCTCCCTCCAACGCACGTCCGCCCTGATATCGCCCACGTTCACCAGGCTCGAGCGCCTGCCTCAAGTGAGTATCGCCGCCATCAACGGGCCCGCCGCCGGCGGTGGTTTGGAGCTCGCCATGGCCTGCGACCTGCGCATCGCCAGTTCCGAGGCACGCATGGCGCTGCCGGAGGTGAGGCTCGGTATCCTGCCGGGAGCGGGCGGCACCCAACGCCTGCCGCGGCTCGTCGGCCCTGCGCGTGCGAAAGAGATGATGCTCTTTGGCGGTTTCGTTGACGCATCGAAGGCGCTGGACTGGGGACTGGTCAACGCTGTGACCGAGCCAGAGGCGCTGCTGGCGGAGGCGCGCCGATGGGCGGATGCGCTCCTGACGCTTCCACCGCTCTCCCTCGCCAACATCAAGGGCGCGGTCAACGCCGCCATGGATATCGACCTCGAGAGCGGGACCGCCTACGAGCAGCGATGCTCCACCGTCCTCGCCATGACTGACGACCGCCGCGAAGGCTACGCCGCCTTCGCCGATAAACGCCAACCCCACTTCACCGGCCGCTAGCGGCCGGTGCCGCGCTGGCGTAGCGAAGGCGGAGCGGCAGCGAGCGAGAGCAGGGAGCCGCCCTGCCGCGGGTGCAAGAGGTGTCACACTGCTAGCCCATGGCACGCGCGAACCGCCTCTGCCATCTGGAACACCCTCGCCAAATAGTGCGGTCTCTAAGAGGCCTTAGTCCGGAGCCGGAGCGACGCGCAGGCGCACAGTCAAGCCAGCCTTAGGCAGCGAAGCTCGTGGCCACCCAGTGCACCGTCAACTTACCCACCTCGTAACGTGAGATACTCTCGATGCTCAGGTCGCCCACGTCGCCCGACGTTGTGTAGCGCTGCTGCACATAGCGACCTAGCGGACGCGATGCCACGATGGCGAACACAGCGTTGGAGAACGCCCGGTTGAGCCCGCGCAACCCACGCCCAGCCAGCCGGTAGCCCGCGAGCGTCCCGAGCGTCGCCAATGCAGCACCAACCACGATGTTCGTACCGCAGAACGGCGATACCGCAAGATCAGCCTCGCCGGCCTTCATGCGAGCAAGCGCCGCTTGAGCGTGCTCCGTGACCTGCTCGGTCGTCACGTCGCCGATGACGAGGAAGCCGCTGGGGATCGAATAGCCAGCCATCGGGCGGTCGTGTGGGAGCTCCGCGAGCAGCAGCGATATCGTCCCGTGCTCGAGCCCGTGATTGCGCCGTACCCGCCCCCAGAAATGCATCGCGCCGCTCCTTCTGCTCAATTGTACCCCGCGCAGCGGCCTAGACCAGCTTCACCAGCTCAACCCCGGCCAGCGTCAGCGCGGTCACGATTACATCCGCGATCAGCACCCCGGTGAAGATCGCCGGAAGGCCGCGCCGGACCGGCACGTGCAGTGCCCACACCGCCAAACTGCCGGTCCACGCACCCGTGAAGGGCAGGGGGATAGCCACGATTAGCATCACGCCGACGAATCCGTAGCGGCGAACGCGCGCTCCCCACGTCAGCTCGATGCGCGACGTGCGCCAGCGCAGCAGGCGTCCGATCGCGTTGTCCCAATGCTCGATCCGGACGCCGATGGTGCGGAGCAGGTAGAGCACCGCGGGTATGGGCAGCATGTTGCCGAGCGCCGCGAGCAGGAATACTGCTGGCCACGATAGGTCGTACGAGACGATCCCGAGCGGAACCGCCGCGCGGAGCTCGCCAATGGGGACCATTGCCCAGAAAACGACCAACAACTCGTCCAACAACGCGAGAGGCCCCTCTACGGCCGCGATTCGCCGGAAGCAGGCGGTGAAGCCGCGCACGGCGATGCGCATCATAGCACCCCGCTCGTGAGCGTTGGGTGTTCTGAACAGTTCTTATACTTTACATATGTTTTTCTCTATACCAAATACTACGCATATTATTGGAAATAGGCTATGCATATTGTTGACACTCGGCTGAGCCGATGCTATAAATTCGTTTGAGATCACAGGGCGAAGGAGGAGTCTCATGGCGCGAAAGACTCGCCTGATGCAGCAGGTGGAAGACCGGTTCAAGCAGCCCCTTGAGCGGCTGTTGCCGGAGATGATCAACGAGTCTGGCCTCACTGCAACGGCGGCCTCTCTCGAGGTCAGCAAGGCCACGATGGGCTATTGGCTACTCAAGCTGGGCATCAACGTCCGGCGTGTGGCATTGGCTCCAGGAGAATCGCTTGAGGTCAAGCGAGCGAGCTGAACGTCACCCACGTCAGCGGATGAACGACCCCGCTTCTTTGCTGAGGCGGGGCCGTTTGCTGTCTGCCCGGCTCGCCGGGGCCGGCGAGTCACGCGGGGCAGTGATGCCCTTGACAGTCTTTGGGGCGCGGGTGAAGAATCAAACGTGACGGAAATCACATTCTCGCTCCCGCGGCTGAGATTTCCGTCCCACTCCTGAGCTGAGGTTCCCCACGTGTCCTTGCGCAATTCGGCCGTCGTCTCGATTGGTATGCTCGCCATCGCCCTCCTGATCGCCGGGTGCGGAGGCGGAGAGGCGCCAACGCCTGAGTGCTTCAACGCCGAAGGCGGCGTGCTCGTAGGGGCCGATTGCACCGTGCCCGCCGGGGCGACCATCGAGCCGACTGCGACGCCGGTCCCCGACGCTGGCTCGGGCGTCGCCGCTGGAGTCGCCGAGTTCATCGGAGCGGGCTGCGCCGGCTGCCACATGCTGGATGGAGTGCCCCAAGCGGTCGGGCAGGTGGGTCCGAACCTCTCGGGTGTGGGCGCCAAGGGCGCAGAGTACATCCGGGAGTCCATCGTGGACCCCAATGCGGTTATCGCGCAGCCATGTCCCTCCGGCGAATGCCAGAAGGACATCATGCCCAGCGGCTTTGGCGACGCATTGTCGACTGCCGAGATCGATGCCATCGTCGAGCTCCTCAACAAATAGCCGGCATGGTGCAACCTCGCGCCCACTTGCTGCCGCAAAGCGTCGGTCAGGCCTGCCGCGGCGAAAGCCGCGACCTCTAGTCCAGAGCCGCCAGCAGCACAGCCAAACCCGCCCTAGTCCGTGAAGTCCCATAGTTGGAATCGCACGTAGGCGGTCGTGGCACACCACGACGGTTTTTGCGTGTTGTAAGCTCGAATTAACCAGGCCGTTTCCAACCGCATAATCTTGATTGACCGCCGGTGCACCGGCACCTATACTGGGCGGCGCTTCAATCGAATAACCACAAGATATTGAGGTTCGGGTATGCAACTAAACTGCCTACAAGAGAATCTCAGCCACGGCCTTGGCGTGGTCCAAAGGGCCGTCGCCACACGCACGACGCTGCCCATCACCCAACACGTTCTGATGGCAACCGATGAGGGCCGGCTCAGGCTCTCGGCAACGAACCTCGAGATCGCCATCAGCACGTGGGTGGGCGCCGAGATCCAGGACGAGGGCACCATCACGGTACCAGCGCGTCTGCTCACCGATTTCGTCAACTCCCTAAACCGTCAACCGATCGCCATCAAGACCACGAGCGCTGGCAAGGGCATCGAGGTCACCGGTGCAGGCGTCGAGGCTACGATCAACGGCGCCGATGCCAACGAGTTTCCGCCAATCCCCTCGGTGACAGATGGCACGGCTACCAAGGTCGACCCCAAGGCGTTGCGCGACGCCGTCCATCAGGTGGTGCTCGCCGCCGCCGTCGAAGACTCGCGTCCCGTCCTCACCGGCGTGAACATGGAACTCGAGGGTACGACGCTCACCCTGGCCGCGGCCGACGGCTTTCGCCTCGCCGTGCGCACCACCCAGGTGCTGGAGCCTGTGGCCGAGAAGCTCTCCGTCATCGTGCCAGCCCGTACGCTGCAGGAGGTCGAGCGCCTCATCGACGGCAATGACCCCGTCGAGCTCATGGTCACCCCGCAGCGCAGCCAGGTGCTGTTCCGCCTCAAGAACGTCGAGATTGTCTCTCAGCTGATTCAGGGAACGTTCCCGAACTACAGCCAGCTCATCCCGCAGGAGCACACCACGCGGGCCATCGTCGACCTAGCCGAGCTCCAGCGTGTCACCCGTACCGCCTCCATCTTCGCCAAGGACGGCAGCGGCATCATCCGCATCCAGATGGCACCGGGCGCCGGTGGCCCCGGCAAGGTCACCGTCTCGTCCCGGGCCGAAGAGGTCGGTGATAACACGGGCGAGCTCGAGGCAGACGTCGAAGGCGGAGAGGGCAAGATTGCCTTTAACAGTCGTTACCTCAGCGACGTCCTCGCCGTCATCGGCGAGAGCAAGGTCGCACTGGAGATGACCACCTCATCCAGCCCCGGGGTCATCAAGCCCGTCGACGACGACCAATACGTGCACGTCGTCATGCCCATGTTCGTTCAGTGGTAGACCGAGGATCAAAGCCGTAGTCCGGCCC
>CAZQVD010000113.1:0-785 GCA_964596665.1 uncultured Dehalococcoidia bacterium
CTCCGCCCGCGGAAAACTTTCTCCGAAGTGCTGGGCAGCGACGTGACGCGTCCGCCGGACGCGTCGGCGACCGCGTTGGCTATGGCGGCGGCCAGCGCCTCGATGGCGTACTCGCCGATGCCCTTCGTGCGATACGGCCCTAGCCCGTCCTCGGACTCCACCAGCGCCGTGCGCAGCTCCGGCAGATCGATGGCCGTCGGCAGCCTGTAGTCGGCCAGGCTCGCCACGTCCACCCGCCCGTCGTCGCCGACGCCGACCTCCTCCATGAGCGAGTGTCCGATGGCTTGCATCACGCCGCCATTGATCTGCCCTTGGTGGCCGATGGGATTCAGCACCTGTCCTACGTCGTGGGCCGAGGTGACGCGCAGCAGCTTGATCTCCCCGGTTTCCGCGTCCACCGACACCTCCGCCACCTGGGCCATGAACGACGCTACGGGCGACTCCTCAGGCTCCGCGTTGGTGGCTAGCGTTGCGATGGTACGTCCTTCGGCGCTGAGCACCTCCCGCCACGGCTGGCGATCGCGCGTGTCGCGCCGGACGAGGTCGTGCCCCTCCATCGCGACGGCCGCAGGAGGCCAGCCCAGAACCGACGCCGCCAGCTCCACGAGCTCGGCTCGCGCCTGGGTGACGGCCTCGTGGACTGCCGGCACTGCCACGCGGGTCACGCGGCTTGCACCGATACCCGAGTCGAACGGTGCCTCGTCCGTGTCCCAGGGCTCCACCAGCACCTCGTCCGCGGCCAGGCCAAGCTCCTCGGCCACCATCTGACGAAACGCGGTATATGA
>CAZQVD010000113.1:795-7207 GCA_964596665.1 uncultured Dehalococcoidia bacterium
ACGAGCCTGTGCCCTGCTCGAACACCGACGTGTGCAGCACCACCGTGCCGTCGGGGCGAAGCTCCACGCCGGCCGACGACTGGCCGCCACCCTGGCCTTTGTACGCGATGGATATGCCGCGCCCGATGCCTGCAGGTTTCGGCGTGTCCCAGCCGGAGGTGGCGAGCGCAGCGTCCAACGTGCCCACTGGGTTCATGGCGGGCGCCTCGTGGCCGATGGCCGTCATGTCGCCAGGCGCGATCAGATTGTGGCGCCGTAGCGCGATGGGGTCCATGCCCAGCTTCGCGGCGATGACGTCTATGTGCGACTCAATGGCGAAGTTGGCCTGCACCGCACCCGGCCCGCGGTAGAAGCCGCCGGGGACCACGTTCGTGTACACGTGGACCGCCTCAATGAACGCGTGGGGGATCCGGTACGGGCCCGCCGCGTGGGCGGCGCCTGGAAGGTTCACTCCCGGCACGGGCTTGAACCCGCCGTAGGCACCCGAGTTGAAAAGGATACGCGCCTCATGTGCCACCAGCGTGCCATCGCGCTTGACGCCGGTACGCATCGTCGTTACGGAGGCGTGGCGCGGGTTGCCCGCAGCGAGCTCCTCGGCGTACGTCATGGTCGCACGCACCGGGCGGCCAGTCGCCTTCGCAAGGAAATAGCACAGCGGCACGTCCATGGGCGACCCTTTGCCGCCGAAGTCGCCGCCCACCGTCGCGTGATGCACGCGCACCTGCTCGATGGGTAGGTCGAGGGCTGCGGCAACGTCGGCCTTCAGCCGGTGCGGCGCCTTGGTTGACGCCTGGATCTGCACCTGGCCGCCTTCGTCGATCCACACCAAGCAGGCGTGGGGCTCCATGTACCCCTGATGCACCCGCTGTGTCGCGTACGTGCCCTCGACGATTAGGTCGGCCCGCGCAAAGCCCTCGGCCACGTCGCCGACACCCCAGCTATCGCTCACGAACGCGTTCAGATGGCCGTCGACCGGGCGCGGTAATCCACCGTAAGAGTTCACGTCCGGGTGCAGGACCGGCGCGTCATCAGCAATCGCGGCCTCGGGGCCGAAGACCGCGGGAAGCTCCTCATAGACCACGTCGATGAGCTGGCACGCCGCGTCGGCGGTCTCCGGGTCGTCCGCAGCCACCGCTGCCACGCGCTCCCCGGCGAAGCGCACTCTCTCGTCGGCGAGCACCGGCACGTCCCGCAAGCGCCGCCCAAACCGCACGCCCCGCACGTCGGCTCCCGTGAGCACCACGCGTACCCCCGGCAGCGCCACGGCCCGCGAGGCATCGATGCTCACGATCCGGGCATGCGCGTGGGGACTGCGCAGCGACCTCGCCCACAGCATGCCGGGCACGGCCATGTCTGCAGTGTAGCGCGCGGCGCCAGTGACCTTCTCGCCGGCGTCGGCACGCCGGGCGCTGGTTCCGATAACGCGGAAGTGCTCAACCAAGGTGGAAGAAGTGACCCTCTGTGTTCTTCACGTCCTTTAGCGCATCATCAGCGCCAGGACGGCCAGAGAAATCCAGTCCGTCGGAGCGCTTGAATCCCAACAGATCGTGGTAGAAGGTGAAACACTCGTCCATCTCCTCCACGTTGAAGCCGAAGTGGCCGAGCCGCCGCAGCTTGAACGGTCGCGGCATCATCGCGCCACCCAGGTTGTACATCTTGCGCGCCGCCGTCGTCACGTCACTCTCCTCTACACTTCCAGCTCCGCGATCCTTCGCTCCAGCTCCTCGACCGCCGAAAAATCCTCGTCCAGCAGCTTGTAGCAACGCTCCACGTACAGCTGGGCCAGCTGCGCACCGTTATCGCTCGTATCCTGAGCGGCGGACCGTACCTTACCGGCCCAATAATGCTCCGGCAACAGCCGCTGCAAAGCCCCCAGCGAAGCGTCCGTCTCCTCCACCAGTCCCGCATCCTCCCGGTCGCTAGCGAACCGCATCGTACCCACTAGCTTGGACAACTCGCCGAGCCGATTGCGCTCGCTCATAAGCCCGTACAACACGTCTTGCACACCCGAGCCCGACAGCTCACCCATCTTGTCGTGCTCTGATGCCGGCTCCGGAGCCTCGCCGGAGTCCACGTACACACCATAGAGGCGCGCGTACTCCTGAACAGCCTCTGCCGCCTCTTGCATCGCCGCGGCCATGTCTCCCAGGGCCACGTTGCCACCCCAGATCAGGTCGTCGCCGCGCAAGCCGGCTAAGCGCTCTAGGTACGCCACGCCCTCGACCACCTCCGGCACCGGAGGCGCAGCGAAGCTGCCCAAGCCCTCGCCCATGGCCGAGCCCGCCACTGCCCCAAGCTGGGATGCCAGCAGCGGCGGCAGGTACTTGCCCATATCCATGGAGATCGGGAGCACCAGAACGTACGTCGCCGTGATCTCGCCGCCCGGCGAGCCATAGTAGAGGATCGCGTGACCGCGGGGCTTGCCCGCGTCGCCGATTTCGAAAGTGAGTGTCAAGGAGGTCTCCGTTGCTTCGCATTATAGGGGGCTTGGAGGCACCCCAAACATTGTTGACACCCAACCCCGCCACAAAATACCCTCCGGGCCACCAAGCCTCGCCCCCTCGGCCGAGCCATCGTGATGACCGCTCTACCCAACGTGACCAGCCCGCGATGAACAATGACGCCGAAGGGGGTAAGCATCGCCGCGAGCACCGCGGACCGCGCCGATGGCAATGGCCCGGATACCGTCGGGCTGCTCAGGCAATTGCATTGTTCGGACTGTGGCTGGCCCTGTCAGGGGAGACGGCGGTAGAGTTCCTCGTGATCGGCGCGCTCACCGCCATCGCTGCCGTTGTTTTCACCGAGATCCTCTTCAGCGGCACCCACGAGGGCAAGTTCGCGCAGGCCCCGCCCAATCTGAGTTGGCTGCTGGCGTCCGTCGTCCGCTTCTCCGCCTACGTTCCGTGGTTGGTGCTCCAGATCGCTGTGTCCAACGTGCACGTCGCCATGCTCGTCCTGCACCCCCGTCTGCCCATCGACCCCTCCCTCGTCGAGTTCGACACGGCCCTAACCTCGGAGCGCGCCCAGGTGATGCTGGCGCAGTCCATCACGTTGACGCCGGGCACCGTCACCGTCGACGCCTCCGACGGCCAGTTCCTCATCCATTGCCTCTCTCGAAAGTCCCGAGGGGGTCTCGCCGAGGGATCGATTCAGACCAGGATCGGCAGGGTGTTCATGGAGCCAACCCCGGGTGACGTAACGCTCCGTGACATCATCCGCCCAAGGAGGGTGCCGCTGTGACGTTCTTCGTCGCCGTCGCAACCGTGATCCTGGTGCTGAGCGCCATCGCGTTTCACCGGGTCGCGTTTGGCAAGACCATCTACGACCGACTGCTGGCCTCGGGCGCCATCGGGACCAACTTCATCGTGCTGCTCGCCGTTATCGGGTTCATCTTCGACCGGCCCGACATGTTCGTGGACCTGGCCATCAGCTATGCGTTGCTCAACTTCATCGGCGCCGTGGCCGCGGGTAAGTACCTGGAGCGCCACGGGAGCGATGAAGCCCAGGAGCAACACTCGTGAGCATCCTCGGCGCGGTCATCCTGTCCATCGGGCTGTTCTTTATGGCCGTCACCGCCGTCGGCCTCCTCCGCCTGCCCGACTTCTTCACGCGCGTGCACGCTGTCTCCAAGTCCGAAACCCTCGGCATCGCCCTCGTCCTCATTGGGCTCACCCTGCACGAGGGCACGACTCTCGTCAGCCTCAAGTTGCTGCTCGTGCTGATCTTCGTCGGCTTCGCGAATCCGGTTGGCGCGCACGTGCTCACACGCGCCGCCATTCGCACCGGGCTTATGCCCTGGCGGCGGGAGGCGAACCAACCTGACGCCGGTGAGGTACAACGATGATCTGGGGGCTCGAGCTCGCCCTGTTCGCCATGCTCGCCGTCGCGGCGATCACGGCCCTCGCCGTGCGAGACCTGCTCGCCATGATCGCCGCGCTCACCGTGTACAGCTTCCTGGCCGCGGTTCTGCTCGCCATGATGGGCGCCGTCGACGTCGCGCTTACCGAGGCCGCCCTTGGCGCTGGCGTCACCGGCCTCCTCATGATTGGAGGTATCAGTGTGATGCGCAGAAGGTCAGTGGACTGATGCGACGGCTTGGGACCACCAACGCGCTGATGCTAACGGCCATGGCCGCATTCGTGCTGCTCTTCGCCTACGTGAGCGCCGACCTGCCCGACCGGGGTGACCCCTCGGCCCCGGCCACGACGCGCCTCACCGGCGAGTTCATCGAGCGTACGGAGCACGACATCGAGATCCCCAACCTCGTTTCCGCGATCCTGGCAGACGTCCGAGGCTACGACACACTAGGAGAGACCGTCGTGATCTTCACCGCTGCGATGGCCGTCTTGTTAGTGCTGATGCGCGGCTACCAGAGGGATTCGTGAGAGAGACCCACGACAGCATCATCCTGCATTTCATCGTACGCACCTTCATGACGCCGTTCATCTTCGTGTTTGGCATCTACGTGCTGATCCACGGCGAGTCTAGCCCCGGGGGCGGTTTCCAGGCGGGTGCCATCGTTGCGGCAGCGTTGGTGCTCACACGGCTCACGGTTGGCTCGGAGCATACCGACCGGCGATTTCCCACGCATCTCCTCATGTGGCTGGCCAGCATAGGCGTCGGCATCTACGTGATCACCGGCGTTGTGCCGCTCTTCTTTGACAATCCCTACTTGGACTACTCGGTCCTGCCCTTGAACTGGTTCAACAGCGTAGCGGACCACGCCCATACCAACCGTGCCATGGGCATATTCATCATCGAGATAGGCGTGTTCGTGGGCGTCTTCAGCATCATGGTGATGATGTACGACTACCTCACGCTGCGGTTCAGAAATGATTGACGACGTCGCCGCCCGCTTCCCGTTCTGGATGTCCGGTCTACTCATCGCGATCGGCCTGTACGGCATGATCGGCAAGCGAAGCCTGCTCAAGAAGCTGGTCGGCATGAACATATTCCAATCGGCGATCATCCTTTTTTTCATCGCCGGCAGCATTCGTGAGGATGCCACCGTCCCAATCCTCCTCGAAGCCGGCCACGGCGTGGCCGCTGCGAACCCGGCCGACTTCGTGAACCCGCTGCCTCATGTGCTCATGCTCACCGCCATCGTCGTCAGCGTCGCCATCACCGGCGTGGCGCTCGCCTTCCTCGTGCGCATCCACCACGAGTTCGGCACCACCGACGAAGCATCGTTGCTGGAGCAGGTGCGCCGATAAGCGAACACCTGCCGATCCTCATACCGCTGCCCCTGCTAACGCTTTCGCTGGTGCTGCTCCTCCTTGCACGCTGGCGGTGGTGGTTGGCGTTCCCCGTGGTGCTGGTCGCGGTTGCCGCGTCCACCGCTGCCGCTTTCTGGGAGCTCGTGGTCGTGCTGCAGGAGGGCACGCAGGCCTACCGCCTCGGCTCCTGGGCCCCTAGCATCGGGATCGAGTATGTCGTCGACCGTCTCTCCGCCTTCGTCGCCGTCATCGTCACCAGCGTCTCGGTGCTCGTGATCATCGCCACGCGGCGCATCGCAGAGCGCGAGGCCGGCGACCGGCTCGGCGCGTTCTACAGCCTCGTCCTGCTGCTGCTTGCGGGGCTCACGGGCATGGTCGTCACCGGCGACCTATTCAACCTGTTCGTCTTTCTCGAAATCTCATCGCTCGCCGCCTATGCCCTGGTGTTCCAGGGCGGCCGCTCAGCCATGCTCGCCGGGTACCGCTACCTGATCCTCGGCTCTATCGGCGGCTCGTTCTACTTGCTCGGGGTGGGGTTCCTCTACTTCACCACCGGCACCCTGAACATGGCCGATACCGCAGCGGCCCTGGCGCTTGACGCCTCGGCACGCTCCGTGCAGGCGGGCGCCATATTCATATTCGCCGGCCTCGGCCTCAAGATGGCCCTGGTGCCGCTCCACCTGTGGCTGCCAGACGCCTACACCCACGCGCCGTCGTCAGTGAACTCGCTCATCGCCCCGGTGATGACCAAGGTCGGCGCCTATGCCATGATGCGCATGTTCATCAGCGTGTTCCCAGACGGCTATCTCACGAACGTCGTCCCCATTGCCGACGCGCTCCTCTGGCTTGGCCTGATCGCCATCGTGTTCGGGGCGATCATCGCCGTGGCGCAACGCGATATCCGCCGCATGCTCGCCTACAGCAGCATCGGTCAGCTCGGCCTCATCGCGGTGGGCATCGGCCTAGCGACGCCGCTTTCCTTCGTCGCCGCGCAGCTCCACCTCATGAACCACGCGGTGATGAAGGCCACCCTCTTCCTGAGCGCCGCATCCGTCCGCCTCTCGACCGGGCTCAACGACGTCAGCGACCTGACCGGCATGGGCCGCAGGATGCCCGGAACCATGGCCGCCTTCACGCTCGGCGCGATCGCCATGGTCGGCATACCGCCTACGGCCGGATTCTTCAGCAAATGGTAC
>CAZQVD010000114.1:0-7163 GCA_964596665.1 uncultured Dehalococcoidia bacterium
CTGGCACCCAACGCCCTGCCGCTGCACGTCCGGGTCCACAGCCAGGTAGTTGATCCAGCCACGATGCCCCTCGTATCCCGCCATGGCCGTGCCCACGACGTGGCCTCCCGCCACCGCGACCAGCAGCAGATCCGGTTGCCAGGCGGTCTTCATCAGGATGTCCGTGGCAGGATCATTCGCAGGCCTCACCAAACCGCAGCGGTGCCACAGGGCGACCACCGTGTCGCGCTGGGATGCCTCATACGGTCCTATTGCGATCTCCATCCGGACCCCCCTCCTAGCGGCGCGGCCCAGCGCCCAACAATAAAAAAGGCGCTCGGTGGTCCGAGCGCCTTTTGCTTGGTTGCGTTGGAATGCAGGGAAAGTGTGAGCTATCCCCCCGAGCGGCGGCGCCGTCGGGCGGATCGTCGAGCAGCCAGGCGTGCCTTCTCGCCTTTGGAGCGGAAGAACCGCCTGTCCTTGTGCTCCTTCAAGATGCCGTTGCGCGTGACTGCGGCCCGAAACCGGGACACGATCCCCTCAGGGCTTTCACCGTCACGCAAGGTCACGAACGCCATGTATGCTCCTCTGGCCAAGCGGGCTTGACCATGAGAAACCATACCACCTTCGGGCGCATCTAATCAAGCGCGTCATACCAACCGCGACAAGGCCGTTGCCTATCCGCCGGGGCTGAATCCGATTGACAAATCGAGCCGTGGCACAGTATTTTGGTTAGCAGTCCTGGCCTCCGACTGCTAACGGATCGGTTCCCCAAAGTGCCCATCTACAGTTATCACTGCGCCTCGTGCGGCAACGAGTTCGAGCTCCGGCAGGGGTTCGACGCCGACCCCACGCAGGAGTGCCCCAAGTGCGAGAATAAAGCTCGTAGGCGCATCCACGCGGTCGGTGTCATCTTCAAAGGCTCCGGCTTCTACACCACTGACTACGCCCGAAAGTCGTCCCCGTCTTCGGAGACCAGCTCGAGCTCGCCTGGCAGCAAGTCCGAGTCTAAGAGCGAATCCAAGGATTCCTCGTCGAACTCATCCGAGGCATCGGACTCATCCTCAGGGTCCTCGAGCAAGGACTCCTCTACCAAGACCGCCAAGTCCAGCAGCGACTGAGCCCATGCGCGCGGTCGTTCAGCGCGTGAGCCAAGCCGCCGTCTCCGTCTTCGGCGAAACCGCCGGGGCGATCGACCGTGGACTACTCGTCCTGCTCGCCATCGGACGCAACGACGGCCCGGACGACGCTGCCTATGTCGTCGACAAGATCGCGAGCCTGCGCATCTTCCCCAACGTCGATGGCAACTTCGATCTGTCAGTTGCCGACGTGGGTGGTGAGCTTCTCGTCGTGAGTCAGTTCACGCTGTACGGCGATACCCGCAGGGGGCGGCGCCCCAGCTTCACCGACGCGGCACCCCCCGAACAGGCGGGGCGTGCCTTCGAAGACGCTATCTCCCGCTTCCGGGAAACGGGGCTCCGCGTGGAGACGGGCGTCTTCCAGGCCATGATGGACGTGTCGCTGGTGAACGACGGGCCCGTCACCATCTGGATCGACTCGGCCGACCGCCGCCGCCCCCACAAGGCCAACGCCTAGCCCGCGTCTCCCTGCTGCAGAAACGCACCCTGCAGCTTCCCGCTGCGCTCCTCGACCTCGGTGTCCCGAATCGACCCGGCCACGCTCGATGACGTGACGATCCTGATATCAGCCGTGCTGCCCTCCTCTAGGCTCCTGGATAACGAGTGGATAGAACCATATCGACGCTGTCACGATTCTCAGTCGTGGCCTTGGATCGGGGGCAAACTCCCTCTACACTGCAGCCGTCCATCGCTGGGGAGATCGGGACGACCTTTAGTCCCGGGCCGTCAGGCGCCCAATCCAACCCCACCAGCACAGTCGAAGGAGGCCCCCCCGTGGGAGACGCACTGAAGGACCGTGTCGCGATCGTGACAGGCAGCGGCCGTGGAATCGGGCGCGAGCACGCCCTGGCCATGGCTGCCGAGGGCGCCAAGATCGTCGTCAACGACATCGGCGTCGAGCGCGACGGCTCAGGTGGGACGATCGCGCCAGCCGACGAGGTCGTCGCGCTGATCCGCGAGAACGGCGGAGAGGCGGTGGCCAACTACGACTCCGTCGCCGATTACGAGGCCGCGGGACGCATCGTGCGCACCGCCCTCGACACCTACGGCCGGCTCGACATCCTGGTGAACAACGCCGGCATCTTCCGTCACAAGCTGATCCACGAGATGAGCGAGGAGGAGTGGGACCATGTGATCGGCGTGCACCTCAAGGGCTCGTTCAACACGTGCCACCACGCAGTGCCCCTCATGATGGAGCAGCACTACGGGCGCATCATCAATACCGCGTCCAGCCAATGGCGCAACCCGGAGGGCCGGGCGAACTACGGCGCTGCCAAGGGCGGCATTGTCAGCCTCACGTGGGGCCTCGCCTTTGAGCTGCGCAACCACGGCATCACCGTCAATGCCATCGCACCCATGGGTGCGACGCGGGCCTTCGGCGACGACTCGTATCGCGATATGCTCGCCGACGCCAGCCTCGACCGCCTGAAGGACCCCGCCGAGCAGGGCAACAACCGCGCTGCTCCCGAGTTCGTCTCGCCGACGGTCGTCTACCTTGCGTCGGACCATGCGAAGGACGTCACCGGCGTCGTGTTCCGCGTCGGCTCCGGCAAGGTCGGCCGCTACAGCCATCCGACGGAGGTGCGCACGATCTACCGCGATTGGGAGGCAGAGGGGCCGTGGACGATGGGCGAGATGAAGGAGCTACTACCCAACGCGGTGATAGGTGGCGATGCGAAGGCGCCGTTCATCCCATGACGCGCCGCATCGATCTGCAACTGGGTCGCGACGTTCCCACCCTCCCGACCGCGGGACTTTTGGGCACAGAGGGGGACACCCCCTCTAACTTCCCCGCCAGGGCGACCGCCTTGCACCCGCAAGCCACGCGGTCGAACAACCAGGAGCACATCACATGCCGATCGCAGGGATAGACCACGTACACGCCGTAGCCAACGGCTTGGACGCTAGCATCGCGTTCTACACGCAGGTGCTCGGCTTCCGGTTCCTGCGCCGCCCCGCGTTCGGGCCCGAAGGCGCGCGCCGCGAGCTGGCCTACGTCGGCCTTGGCGACATGCTGCTGGAGCTCGTGCCACCGGTCGACCCGCCAGCCAGCGGTACGGCGGAGCGCCCCTTCGCGCTTCAGGTGGAGGACATGCCTGCGACCATCGCCGACCTCAAGGCGAAGGAGGTGGCGGTCGATGTGGAGCCCCGGCCGGGATTCTCGTTCTGTGGGCTCACCGCCGTGATACGCGACCCCAGCGGCCTGGCGATCGAGCTACGCGAGTGGGCTGGCGACGACGCGCACAATCCAGACTGGCAGCAGGAGCGGGCCGACGTGGTGCGAACGGGATAGCGAAGGACACCCGAGCGAGGAGGACGGTTATGGGCGACTATCTTAAGGACAAAGTGGCGATTGTGACCGGCAGCGGTCGCGGTATCGGCCGCGCGCACGCCATGGCGCTCGCCGCCGAGGGCGCCAAGGTGGTCGTGAACGACCCCGGCGTCGAGCGCAACGGCTCCGGCGGCACCATTGCCCCAGCCGACGAGGTGGTCGCCCTCATCCGGGAGAACGGCGGGGACGCCATCGCCAACTACAACTCGGTGGCGGTCTTCGACGAGGCGGCGGAGCTCATAAAGACCGCGACGGACCACTACGGCCGGCTCGACATACTGGTCAACAACGCGGGCATCGCGCGGGAGGGACTCTTCCATCAGATCAGCGAGGAGGATTTTGACGCGGTGATTGGTGTGCACCTGAAGGGCACGTTCAACACCTGCCGCCACGCCATCCCCATCATGATGGAGCAGTGCTACGGACGCATCGTGAACACCGCGTCCAGCCAATGGCGCAACCCCGAGGGCCGCACGGCCTACGGCGCCGCCAAGGGCGGCATCGTCAGCCTGACGTGGGACCTCGCATTCGAGCTGCGCAATCACGGCATCACCGTCAACGCCATCGCGCCCATGGCCCAGACGCGAGCGTTCGATGGCTACACCCACCCGGAGATGCTCGCCGAGGGTGGGCTCACCACGAAGAAGGCCGGCGACGAGCTCACCACTGACCGGCCGGGCGGCGAGCACGTTTCACCCATGGTCGTCTACCTCGTATCGGACCTGGCCGCCGCTGTCACCGGGCGCATCTTCCGCTCGGGCTCGGGAAAGATCGGCATCTACAGCCACCCCACGGAGGAGCGCGCCATCAACAAGGACTGGCGCAACCAGGGGAAGTGGACGCTGGACGAGCTTCGGCGCCTGATGCCATCGAGCCTGCTATTCGACGACTCGACGGCGCCGTTCATCCCGTAGGTAAGGTGCGGTACCCGCTCGCTGGCGCGCAGCGAACTATCCGGATCCTTCCATAGAAGGATGACTCTAGTCCGGAGCCATAGCGATCCGGTAGCCCACAGTCACACAGAGGATGCAGGGAGTCCTCCCTGCCAAGGATGACGGGGTGTCCTCCTCAAGAAACGCCCCGCTTGCGGGTCAAACCTAGCTGTCGGCGAACTCGCGCACCAAGAAGCTGGCGTCGCCCTGCTCCTCGAGCGTGCGCAGCGCCTCGAGCACCGCGGCCTGCGCGATGTCCTCGCGGGTGACCTTGCGCACGCCATGCTCGCGGCGCAGCAGGCGCCGGATGTCCTCGACCGCCTCGACTGCGTCTGCACGGAAGCGATACGTGACCTTGATGCGCTCCTTGGCATCCTCGGCCACCGCCAGCGCGTCGAGCTCCGAGCTGACCTCCTCGGTCGTCCGCAGGATTGCATGACGGCCTCTGCTCTCCAGCTCGGGGAAAATGAACACCGGTCGCTTAGCCTTGGCCATTGAGCACCTCCTCCGCGAGCAAAGCGTATTGCTTGGCACCGTCGAGACCCTTGCGCCAGAGGGCCAGCGGCGTTCGATAGCCGGGGGCCTCGGCGAAGCGGACCGATTGCTTGATCACCTGGGGAAAGAGGTGAAGTCCCTCCCGCTCGCAGAAGCCCCAGAGGTACTCGTAGACCTCACGGCTGTTGATGGTACGCGCGTCGTAGCGGGTCGCGAGGATCCCCATCACCTGGAGGCTAGGGTTCGTCACCTCGCGTACGTTCTCGAGCGTGTCGAGCAGCATGCGCAGGCCGCGCAGCGCCATGTACTCGGCGGAGATCGGGATAATCACCTTGTTGGCCGCGGTGAGACTGTTCACCGTTAGGATGCCGAGCGACGGCGGGGTATCGATTACGATGTAGTCGTACTTGCTCAACACGGTGCGCAGGCGGCGCTGTAGCACGGTCTCCGCCGCCAACGCCTGCTTCAGCTCGATCTCGGCGCCCGCCCAGTCGGCGTTCGCCGGCGCCCGGTCGCAGTCGAAGTCGGTGCTGATGACCACGTCGCCGATGGCAATGGATGGCTTGATGAGCGCGTCATAGACCGAGCGGTCGAGCGTCGTCGTGTCCATGCCCAAGCAGACGGCGCAGCCACCCTGCGGGTCCATGTCGACCAGCAGCGCACGTTTACCGGCCGCGGCGATGCATGCGGTCAGGTTGACTGCGGTGGTCGTCTTGGCGACGCCACCCTTCTGGTTGGCAACGGTGAGGATCATCGGTCCCTTGGTAGCCATGTACCTGCGCCAATGATGCGCCGCGCGGTTCGGCCACGGCGACCCTGAGATTCCGGCACAACGCTATCGGGCAGCAAACCTGATGTCAAGATTTGTTGCAAACTGTCTTGCCAGCAAGCTGGGTTTAAGGTAGTGGCGGCTTGCAGTTGAGATTACCTGTACTCCTATGCTTCGCCATGGCTGCGGACTAAATCCACCGTGCGGCGGCTTGACTTGTTGTTGCAACGCGGCCAGCGGAGGGGTGCAGAGTTGCGCCCTTCCTGGGGAGGACGAGGTGGTGTCCCCCACGAAGCAAAACGTTCCGCGGGAGGATGGGTGGGAAAGAAGCACCCCTATCGCAGCGCGGCAGCAGCAGGTGGCTTTTAGTTCAAGCGCTCGAAGATCGTCGAGACGCCCTGGCCACCCCCGACGCACATCGTCACGAGTCCGAACTGCTGGTCGCGGTGCGCCATCTCGTTCATCAGCTTTACCGTCATGATGGCGCCCGTCGCGCCCACCGGATGGCCGAGCGAGATGCCGCTCCCGTTCACGTTCGTCTTCTCCATGTCCATGCCCAACTCGCGGATCACGTACAGCGCCTGTGCCGCGAACGCCTCATTCAGCTCGACCAGGTCGATGTCGCCCAGGCTCATGCCAGCCTTCTCCAGCACCTTGCGCGTCGACGGTACCGGCCCCGTGCCCATGATCGCTGGATCCACGCCCGACACGCCGCGGGCCACCCAGCGCAGCAGCGGCTTGATGCCCTCCGCCTCGGCGCGCTCCGCCGACATCACCACGACCGCGGCGGCCGCATCGTTGATGCCAGCAGAGTTGCCCGCCGTGACCGTGCCGCCCTGCTTGAACACCGTGGGCAGCTTGGCGAGCCCCTCCACCGTCGTGCCGGGCCTCGGGTGCTCGTCGCACGTCACCTCCACGGGGTCGCCCCTGCGCTGCGGGACGGATACCGCGACGATCTGGTCGTCGAACGTGCCGGCCTCCTGGGCCGCGACCGCCCGCGTGTGGCTGAGCACCGCGAGCTCGTCCTGCGCGGCGCGGCTCACCTCGAATCGCTCCGCCACGTTCTCCGCTGTCATGCCCATGTGGTAGTCGTAGATAGGACAGCTCAGCGCCATGATCAGCGCGTCGGTCATGGGCACATCGCCCATACGCGGGCCATCGAAGCGCACGCCGCTCATCAGGTAGGGCGACTGGCTCATACTGTCGATGCCGCCCGCGACGACGATGTCGGACTCGCCCATCACGATGGACTGCACCGCCAAGTTGATCGACTCCAGGCCGGACGAGCAGGCGCGGTTCACGGTCATGGCCGGCACGGACTCCGGCAGGCCCGCGGCGAGCATGGCGCGCCGTGCCGCGTAGCCCGTCTCCGCGGCCTGCAGCACGTTGCCCATGATGAAGGACGCGATAGTCGTAGCGATCACGATGACGTACGCCACGACCATCGAGAGCCGCGACTTACCGAACAGTGCCGCCAGCAGCACCGCCAGCTCGATCTGGACAAGCGCGGCAGGAGG
>CAZQVD010000115.1:0-341 GCA_964596665.1 uncultured Dehalococcoidia bacterium
CGGCTCCGCCATGATGATGTCCACCACGTCGTCGCCGTCCAGGTTCCCGGTGGTGCCCAGGAACGTCTTCTCGCCGAAGTCGTGCCGCCGCTCCTCGAACGAGAACACGAACACGCCGTCTCGCTTCTGCACCTGCCATCCCGTGAACGCCCGCGCCGCCTCCCGAACGTCCTCTTCCGTGTAGTGGCCGATGCCCAGCGAGAACAGCTCCATCAGCTCCCGTGCATAGTTCTCGTTCGGTGCCCGCTTTTTGTTGGACCGGCTGTCGAGCCAGATAAGCATCGCCGGATCGCGGGAGATTGCCTTCAGAGTCTCGTCGTAGCGGCCGAGCGCGTGCGCGC
>CAZQVD010000115.1:351-7120 GCA_964596665.1 uncultured Dehalococcoidia bacterium
ATCTCCGGCCCCTTGCCCACCTTCCGGAAGGAGCTGGTCAGGATGCCGTGCCAGAACAGCGTCAGCTTCTCCTCCAGCGGACGTTGCGTATGGATCATGCGCAAGAGCCACCACCGTTGCAGATGCGCCAGCCGCTGGTCGAGCTCGAGCTCCTGGCCTGCCAGCAGGCCGTCGAGGGCCGCGTTGTCGACCTGCTCATAGTTCAGCAGGTGGTCGATGGTGGCAGGTAGGCCCATGGCGACGAAGCCATCCAGCTCGGCCGGGCTCGCGCCGAACCCGGCCCTGCGCAGCAGGTGCGCGATCTTCTCCGGCTCGCTCTGCAAGCTGCTTGCCGGTGTTGGCGTGGGGATCGGCGTCGGCGTCGCGATCGGCGTGGCCGTGGGGACGGCTGCGAACGGGGTCGGCGTCGGGAACGGGGTCGGCGCCGGGGGCGGTGTGGCAGTGGCTATCGCGGCCGCATCCTCCTCGGCCAACCTGGCGCACGCCGCGAGGAACGCCGGCGTGGCAGCCGCCCCGAACCCCAGCGCTGCCAGGCGCGCCACGAACCCACGGCGGTTCAACCGATCCTCAAGGCCGGTGCCGTCGGGGACCAGCGGGTGATCAGGCAGAATCGTCTCGCTCACCGCTTCTCGCTCCTCCGTACGCACCTAGCTTCGCATCCGGGCTCCACGATTGGAACGTCTGAACGCCCGCTGCGTCAGGGCGTCTTCGGCGCCGCCCCTTCGGCCGCACCCCGCCTGCGCCATGCGGTCCACGCGATGCCCGCCACCACCGCCATCGCGATCCACTGAGCGCTTCGCAGCCCGGCGAGAGTGTCGCCCGCGACCGCAAACTCGATCGCGAACCGGCCCACCGCGTACGCGCCGAGCCCGACGGCCAGCCGAGAGCCCGGCAGGCTCAGCGATTCCAGGCGCGCGCCCCCCCGCGGCAGCAGCCAAACCAGCGCTGCCAGCACGGCCGCATCGAGCAGCAGTTCGTACAGCGCGACCGGATGCACCGCCATGCCGCTGAGGAACGCCACCGACGATTCGTGCTCATAGGCCACGCCCCACGGCATCGAAGTCGGCACGCCGGGCCGCTCGCCTGCGACGAGGTCCCCTGCCCTGCCCGCGGCCATCGCGATGAGCCCCAGGATGGGCAGCGCGTCCGCGAGTCGCCCGACGCTTGCTCCCGCCCGCTGCCCATGCCACAACGCTCCCGCAGCACCCGCGAGGATTGCTCCCCAGAGCGCGAAACCGCCGTTCCATACGTAAAACACCTGGAGCGGAGCAGACGCATAGAAACTGGCGAGCCCGGCCACGTGTACGAGCCGGGCTCCGGCATACGCCCACAGCATCGCACGCAGTGCCACTCCGTATGCAGCGCGATGCGTCAGGTCCAGCTCGGGGGCCCGCCGGACCACCAGCGCGATCGCCACTGCCGCCCCCGCCAGCGTTGACAGGCCGACCCACGTCAGCAGCGGCAATCCGAAGATGTTGGGATCGATCGCGATGGTCATGACGTGCACAGGATACGCGCGAACCTGCCGCCGGCCTATGGCGCGAGACCCCTGTGCTACACTGAAATCCTCCCCTTCGGCTGGCCCCGTTTACGTGGCATTGGACTGCTGGACCGAGTGATGACTACCCCTTGGAGGCAACCACCGTTGTTCTGCGCGAGACCCGTAATCGCAACCGTGCTGCTCCTCGCCGGGACGCTCCTCGTGGCGTCCTGCGCGAGCCGCTCGGAGCAATCCGGCATCGAAGAGATTGAGGAGGTTATCGGGCTGCTCGAAGAGAGCTTCATCGACAGCGATCGCGCCAATCGTGAGCTGCTCACTCATGCAGCCATCGAAGGCATCATCGACTACCTTGACGAGCCGTACACGTCCTACCTGACCCCGTCGCATTTCGACCACTTCAACGAGCAACTGAGAGGCGACCGTGGGAACTTCGAGGGCATCGGAGCCGAGGTGATTGAGCGCGACGGCCAGGTGATGATCCTCGGTCCCCTGGCCGGATCCCCGGCCGATCAGGCCGGGCTTAGGCCTGGCGATATCGTGCTCGAGGTCGATGGCCGGAGCCTCGAGGGTATCAACCTGTTCGATGCCGTGAACCTGATCCGTGGCCCCAAGGACTCGGAGGTCATCTTGCACATCCTCCGCGCCGGTGACCCGACGCCATTCGACGTGCCGGTCGTGCGCGACACCATCGAGCTCATCAGCGTCTTCTCCCGCATCCACGAGCCCGGCGTCGGCTACATTCGCGTGGACAGCTTCGACGCCGAAGCCGCGAGACTCTTCAAGGAGGCTATCGAGCGCCTCACGGAACAGGGTGCTCGCGGTCTCGTTCTCGATCTCCGCAACAACGCAGGAGGCTTGGTCGATGCCGCGGTGAGCGTCGTCAGCGAATTCGTGCAGTCGGGCCGTGTCTTCATATGGCAGGAGCTCGACGGCGAGGAGACGCCGTGGGACGTGACCGGCAGCGGCACGGCTTACGACCTGCCTCTCGTCGTGCTCGTGAACAGCTTTTCCGCCAGCGCATCCGAGATAGTCGCCGGTGCGATACAGGACAACGGGCGTGGGGTCGTCGTCGGCACGACCACGTTCGGGAAGGGCAGCGTGAACGTGCTCAACGACCTGGAGTCCGGCGCTGGGCTCTACGTCACTATTGCCCGATGGCTCACACCCAGTGGCTGGTTGATCGAGGGCAACGGCATCCAGCCCGACGTCGTCGTCGGCACCGGCTTTAACGTCCAGGCCGCCCAGCGCGTCTCCGCACTCGCGCGAACGCTTTGCGCCGCATACAATCAGGAGCGTGAAGAGCTTCAGGACCTCGAGAGCTTCGTCATGGCCCTCGAGGATCTCTGTGGGCTGCGCAGCGTGCCGCCGGTCCCAGCCTCCGAGGGCGACGCGCAGCTCGCCGCCGCCGTTGCAGAGCTCCGCAAGCAGATTGGCTGACAGCCATGCCGTCCAAGCCAACCAAGCCAGCTAAGAAGAAGCAACAGGCGAAGCCCACGGAGCACACGCCCTACTTCCGCACCGTCAGCGACAACCGACGCGCGCGCTTCGACTACGACATCATGGAACGCGTCGAGGCAGGGCTGGTGCTGGCCGGCACCGAGATCAAGTCCGTTCGCGCCGGCAAGGCCAATATCCGCGATGCCTTTGCGCAGGTGCGCGACGGTGAGATGTGGCTCCAGAACATGCACATCGCACCATGGACCACCGGCGGCCTATGGAACCACGCGCCCGTGCACCCGCGTCGGCTGCTGCTGCATCGCGACGAGATATTGAAACTTGGCCGCCTCGCTGGCCAGAAGGGCCTCACCATCGTGCCGCTGCGCGTCTACATCAAGGGCCACCACGCCAAAGTTGAGATGGCGCTGGCCAAGGGCCGCCGTCGCTACGACAAGCGCAAGGCCATCCAGCAACGCGACACCGACCGCGAGATCGCCCGCGCTATGCGCCAACGAGAATAGCAAGGGACAACATTGCACCCACTCACTGCCGCCCTGCGCCAGCTAACCCGGAGCCGCAAAGCCACGACCTTTAGTCCGGAGCCGTAGCCGCGGGCGGAGGCGCACAGTTCAACTCCGAATGCCCTGGTATAATCAACCCATCATGGGGATGCGTGGTTTCGACAGGGGATCTGTCGGGTAGGATTGCAGGCCGAGTTCGCCGCCCACTCGATAATCAGGTGGCGAAAAATGATTGGCAACCGCGAAGTTGCTCTGGCCGCGTAACTAACGTGACCACGCCCCGGCCGCCTACCCTGGCGGCGGCTGGGTGCGCTATATAGTCGGGGTGCTGTGTCCCGGACGCCGCTAGGGGGCACCTAAGACCTGCGGCAAGTCGGTCGAGAAGTCCGCCGGTGGACGTCCCGGCCGTCTGATAAATCGCCGGACAAGCCTGTAGCACATCCGCGCCTAACGTCTCTTGGACGGGGAGTTCGACTCTCCCCCATCTCCACCATGAACACAAGTGAGGCCCCGCCGGACGGCGGGGCCTCACACCTACAGTGCTTTCGGTATAGTCAACATCGAACCTGCCGCCGAGAGGCTTTCATACTGACTCTAAGGATGCTGACAACTCTCGATCGGTAAATCTTCGAGCCGGCCGTACTGGAAGAATCTTGCCGACAAGGAGGACATCGTGAACCTACGGTTCCTCGGAGACTCGCTTGACCATTGGAAGGGGTCTGTGCTCCAGCACCTGTCTGGGGAAGGCGCACTCCAAGACCTGCGCGTCAATGCGATGGCCTCCGACCTAGAGGATTGGGAGACACCTGATTGGGCCGTGTACTTTCGGCTGATGCGAGTAATCCCGATTCAAGTGGTGGGACATCAGGTGCCGCTAAGTGGGAACCGGCATAGGTACTTTGCCGAGATTCCTCCGTCTGGTGACTTGTTCCTTGACCCCGATACAGGGATCGCAACTGGCAAAGCAAACGTTCAGCACCTGAAGCCGGAGGAACGGGCCCCTCTCCTCAGTGTCTTGATGGTTCCCGGTTTGGCTCTGCCGACCTTTGCTGGAAGGCACAAGTACGCAGAGGTCCCATTGCACCGCCATGGGACCTCGGGAGCGTTGCTACTCCGGCCGATGGCGCGGAGGCCTGGCCGCGGACATGAGAGCAGCTGAGGCTAGCATCAGCGCGAACGCAGACCAGAACGCAGGGACGTACGACCCCGAAAGATCGTAGATGAGCCCAATGGCTGGCGGGCCGACACCGTTGCTCGCTAGCTCAGCCGGGCCAAACATGCCCTGGATCGTGCCGACGGATCCACGCCCGAAATACGTCGCCCAGATCACTCCCCGTACGACCGCGCCCGATCCGAGGCCCACCCGAAGAGGATCCCGGTGCCGTAAAGCGCCACCACGCTGGTGGACGTCAACAACCACATGACCGCGAGAGCTTGGCACACGATCCCACCGATAGCCACGTACCGGACGGGAACCCGGTCCAGCAGGCCGCCCACGCTGAGTGACGCAATGATGAAGGCGGCCCCGTTCACGGAGAACGATCCTGCCACCGTCGCCGGGTCAAAGCCCCGCTCTACCCAAAACGGGATGCGATGGATCAGCAGGCCCATGACAGTGAAGTTCAGCAGCACAAAGCTGGTGGCCAGTATCCAGAAGGCAGACGTGTGCAGTGCCGCTCTGGGCGTCCAACTGTGCTCCAGCGGGCCACCGGGCTGCCCGGTTGATCCCTCTTCGCGGGCCGTGGCCGCTCCGTCTGGGTGCAAACCCACGTCCTCCGGCGTTCTACGCACGAAGATGAGCGGGATCGGGACTGCGATCCCAACCAGGATCAAGGCGGAGACCACCCACGCGCCGCGCCAGCCAATCCCCTCGATCAACGCCTGGTGCGCGACGGGAAAAACCACGCCGCCGACAGCCAATCCCGCAACGGCGATAGATATCGCCCTACCACGCCTGCGCACGAACCATTTCGTGATGGGCACGGTCACCATAAGATTGTTGCCAGCGGTGAGGCCGGTGAGGCCGATGAGCGCGAAGAGCGCCATCATCTGCCAATAGGCATGCGCCGCGCTCAGCCCGATCATGGCCAAAGCAGTCACGATCGCGGCCGAGGGAATAAGGATCCGCGCGCCATAGCGGTCTAGCATGCGGCCGACAACGACCACTGAGAGGCCGGCGCCGAAGCTACGCACCGTTGGCGCGAGCCCAATGGCGGCGCGCGAGATGTTCATGTCGGCGGTCATCGGCAGGACGAACAGACCAAAGCTGAATATGGCGACGGCGTGCAGCGAGAAACTGACCACGGACAACGCGGCCACGATGGTCCAGCCGTAGAAAATCGGGGACCGGCTCACCTCGTCGGACCGCGCCGCAGCTCGTTCAGTCTCGTATGTCCTGGAGCAGCCACTCCGTCGGGATCGACCGACCGAGGCCTTTCGCCCTGGCCAGCTCGTAAGCGCGAGACGCCACGGCGAAGAACTGGGCACCCTGGATGTTCCCCCGCTCCGAATAGGTCACCGCAGAAGCGGAGGGACGTCCTTGCCCAGTCCCAGAGAGGAGTGCTTCCATGAACACGACCCGGTTCTCGGCGATCACTCCATGTGCCCGGCCGCCGCGCTCCGATTGCCCTGGCCCTTCGCCGGGCGCCTTCGCGGAGTAGGTCAGATTCTCGTCGTGCAGTCCCAGCTCCGGCAGCCCGACCGGCGCGGGCGCCGATCCAAGTCGCAGCGATCGATCGATCCGCTCCATGGCATCCCCATCTAGTTGGCCGCCGACGCACGTGACGTGGGCGCCGTCCTCTATCCAACGGCCGAACACCACGGGCTCCACCGCATCGGTGCAACCGGCCACGATGTCGGCGCCCTTGTAAGCGTCTGCAGGGTCGTTGACCGCTACCACTTCAATCCCGAGCTTCTCCGCCATTTCGCTCGCATAGGCGTCCCGATTCGCCTTGGTAGGGCTGTAGACCTGGATGCGCTTGATGCTGCGCACGGCCGCGAAGGACTCCGCGTGACTGCGGGCCATGCCACCTGAGCCAATCATGGCGACCACCTCGGCATTCTCCCGCGCCATGTACTTGGCGCCTATCGCAGAGTCCGCGCCCACACGCATGTGCTGCAAGAAGCCATCGTTGATGAAGGCAAGTGGCTCACCGTTTTCCACGTCGATCAGGAGGATGAGGCCACAGAAGCGACCCGGCTGCACGCAGTACTTCTCCTGGGTGCGCGTCCCGCCGTATTCGCGCTCGTAGACCACGTCCGATTTCATGCGGATGGCGAAATAGCCTGAGCCGGACGAGCCCCCTTCCAT
>CAZQVD010000116.1:0-6996 GCA_964596665.1 uncultured Dehalococcoidia bacterium
AGCAGACGCCGCCGGGAACCCACCGTGTCTCCACCACCGGCGACGTCGAAGTCTCCACCTACCTGGAGATCGCGAGCGAGGTGGCGCGAAGGGACCGTGGGGAGACCGCATCTGGCGACCACGGCCAAGAGGAGAGCCAGCAAGATGCGATCGCGGTCCTAGATTTCGGCTCGCAATATAGCCGTCTTATCGCGCGGCGCGTGCGCGAGCAGAACGTGTACTGCGAGATCCTGCAGCCTGATGCGACGAGGGAGTCGATAAAGGATCTTCGGCTGGCCGGAATCATCCTCTCCGGTGGCCCTGCGAGCGTGTACGAAGAGGGCGCACCGGTGGCTCCCGCTTGGGTGTTCGATGCGGGCGTCCCGGTACTCGGCATCTGCTACGGGATGCAGTTGCTCGCACACCAGCTTGGCGGCAAGGTTGGCGCGGCTCGAGAGCGAGAGTACGGCTTCAGCGTGATCAGGCAGACTGAGCGGTCTCTCCTTTTCGAGGGGCTGGACGGCGAGATCCCTGTCTGGATGAGCCATGCCGACCGCATCGATGCGCCACCGCCGGGGTTCCGTGCGGTTGCACATAGCGAGAATTCGCCGATCGCCGCGATGGCCAGTGATGCCGGCTTCTATGGCATCCAGTTCCACCCAGAGGTGGCCCATACGCCGCAGGGGATCGAGATACTACGGAATTTCGCGTACCGCATCTGCGGCCTTGACGGGTCGTGGACGCCTGGACACTTCGTTGCCGAGGCGAAGGAGCGCATCCGGGCTCAGGTCGGTACGGGCAAGGTTATCTGCGCCCTCTCGGGCGGTGTCGACTCTGCCGTGACCGCGCAGTTGGTGCACGAGGCCGTCGGCGACCAGCTGACGTGCATCTTTGTGAACAACGGACTGCTGCGGCGAGAAGAGCCGGAACGGGTACGGGAAGTGTTCGAGCACAACCTCGGGCTGCGCCTGATCTATGTCGACGCCACGGAGCGATTCCTCACCGCACTTGCCGGCGTGTCAGACCCGGAGCAGAAGCGCAGGACCATCGGAGCCGAGTTCATCAATGTGTTCGAGGAGCAGGCAGGCGTGCTTGGCGAGGTGGACTTCCTGGCGCAGGGCACGCTGTACCCCGACGTGATCGAAAGCCAAACATCGGAGAACTCTGCGGCCCACAAGATCAAGACGCATCATAACGTCGGTGGATTGCCTGAGCGGATGAGGCTGAAGCTCGTGGAGCCTCTCCGCTACCTCTTCAAGGACGAAGTGCGGCTCGCCGGCGCCGAGATGGGGCTTCCGCCTCAGATCCTGAACCGCCAGCCGTTCCCAGGCCCCGGACTTGCCATCCGGGTGATCGGTGACGTGACGTTCGACAAGCTGGAGGTGCTGCGGGCGGCCGACGGGATCGAGATGGACGAGATCAAGGCGGATGGCCTCTACGACCAGCTGTGGCAGAGCTTCGCGGTGCTGACGGATACACGCACCGTAGGTGTCATGGGTGATCAGCGCACCTACCAGCACGTGGTTGCTTTGCGAGCGGTCACCAGCGACGACGCGATGACCGCCGATTGGGCGCGGCTCCCCTATGAAACGCTGGCGCGAATATCCAATCGGATCGTGAACGAAGTCCCTCAGGTAAATCGGGTCGTCTACGACGTGACGAGCAAGCCCCCGGGCACGATCGAATGGGAGTAGCCGCGGTGGGCCGCCCATGAGGATCCTGGTGATCGGAGGCGGCGCGCGTGAACATGCCCTGGTGTGGAAGCTTGCGGCGAGCGATTCAGCGCCGGAGCTTTTCGCCGCGCCGGGCAACGCCGGCACTGCCATGCTGGCCACGAATATCCCCGTTGGTGCCGATGACGTAGAGGGACTGCTTCGCGCCGCACGCACGAACACCATCGACCTGACCGTCGTTGGTCCCGAGGGACCGTTGGTCGCGGGCGTGGTGGACCGCTTCAGAGAGGCGGGCCTGCGTATATTCGGGCCCACCAAGTCGGCGGCGATGATCGAAGGCAGCAAGGGCTTTGCCAAGCGGGTTATGCGTGAGGCCGGGGCTCCCACCGCCGCCTTCGAAACATTCGCGGACCCGGAAGATGCGCGGCGCTACGTGCGTGAGCATGGCGTACCGATCGTGGTGAAAGCCGACGGGTTGGCTGCCGGGAAAGGCGTCGTGGTGGCGCAAACCATCGACGAGGCGCTTTCGGCCATAGACGAGATGATGGTGGGCAAGAGCTTGGGGGACGCCGGGGCCAAAGTGGTGATCGAAGAGTGCCTGACGGGCCAGGAAGTGAGCGTCTTCTGTTTCACGGATGGCAAGAGCGTGACGCGGCTGGTGGCGGCGTGCGATTACAAGCGGATCCACGACGGCGATCGCGGGCCGAATACCGGTGGCATGGGCGGCTACAGTCCGCCGCCCTGGTGGACTGATGACCTCGAGCGCACGATTCGGGAGCGGTGTATCGCCCCCGTATTGGCGCGCCTGGCCGAGATGGGTATTCCGTATACGGGGGTTCTGTTCGGCGGATTGATGCTCACAGATGACGGGCCCCAAGTGATCGAGTTCAATTCCCGCTTAGGCGACCCCGAGGCTCAGCTCGTGCTGACACGCCTCGAGAATGATTTCGTCGATGTGGTGGCTGCGGTGGTTGACGGGGCTGTGTCCGCGCTGGATATACGCACGTCGGATACGTGTGCGGTCGGCGTCGTCCTCGCGTCCGAGGGCTATCCCGGCTCGTACGCCACGGGCAAATCGATCGCCGGGCTGGGTGCCCTGCCCTCCGGTTCGCTTGCATTCCTCGCGGGTGTGGCCGGCAGCTCTACAGTTCCGGTCACCAGCGGCGGGCGGGTGCTGACCGTTGTGGGTAGCGGCGCGACGCTGGCGGAGGCGCGAGATCTTGCCTACGAGGGTGCATCCCAAGTGAGCTTCGAGGGCGAGTACCACCGCACGGATATCGCTGCGTTCGCTCGCTAGCCTTCTTACGCGAGCCTGAACCCTTTGAATTGCGAACGATCGGGCGGGTAGAAGAGGTTCTTACAGGTGGCCCTGGTGTGGGAGGACGGCGTCACACAGGGGGCCGCTTCGCTGCATCATCTGACCGGCCATGGGCGTGCCGTTGTACTCGCCGATCGGTCCTCCCAGGGTTTTGTAACCCGGGTAACCAAGGTAGGGCCTCTCGTGTTCTGATGCGCCACCTAGGCTAGAGGTGCCTGCTTGGCCCTGTCGCCGAGGGCCAGCCTGGCGAGCGATTCAAGGTGAGCCCAATGGCTCTTGCGGCCGGCGGGGAACATGCAGAAGAGCCGTTCCACACCGTTGGCAGCCACCTTCTCGATCTGCTGGGCCACGCCTTCGGGGGTGCCCGCGATGAAGAAATGGCTCGCCAATGAACGGACTAGATCGGCTGGCAGGTCCGATGGCTGACTGAATGGAGGGACCTGCAAGCCGAGTGCGTCGAGTCCGATGCGGAAGGTGCGCAGGTGTAGCCACTGCGTCAGCCAGTAGCGGGTCCGCTCCACGGCGACCGTGGCGTCGTCATCGATGGAGACCAGCGCGTAGTGGATGATAGGCACGCTGGCGGGCACGCGGCCGGCTCGCATGGCGCCCTGGGCGAGGTGGTGATCTGCGACCGCGAGGATGGCGGGGCTTAGACCAACGCTGAGGATCGCCTCGTCGGCGATCTCGCCCGCCAGTTCAATGGTCCGCGGCCCGCTCGCGCCGAGCATCACCGGCGGAGGATTGCGTAGCGGCTCACCGAGGCTGTGGGGCTCCCCCCCGCGGTAGGCAACGGCCTCGCCGTGCAACAGGCGAATGATGCAGGTGACGGCCTCCCGCAGCTGGGGGAGCGTGGCGGGGCGTGCCCCGGCCTGGACGACGCCGGAGTCTCCGGCGCCGATGCCTAGCGCGATCCTCCCCGGCGCAATCTCGGCTATGGAGCGTATGGCACCGGCTAGCACGAAGGGGCTGCGCGTCACGGGATTCGTGAGCGCAGGATAGAGGCCGATCGAGCGCGTTTCGGCGGCGGCGACCGCCAGCGTCGCGAATACGTCGCGCCCTCCGAGCAGAATGTCGGGTACACCGACCGCCGAGAAACCCAGAGTTTCGGCCCGCTGCACATATTCCACCTGCTCGCGGATGGGAGCCGTCGCGGGGACTTCGATTGCGATGGAGGGCGGCATGCACAGATTGTACTTCCGTGATGACTAGGGAATAGTTTTGCGTATGTATAGCAGTCGAGGAGCAGTTGACTGCTTGCTTGGCAGAAATTAGGCTACCGGTGCCGGTGCGAAGGCGCGCGGTATCCGAGGCGTTGGAGAACAGTTGAAATGCCACAGGTTGGTGTCATCGTCGGCAGCGCCAGCGACCATCCCGTGATGGAAGACACGATGAAGACGTTGGAGGGACTGGGGATCGAGGCAGAGCTCGTCACCGCTTCGGCCCATCGAAATCCGGAGCGCGTGCGCGAGTGGGTCAACGGGGCGGCGGAGCGAGGCATCGAGGTGATCATCGCTGCAGCAGGTGGCGCTGCCGCGCTGCCCGGTGTCGTGGCTTCGTACACGACGGTCCCGGTGATCGGCGTGCCGTTGACCTCGAGTGATCTGGGTGGCGTGGACGCCCTGCATTCCATCGTACAGATGCCGCCCGGCGTACCGGTGGCATGTGTGGCCGTTGGCGCCTGGGGGGCGCGGAACGCAGCGCTCCTGGCGGCAGAGATATTGGGCATCAAATATCCTAAGATACGCGGCGCTGTTGATGAGTATCGCGCCGGCCTGAGGCAGCGTTGACGCACGTGGCTACCAAGCCCTCGATCCGATCCTTCCACTCGCGAATCCTCCCCTGCACATCCTGGCGCATCCCGCGTTGCATGTGCCTCCGCGTGTGATTGATGGTTATCCTCTGCGACTTCGATGACACCGTCGCCGACCGAAACGTCGCGACGCTGTTGCTCAACCACTTCCAACCCGTCCCGTTCAGCGTGGGCGCTCCCCACTGGCGAGAGCTCCACCAGCGTTACCTCGGGGGGGAGATTACGCTCGCCGAGTATCAGGAGGCCGCGTTTGCGCAGATGCGCTCGTCGCAAGAAGAGCAGGCCGCTTATGTGAAAGAAAAGGCGGCACTCCGGCCGGGGTTCGTGGAGCTTGCGGGGTACTGTGCGGACCACGGGATAGAGCTTGCGATCGTGAGCCATGGGCTCGATTTTTACGTGCACGCCCTCTTGGAGGAATCGGGGTTGGAAGAGTTACCCTTCTTCGCGGTGCACACCAACGAGACTGATGGACGAACCTCTTTCACCTACCGTTTCTCCAGTGAGGGCTGCGATTGGTTCCCGGGCAACTGCAAGTGCCACATCATCGAGGAGTATCGCGAGCCTGGACAGATGGTGCTGTATGCCGGCGACGGTATCTCCGATACCTGCCCTGCCCGCAAGGCGGACTACGTTTTCGCGCGCGACGGCTTGCTCAGCTTCTGCCGCGCGCAGGGGATCCCCCACCTCGAGCTCACCGATTTCCACGTGGTGCTCGACTACGTACGGTCGCTACCGGCGGATATGATGCCATGACCGACTGCGTGCATCGCAGGCGGCGGTAAGAGAGATGAAGCTTTGATCGATCGGTATGCCAGGGAAGCCATGAAGGCCATCTGGAGCGAGTCCGGCAAGTTCGACCGCTGGCTGGCGGTCGAGGTGGCTGCGTGTGAGGCGTGGACACGGCTCGGAACCATTCCTGAAGGTGACATGACGCTGCTGCGCTCGGCTACGTGGGATCCTGCGAAGCTGGACGAGAAATTCCAGCAGACGCGCCACGACATGACAGCGTTCTTGTATTCGGTGACCTCGAGTCTGGGCCCCGAGGGTAGATGGATCCATCTTGGCATGACTTCCAATGATGTCTGGGACACGGCGACCGCGCTCCAGCTCCGTGATGCTTCGGCCATCCTCCTCCAGGAGGTCGATTCGCTGATCGGGGTGCTCGCGCGGCGGGCGCTGGAAGAGAAGCAGACGTTGATCATGGGCCGTACGCACGGCGTGCATGCGGAGCCGACCTCTTTCGGCTTGAAGCTGGCGCTGTGGTGGGACGAGATGCGGCGCAACCGGCAGCGCCTCGTCGATGCGAGCAAGCAGGTCGCCGTGGGGAAGATCTCCGGAGCGGTCGGGACGCATGCCACGGTCCCGCTCGAGGTGGAGACGTACGCGTGCGAGGCGCTGGAGATCGACTACGCCCCGCTTTCGAACCAGGTCGTGCAGCGGGACCGCCACGCCCAGTTCATCACGACGCTGGCGGTGATCGCCGCATCGCTGGAGAAATTTGCGACGGAGATTCGCTCGCTCCAGCGCACGGAGGTTCATGAGGTGGAGGAGGCGTTCGGCGAAGGCCAGACGGGGTCTTCGGCCATGCCGCACAAGCGCAATCCCGAGCTGTCCGAGCGGGTGTGTGGGCTGGCACGTCTGATACGCGGGCATTCGGTCACCGCACTGGAGAACGTGGCGCTATGGCATGAGCGGGACATATCCCACTCTTCCGCCGAGCGCGTCGTGTTGCCGGATGCGTGCATGGCGCTCGACTACATCTTGGATCTGTTCACGGGAGTGATCCAAGACCTGCGCGTCTTCCCAGACCGGATGATGACGAATATCGAGTCGACGCGAGGGATCATCTTCTCGCAGCGCGTGATGCTGGCGCTGGTGGAGGCGGGCATGTCCCGTGACGATGCCTACCACCTGGCGCAATCACACGCGGCGACCACCTGGGAGCAGTCGGCCGATTTCCGTGAGCTGGTGAAGAGCGACGCCGCCGTTCAGGACCGACTCTCCGCTGATCAGCTCGCTGGTTTGTTCGACTACGGGTACTACATTAGGAACGTGGACGCGATCTTTGATCGTGTCGGCTTGACCGTTCAGGAGCGCACCAACGCATTCAGGGGGAAACAGGGAAGTGACCAGTTTGCGGTGGGTGCGCCAGCAGAGAATGCTGGTGGCAGTAAGAACGGCAAGAAAGGCGGGAAGAAGGGAGGAGGTGGTGGCGG
>CAZQVD010000117.1:0-6988 GCA_964596665.1 uncultured Dehalococcoidia bacterium
CCGCACCTTGCCCGCCTGGATAATGTGAGCGAAGGTCTCGATCGACTCTTCAATCGGCGTGTTCTCGTCCGGCTTGTGCATGTAGTAGAGGTCAATGCGGTCCGTGGCCAGCCGCTGGAGAGACCGATCGCACTCGCGCTGGCTGTGCGCCGGACTCAGGCCTTCATCATCATCGCTGGGTCCGATCTTCACGCCCACCTTGGTGGCGAGCACCGCCTGCTCGCGCCGCCCGATGAGCGCCTTGCCCAGGATTTCTTCGGCCACGCCGCCGGCGGAGCCGATGTGGCGGGCGTAGCCCTCGTACATGTTGGCCGTGTCGATGAAGTTGACCCCGTGGTCGAGGGCCCAGTGCACGATGTCGATGGCGTCATGCTCTCCCACGGGAGTGCCAAAGGTCATCGTACCCAGGCACAGAGGAGAAACGCGGAGTTCGGTGTCGCCAATGCTGCGCAGTTCCATGTCACCGATTCCTTTTATGCCTCGATTTCCGGCCACGGGTGATGCTCCGGGTCCAGCAAGCGCGTCGGAGCAAAGTAGCCAACCGGATAGTCGTCGGGTCCTTCCCGTTCGAGAATCTGCTGCACTACATGGCGGGCCCCATTGAAGGAGACCGCCGTCCCCGACCCACACATGCCGCCGATCACGTACTGCCCTTTGCCGTCGAGTAGACCCACCACGGGGAACTCGTCGACCGTGAACCCTGGCGTGCCGCTCCACTCGTGCGTCACGCGAACGTGACTGCGGCCAAAGTGGCGGTGCAGATCGCCCATCAGGAACTTGGTGATGAACCGGGAAGGATTGTTGCTGCCCGCCTTGCTCGGCGGTAGACGACTGGCATCGGAACCTACCATCGAACCTGTGCCATGACGCCCGAAGAAGGCGCGTTTGCCGCTCAGCCCGATGTGGGGCTTCATCCCCTCAGGCCCGCCCTCCCCGAAGGCTGCCTGCGTCTGCACGGGGTGGATGAAGTCGCCGTACTGCGGGTGCAGCGATGCGGTGTGCGACTCGGTGGCGTTGATGATGCGGCGAGCGCTGATCGAGCCCCGCGCCGTGTCCACGCGGTAGCCCTCGCCCTTGTCCTCCACGCGCAGTACGCGGGTGCGCGTGAACAACTCCACGCCGCCATTATCCAAGGCCCGCTCGAGCAAACACCACACCCACTTCGCCGGGTGGAAGCAGGCCGCCCGGCGCGAGAAACCCGCAGGCGCGTCGACGACCATCCCCCCCTTCTCCCACACCTGCTCTGGTGACAGCGAGGTCCAGTCGTCAAAACCTACCCGCTCGCCCGCCGCGATCGACTCGCGCAACGCCAGCTGGTCGACATCGTCCCGAGCCTGGATCCAGCCGTTGCGTTCATAGTCACAGTCAAAGCCCTCTTCGCGGATCGTCTGCTCGATAAGATCCGCGTTGCGATAGGCGCTACGCGTGTACGCGGCGGCAAACTGCTCGGCCAACCGATTACGTCTATCTTGCGTCAGATCCGGCCGCCCGCGCTCCAGGTGGGGCCGTACGCTGTCGCGGACCATGGCGAAGTAACGCCCCATCACGATGAGCCCCTCGTTGCGACCGCTGGCCCCCCAGGCCGGATCCTCCATCTCCAGCACGGCCAGCCTCTTCCCCGATGCCAGCTTCGACCAGTGATAGGCGCAACTGGCACCGGTCATGCCCGCACCGATGACGACGGTATCCACTTGCCTCGGCAGACATGCGTCCGCGTCGCCTGCCCACGGATGGTTGGCAAGCCGATTCCCCTGGGCAAGCCAGATCGGCGTGCGGGAAACCTCGCGGTCGAAGGTGACCGTCGTGAGAGCCTCAGGGATAGCGCCGAACATCTGGCGCAGAGTCCAGCCGAGAAACCTGAACAGACGCATTGGCAGGTTGTGCCCGTCGTACATCATGTGCATGAAGGTTCGCGCCGACCGCAGGTCGTGGCGGCGTAGTCCACACAACAGACCCATCGCGACACGCAGACGGGTCCACGGCCTGCATGTCACCGGTTGCTCGCCGCTGGCGTGGCTCCTCATCACAGGCACCGGGACGCCCTGCCCTGGTCGCGGCCGCTGTTCCGAACCTGCATCAGGGGCTCCAGGTCCTGGCCAGTTCGCTGTACTCCCGCGCCTGCGCCGCAATGTCGACGCCCACTTCCTCCGACCAGGCAGCTAACAGCTTGCGGTAGATCGGCCCTGGCTTGCCATCGCCTACGGGCTGGAAGTTGAAACGGGTGATGGGCTGCATGCAGGTCGTCGTGCTCGTGTGCCATGCCTCGTCGGCGGCGCGCACGTCATAGGGCTCGATGTCCGTCTCGTGCACGGGGACACCGAGCTTGCCTGCCAGTTCCATGCATGCCTGGCGGGACACCCCGCGCAGGATGTCGCGGGGTCGGGGTGTGAGGATCTCACCGTCGCGAGCCACGAAGAAGTTGTTGCCCGTCCCTTCGGTGATGAAGCCGTGCTCGTCGGTGAGCAGCGCGTTGGCTCCCTCTTCCATCTGCGCCGCCTGCAATTCTGCCAGCTTGTAGTAGATGCGGCTGCGGTTCTTGGCCTTCGGATCGATGTAGCGGGACGGCACCGACTGCTGGGGCGTGATGACGAAGTGCGAGCCCTCTTCGTACTTGGCGGCGGCGCCACCAATGTGCCGTACCAGAGGTAGCACGTTGATGGTGATGATCGGCGCCGTCCCCTCCTTGATGAGGGTGTCGTAGAGGCCCAGTCCACCACGGGTAACGTTGTGCATGATCTGCACGTCGTAAGCCTCCAGGGCCGGCAGATTCCGCGTCAGGGTTTCCTCCGTCGCCGCCGCCATCTCGTCGATATCGAGGCCACATTCTATCTGCACATAGGCGAGGGAGGCGTAGAGCCGCTCAAGGTGCTGGCGGAGACGATACGACTGCTGGTTGAAAGTGCGGGTCATCTCGAAGACCATGTCTCCGTACATCAGGGCACAGTCGAAGATGGAAATGCGGGCTTCGATCTCCGGGATGAAGTCGCCATTGAAGTAGACTAAGCGAGTAGACATGAGTGACTCCTGTTCAGTTGGTCTGCCATGACGGACGATCGATGTCGCACCGCGGTACCAGTGAGAGATGCCGTCCTCGTCCAGGGTCGCGATATTGCTGGAAACCGATGCCCCTCACCGGTGCCGCCACAGACGTAGAATCCGTGAACCCCCGCCGCCAGCTGGTGTCGCACGATGCGCCGCATGGCGGCCTCGTCGAAGCCGCCAGCTACCCCGCAGGGAGTTACGATCGCCGGGTAGATGCCTTTGAACTCTCTCATGGCAGCCTCCCTACTCGCTGTACCAGTGCGACAACGGGATGTCCGCCATCGTCCGCAGACCCGGTGCAGCGGATTGCGCCGCTCTCAGGGCGTTCAACAGCATGGAGCACGTGGCGACGTCGCCATCGACGCCGCCTGCGATGTTCGAACGGATCGCCGGATCGCCGGACACGGTCACCGTATCCCGCGGAGCCGGATGGCCGAGATAGGCTTCCAGTTCGAGAGTGATCACACGCTCGCCGTCTCTGGTCCCGGTCCCCACTTGGCGCAGCCCGGCGCACTTGCCCGCCGCCACCTCGATAAACCGGCTGCTCACGGGCTGCTCGGCGATGACGGGTTCCACCGTGTCCTCGACATCGCCAAGGGGCCAACCCATGGCGCGCGCGATCAGGCGAATGGACTCGGTAAACCCCACGTGGCGGATCATTCCCTGGCGGCGCTTGTCCTCGAACTCCTCGGGACTCAGTCCGGCGCCGATCTTCTGCTGAAAGGGTAACCGACGGATCGCCGCGTCCTGGTGACGCTCGACCTTCACCGCGTCCACGCGACGACACACACTGGTGAGAAAGACCGGCAGGGCATCCATCAGGAATCCCGGGTTGACGCCCGTGCCCAGCACCACGACCCCCGCCGCCTGCGCCAGCCGGTCGATTCGCGCCGACAGCTCGGGCGCAGCGTCGAAGGGATTGGCCAGTTCTTCGCAAGTGGAAACCACCGATTTGCCCGCGGCGATGCACTGCTCGATCTGGCTGGCGACCGCGGCGCACTGCGAGCCCGTCGTCAGAATGACGACGTCGGCATCCTGGCGCAGAACGGAATCTGCGTCGGACGAGACCGCTACCCCCAGTGCGTCCACGCCGGACAGGACACCCACATCCTTGCCGGCCTTGTCCGGATCGATGTCGATCGCCCCCACCAGTTCAACGCCCTCCCGCTCCGCCACATAGGCGACGGTGCGCTGACCGATCGGTCCCAGCCCCATCTGAATGACCCGTGTCGGCTTCATGTCCCTGTTCCTCCCATCCTCATGTTGAGTTTCTCTCCCCTGCGGGGGAGTCGTCCTGCACGGCCGACGATCAGAGGTCGATCCTCGACATGAACGCCATCATCCCGCTTCGTCCACGATCTCGCGGCAAGCGGCAAAGCTCAGGTAGCTGGGCGACGTTGATACCGATCGACGGCCTGGGTCTTTACTACGTCTCGATTCCCTGCGGTTCGCAGATCCTCAGTCCAGGGCCACGCCGAGGCTCGACCTCTGCTTGGATCTAGGCCCCATGAATCTCGTCTCGGCAAGATGATTTGCATAATGCCGTAATAAAAACCTTAATTTTTGCGTGGACAAGTCTTGGGAAAAGTGTTGAATCCGATCGCCACACGCATGGGCATCGGACAGGTCGATCACCGGTGAGATAACTGACCGGAGGGGGCGTATCCCCGCAGACGCAGGCGTACCAGATACTCCCCTTGCGCGTGCGCCTCAGGGCCTAAGGGTGTTGACGTAGCCAGCTGTGACCTGCGGGCGTAAGCGTCTCTTCCAGGGTGCCGTGCACACCCATCTCGTTCGTCGA
Source organism: uncultured Dehalococcoidia bacterium (assembly GCA_964596665.1). GTDB lineage: Bacteria > Chloroflexota > Dehalococcoidia > Lucifugimonadales > Australimonadaceae > CAZQVD01. The sequence goes on from CAZQVD010000117.1 coordinate 4,844, forward strand.
GCAGCAGCGTCGGGGACAACTCGATCCGGCCGTCGCCAACGTGGATGAAGCGGTCCCGACTGCAAGCCTCGAAGTTCGTGAGTTCCATTGAGTTCCTTCTCCTTCTATTGGGGTCTGCCCACGACCATTTGCCCTTCTGATGAGGTCCTCATAAAGCGGGGTCTACTTCGATGGCGTCCCGTGCCTGCAAGGCCTCGTACACCCCTGCAAACTCCGCTGAATCATCGTCACGCCACAGATCCAGTCGGACGCCCCGCATCGCGCCTTCCTCGCAACCTGTGAGCCGCTGAACGTGGGGGTTCATCGACGTGTACCACCTCCTGCCGTCGGCCACCTGAAGGATCCCAATGTGTCGAGGCATTGATATCGCCTGGGAATCCCTTGCCGCCAGCCGCGCCAGGGCATCCTCGTCCACTTCAACACCGAGACCAGGGCCTTCGGGCACCTTCGAGAACCCGGCGACCACGTCGATCCGCTCGCAGGTAACGTCATCCTCGTACTGGTCATCCAGGTGGATGGAGTGCCCCGTCGCCGTGGGCAGGACCGCCGCCATGTGCAAAGCCAGCGCCTTGGCCAGCGTCCCCCCTGTGAGCTGGATCAGCATCTGCACGTTGGCCCGCGCGCAGGCGAACCCCGACATGAGCGTGTCCCCCACCGATACGCCGCTGAACAGATAGGTGTCGGCCACGCCCGCCGTGACCTCGGGCAGGCCCGCATGCATCGCCGACACATGGAAAATCAACGGGATATGGCTCTGCTCGCGCAGGCGACACCAGGCATCACGGTCATTCTTGGGGAAGGGATCCTCGATGAAGCCGACCACCGGATACTTCTCGAGTTGCTTCACCAGCGGCAGCGCGGTGGCAAGGGTCCGATTGCCGTTGAAGTCGAAGTGTAGCTTGAAGCCCCCAGGGGCGACGCACCCGGCCGCGTGGGCCTGCTCCAATACATCGTAGAACGGCGCCGTGTGCATCTTGAACACCCGGTATCCATCCGCAGCGGCACGCGTAACCTCATCGGCGAACTCCTCCGGCGTCGCCCGTGAGGTCCAGGCACCCACCGAGACAGCGTCGCGCACTTTCTGCCCCATCAGCTTGTAGGCTGGCACGTCCAGATGCTTCCCCATCACATCGTAGAGGGCGCCGCCGAGACCTGGGTCAAGGTGGTTGTTGATAAAGTCGAAGGGATCGCGACCGATCAGCGACGCCACGCTCTCACGAGACGGAGCACCGAGGCGATGGTCGCCATAGCCTACCAGCCCGCTGTCGGTGAGGACCTTGAAAATCGTGCGGCGGTCAATGCCCTCAAAGCAGACCTCTCGGTCTGCGTAGCGCGCCGCCAGGCGCGGACGGATGGGGATGATCTGAATATCCGCAATCTTCATGGTCAGCACCTCGATGATTCACAGTGGGAGAAATTGGGGCCGTGCACTGGCGGCCCAGGTAGAAGTTTGGGGTCTTGGTGCTTGGGGGGGCTGCTGTTCGGTCCTTGGATTGATTTCGCAACCGAATGCCGAGAGGTCCTCGATGAACGCAGTGGTTGTTTCCACGGCTCTTGATCGTGATGGTCGATCTTCCCCAAGGACTTCGGGTTCATGCCGGGCTCGGCGTGCCATCTGAACGGGCGCATGCGAGAGCTTGTGCCGCTTCCTCGCCGCCACCCAGGCGGATAGCCATGGCGGCACGACTCACTCTGCCTCCCCGCGGAATTGGCGCAGCACGTTATCGGTGATGCGGGAGACGTTGTTGTCGTAGTCGTTGTACGACAGACAACCATCCCATCCAATAGAGCCCACCGAGAACACGGCTCCACCTTCCGGGTACTCGAAGTAGACCATGTCCGACTTCACCAGCGCGTCCACCGGACCCAGGTTGGACTGGTAGACCTGCTCGATGACGTGGACATACTGCGCCGGGTGACCGGAGGCGGTGGCCAGCAGCAGGGCGTGGGGCGGCGTGCCCAGCTGGAAGTCCATGCGGTCGATCTCGAAGCTGGAGGCGCCGTACTCCATGACCAGGTTGGGGAAGTCGCCGATGAGCTCTTCATCGCCTATGCCCTCGAAGATGAAGCTGGCGCTTGGGTCGAGGCTGTCGGGCGGGCGTGCGAAGGGCATAATCGAAGCTGCCGCCGCCGCCAAAGGCACCG
>CAZQVD010000118.1:0-6976 GCA_964596665.1 uncultured Dehalococcoidia bacterium
ACCTGCTTGGTCAGTTCCACCACATCTGCGACCGGCTCGGGAGGAGTATCGCCCGGGTGAATGCAGCCCAGCATAACGATCCGACCCTCGGCGTGCCGCAGAACCTCCGATGGGTATGCGCTACGAGCGAATTCTACTGAGAACCCAGTGATGCGCGTCCCCATGAGCATGTCCAAGAGTTCCGGATAGGTGTACTCGTGCTGCTGTCCGCCAAACCCAGGATAGCCGTAGCAAAGGTGAACAATGGTCGGCACCGTGATTCCTTCTATCGCACGATCCAGAGCCTGCGCGCCGTAATCCGCCACCTTCTCATGCCAGCGCGTCATCGCGGGCTCATCAATCTGGATTACATCCGCGCCCGCTTCCTGCAGCTCACGGAGCTCAGCATTGAGCGCGATCGCTATGTCCATGGACAATTCGGCCTCGTTGCCGTACGCCGCGTCGAAAGTCGTGTCGATCGACGTCATCGGCCCGGGCACATCAACCTTGATCGGCGTCCTCGAATGCGCCTTGAGAAACTTGACGTCCTCGACCGCCGCCTGCTCACGCCGTGTCACTTTGCCGACAACAGTGGGTACAAGCCGAGGCTCGGTGCCGCGGCGGATCGTCCGTGACGTGCGGTTTACGAAGTCGAACCCATCCCACGACGCGAGTATGTGATTGATGAAATTCGTCCGGCGCTGCTCCCCGTCCCCAATCAACTCGAGGCCAACCTCCTCTTGATCCCGGATCACATCGAGCACTGCCTTGTCTTGCGCCTCACGAAGCGCATCACCATCCATCATGAATCGCACGACCGGCGCTCGCTCGCCCGGCACGGGCTCGAATAGAGTCGCAGGTCGAGGGTAGCTGCCAACGGTCGTTGGCATGATTGGCGCGAAGTCTGTCATTGTTGTCTCCTTAGAGCGTTGAGCAAGCCGCTCTCGTGCCTGCTCCGGCAAGACCAACATCAGGCGCAATCCGGAGCTAGCCCCGAGTTCTCATGAGCCGCGGATTCCAGCTCTTTCTTGACCTGCGCCTCCACGTCGGCCATGGTCTGTCCTCGGCAAGCGGAATGACTATACAAGCATGCCTATTGTCGTTCGTTGGCGCAACTTGAGCACACAAGGAAAGTGGGCGCTATTACGCTCGGGCTGGGTCATTCTGAGTGAGCGGCTCGGTTAGCGCAGGTCACCCGTACCTTCTTCCGGAGCAGGCCGCTCAGGACGCGGTCGTCATGGATAGACTCTGCCGGCAGCTGCTTCAGCTTGTCGTTCTCGGCCGCGATCTGCCGAACCGCCGGGCTTCGTTGACCCCCATCCCCCCGAATCGAACCTTCGAGTTATACAACGTCGCCGGTGAGATCGCGTGGCGACGGCACAACTCCGCGGTCACCGCTCCGGCACCCGCCTCTTTCAAGACCCCGATGATCTGCACGTTGGTAAACCTGCCCCTTCGCAGGCTGCCCTCCTGTTTTCCCCCGGAGAACTCCGGTATCGGTGGACCGGTTTTCGGGGAGCAGGTCATGTCGAACACGGTTGTTGGGCCGTGATCGTGGACATACTATGGCTTGGAGCTTGCACTGCGAGGTGCTTGCGGAGGAGGCTTTTGCAGGCGATTCCAGCCAGATCACCTAGAGCGCTAAATCCGGTCGCCATAGGCCATGCGATGGAAGTTGGGTGGCTGTTAGCGGCGGCTCTTGTCCCACTGGCAATCGCACACCAGGAATGGATGGTCGGCTGGGTTCAGATGCCCAAGGTCTTCCTTCTGCGCTCCTGCGCGCTATTTCTCGTAACACTAGCAACGCTCGAGTGGGCACTCAAAGGGGGGGTAACCGCTTGGCGCTTGGACTGTCGGATCCTGGGAAGGGCCGTTATGGACCACCCGGCCCGGCTCGTGTACTTGGCTGCAGGAGCGGTACTCCTCACCAACTTAGTTTCAATTGCTTTCGCGCCCGTGAAGAGCATAGCTATCGGCGGACGAGATCCGGGTTGGGATACCTACGGCCTGTTTAGTGTTGCGAGTTATCTGGTGATATTCACTGTGATGGCCACACACCTCAGATCTGGCGCGCAGATTCGCAGGCTCCTGTGGGTGCTCACCGGGGCGTCCATTGTTGTGAGCGCCTACGGCATCGGACAGCACTTCGGCTATGACTGGGCCCGCAGCGACCCCCACCCGGTAGAGCGGGCCACGTTAGGCTTTGGCAACCCAATCTTCGGCCCAGCGTACCTCCTTATGACTGTGCCGTTGAGTGTGGCGCTGTTCATGCCGTGGCGAGAAAGAATCTCGGCTGAAAGCCACATCTGGTTGGGTGCGGGGATCATCGCTCTGCAGTTAACGGCGATCCTGTTCACGTTGAGCCGAGGCCCGTGGATTGGACTCCTGTCTGGCATGATTGTTTTCTTTAGTGTGCTGGTGTGGGCGCGGGGTGTTCGGAGCGCCATCCGCCCTGTTCTCATAGTGTTGGCCGCGAGCTTCCTCGCGGCGGGGATCAACATGCTCCCGGTACCCGACACGCCTGGCGCCGGCCACCTCTTTGCCGAGCGCTTCACCTCCATCGGATCCAGTATCAGCAGCGGTGCTAGCAACCGGGTAGTGATGTGGGAAACCGCCGGTAACGCCTTTGTCACCGTCCCATGGATCGACACAGAAGAGTTCCCAGAGATACCCGACCTGAAGTTCAAGCTGCTGCGCCCGATAGTGGGTTATGGGCCGGACATGTTCCCTTATGCCTACCCTTTGATGGGTGAGTCGTCATATACCAACGAAGCTACAAGCCATGGTCATAACTTCGTGGTCCACACAGCCCTTGAATTAGGCCTGCTTGGGGTTGCTGCGTACATCGGACTCATCGTGGCGCTCGGCATAGCACTGGTCCGCATGCTGGGTGCTGCTCGTCGCGGCGCGACACCGCTGTGGTTCATCTATCTCCTCGCGGGGCTGACGGCGGCGCTGGCTGGGCGCGTGATTGAACAGCTAACGGGCAAAGCCCAGGTTTCCGACCTACTGCTGTCGTGGATGCTGGCGGCGGTGATTGTGGCACTGGCGGCGATGCCGCCGGACGAGGGAACGGTGCGCCGTCGCAACGGCGCTGTGGAGCCACCAAGGAGCCGACGAAACAGACAAGAGCGGTCGGTACTCATGCGGCGCCGGGCAGGTGGTACGCCAAAATCCGTCCGTCGCATCGCCGTGGCCGTGGTGGCCACCTGTGCTATCACCGTCTTCTGGTACCAGAATGTCGCCACTCAGTTCGCCGCCGCCTTTATTGCCGATGATGCCCAGCGGGCTACCGTGGCTGCTGGCGATGATCCATCGCAGGCACAAGTGGCCCTAGAACTCTTTCATGAGGCCCTAGCACATTCACCCAGTGATGCGAACTACCGTATCGGCTTGAGCAATGTATTTTTCGGCGCGGCTCTCGGTGCCAGCGATGCGGAGCGACGAATAATGCTGCTTAACTCTGCATACGAACAGGCCCAGATGATTTTGGATCGGAACCCCATGGATCATCGCGCATGGACACGCGCCTTGGAGGTCAAACGGGAGTTGGCGGTCTATGACGGTGCGCTCGCCGACGATGCTATCCATGACGCCGAGACCCTCGTGAATCTAGTACCTGGCTTCTGGCAAGCGCGAACAGCACTCGCCATGTCATTTGTGCGACTTGGGAGGTTTGAACAGGCGCTTAGCGCCGTGGAAATGGCGAAGGACCGTAATGCCATGGACTCCGAAGGAGGATATCTAACGCTGTACATTGAGGCTGTTGCCCTGCGTGCTTTGGGAAGAAACGAGGATGCAATAGAGGCAGCGAAGCAGTCGCTTGCGATACGGTACAGCATCGATGCCCAGGCGCTCATCGATGACCTGCAAAGCGCTGCGCAGTGACCCACGCTACTCCTGTGTACGACTTTCCCTTTCCAATTTGGCAAGGGGTGTATTAGGTGCGCGAGCGATTCCCGGCCCGCAATCACCAAGGCGCGGCCGCTACGATCCTACGGATAGTCGCGGTGGCTTTGCCCCTGTCGATTCCGCGTAATCGTGCGCCACTGGAGTTCGCACGTAATCATTGAGGTTCGCAATGACGACTGACGCCATGGGTTCTGCGGTGAATGCGATGGGCCTGCAAAGGACGCGACCGGATAACCAAATCATCTCAATCAGTCCGCTGGCTTCACTCACCAACCTGATCCACGTTGACTTCAATCGCAACCCATGGAACCAAGAGGCTGAAGATATTCACGTGCCCAGCCTCATATCAATAGACAGGATGCATGTAGTCATGCATGCCTAATCCCAAACGACGATCTCCTAGGCGAACCCCCTCGAAGCTACTACGGCAGTTCTAAGATGAGTTCCCTGGACTCCGCTGACTGCATGCCAACGTCCGCTGGCGCACTCCGCTTCGTTGTTACCTAGTAGAGCGTGGATGCTAGCGAACCTTGTAGAATGCCTCCGGACAGAGTGCAACGAACCCGAAAACCATTGAAGGCACCCTCGTGCAGGTTCGACTTCGGCCGCCTTCGGCACCAGACTTCCCACGGATGCGAGCATGACCTCCCAGAGCCCCCCACACGTCGGCTTCATCGACCCTGGTGGAGGGAACAGTCCGCATTTCGCTCCCTTCGTTGCCATGCTGCCAGATGGCATTCGCCTGGACATCGATGGGCTCGGCCTCATGCGAGACTCGCTTGAGCAGCTTGTGGACGTAGAGGACGAGGCCTTCGGGCGTGCGATGGCCATTGTGGAGGCCCACCCCGACTGGCAGGCCGCCGCGCTGCTCGCGGCGCCTGTCGTGCTGGGCAATCCGGGCCTGCTCACCAGGCTGCGCGAGGCCGTGCGCATACCGCTGACCACGGCGATGGAAGCATCGGCGCTCGCGGCGGAGCGTCTCGGCACGCGCCGGGTGCTGCTACTCACCCCTTTCCGCGAGGAGCTGAACGCGCAGATCCGCGAGTACCTAGCCGCGCTTGGCCTCGCGACCGTCTCGCCGGACCGGACATTCGACTCGTACCGCGATGCACAGGCGCTGGGGTCCGACCCCGTGTACGGTCTGGCCAAGGAGCAGCTCGAGAAGGCAGGGGAGGTCGACGGCATCTACTTCCAGGGCGCCGTCCTCGACCCGCTACTCATCGTGGACCGGCTGGAGGCCGACTTCGGCCTGCCCATCATCGCCAGCAACCTTGCCATGCTATGGCACGTGGCCTCGCTTGCGGGCAGCAAGACACCCGTCGGCGGCTACGGCCGGTTGCTGCGCGAGTGGCCGGCACTCTAAGGGTAGGCGTGGCCGCTGCTCGGCGCTACCATGTGGCCGGCCGCGATGAGACCGCAACGGAGGAGCACCATGGCTCACGAGAAGATCGTTTCCCTGCACGCCGGCTACAGCAACGAGGGCAGGATGGTGGATGCCTTCCTCTCCCGGCCGCAGAGCCGCGGGCCGCATCCGGCGGTCGTGGTGATCTCCGGTATGGGCGGGCTGAATTGGTTCCAGCGGGAGATGAACCGAACGTTCGCGCGGGCCGGTTTCGTAGCGATCTCGCCCGATCTGTTCGACGGCTACCAGGCTCCCGACAGCGCGTCGCAGCTGCTTGCGAAGAACTCGCTGGACGTGGACCAAACGGTCCGCAACCTGGCGGCGGCCACCGAGTACCTTCGCGCGCTGCCATGGGTGGACACGAGCGCGGCAGTTGGCGTGATCGGCGCCTGCCCCGGCGGTGGCCTCGCGCTGTACAGCCTGGGCCGCACGTCCGCCTTCGGTGCCGGAGTGATCTACTACCACAGCATGTTCCCCGACCCCACCGAGCTCGAAGGGATCCAGGCCAAGATGCTGTGCCACTACGGCACGCTGGACCACTCGACGCCCCGCCAGGAGGTGGAGGCCTTCCGCGAGACGCTGGACGGCTACGGGAAGGACTACGAGATCGTCTATCACGAAGGCGTGGGACACTCGTTCTTGAATCCAAAGCAGGACTCCTCTGCTAGCCGTGAGAACGCTGCGAGGGCGTCGCTGGAACAATCTTTCGCCTTCCTGCACGACGAGCTCGGCGGGCGGCAGCCCGCGGCGCCGAAGGCAAGTTCACGCAAGGCCGCCAGCCCCGAGGCGGAGCTCGTGGCGGTGGACATGCCGAGCTAGCGTCCGCCCGGTCATCCCGATCGCATGAGCGCGGGCCCTCGGATTCCGAGGGCCCGCTTCGTAGGTTCGTATGCCACGGCCGCTGCTAGACGACGGCCTCACTGGCCCATGTGGAGAGGATGCGCTGGATGTTGTCCATCACCTCGGGGCCCTCGCCCTCTTGTGCACGGATGTAGTTGGCGAAGCGTCCAGCGTCTTGGAGGGTGGGCCATCGCTCCAACGGGAGCTCGATGAACTTGTTCTGCTCTTCGTCGCGCACCACGTTCATCGGGTCGCCGCCGTCGGCGACGATGTCGATTTGCTCGCGAAGCTGCTTGCGGAGCATGATGATTCCGCGGTCGGACTCGCCCAGCTTTTCCATGGTGCGGTCCGCGTTCGGCCCCTGGGTTATCCAAGCTACGAAGTCCTGGTGGTTGACCAGGTCTGGGATCAGATCGCCCTTCTCGTCGTAGAGCGGCACGTACCAATACGGGATGCGCTCCTGCTTCGGGGCGGTGTGGCCGGGTGCCGCCTTGTAGAAGAACCAAGTGATGTGATTGGTGTGATGGTCGTCGACGGGGACGCGGTACTGGAAGTTGCACTTCACCATGTCGCCGACGTACAGGATGTTCGGGAACAGCGCCGGATGGCCCACCTTCCAGTCGTTGTCCTCCTCGTTGCTCCCTTCCACGACACGGCGCTTGATGATGCCGTGTTCGAACACGGTGAAGCCGATCTTCTGATGCGCCTTGGGGACGATGGCGTTGACGTCAGGCGCGCCGCCGAGCTGGCGGATCTTCTCGCGCTGCTGGTGCACACCCCAGTACCCGTGGAGCCACTCCAGGTGGACGGGATCGTGGGAGTTCTCCTGGCACTGGAGCCAGT
>CAZQVD010000119.1:0-2074 GCA_964596665.1 uncultured Dehalococcoidia bacterium
CGACATCATCCGCCCGCGATTGGCCGAGTATCTGGAGGCTGCGGCGCACCTCCGGTCCGAGATCAAGGCCGCGATGACCTATCCGGTGGTCTCGCTGTTCCTGGTGATCGGTATCGCGGGCTTTCTCATGATCGGAATCGTCCCGTCGTTTAGGCCGGTGTTCGCGTCGCTCGAGGTGGATCTGCCGGGGCTGACTGTCGCGATCATGGGCGCCGCGGAGTGGATGCAGGCCTACTGGTACGCCCTGGTCGGCGGATTCGTGGTGGCGCTCATCCTGTTCAGGATGTGGAAGAAGACCGACAAGGGGGCCTACCTCTGGGATGCCTTCCTGCTGGGTGTCCCGGTGTTCGGCCCCCTGTTCAAGAAGGTGGCCCTGTCCAGGTTCGCGCGCACCTTCTCAACGCTGGTGAAGAGCGGCGTCCCGATCCTCGGAGCGATGGAGATCGTGTCCGAGACCTCGGGCAACCGCGTGATCTCGAAGTTCGTGGGCGAAGCGCGCGACAGCGTGAGGCAGGGAGAGACCCTGTCGGAGCCGTTCTCGCGCCACAAGGTGTTCCCGCCGATGGTGACGAAGATGATCGGCATCGGCGAGCGTTCGGGAGCCCTCGATACCTTGCTCGAGAAGATCTCGGAGTTCTACGACGAGCAGGTCGAGGCCGAGGTCAAGGGACTCACCTCTCTGATCGAGCCCATCATGATCGCGGTGATGGGGTTCGTGGTGGGCGGCATCGTGCTCGCAGTGTTCCTGCCGATCTTCAAGCTGCAAGAGAAGCTGTCTGGAGGATAGGACGATCCGGGGGAGACGAAGATGCACGACGTCGCAAAGCGAGTCATCGGCTACGGCCTGAGCGGGATTGTCGGCGGGGTCCTCGTCTACGGTGGCTTCGTGTACGAGGCTGACCCTGACCTCATGACGATGCTCGGGTCGGTCGAGGTGCAGCTGAGCCAGGCGGCGACGGTGACGTCGGACGCCGAAGACGGCGGGGCGGCCACCGAGTCCCGCGCGGCGCTGTTGGCCGCCGCCAATCACTGGCTCGACCGGGTTGACGAGGACTATCCGGAAACGGCCTGGTCGCCCTGGTACCGCGGCTACGTGGCCTACCTCCACTCCGACTACGGCGAGGCGGCTTGCCTCTACGAGCAGACTCGACTCCGCGCCGACTGCAGCGACGCTCTGCGGGACAGGTCCATCATCAACCAGGCGCTGATGCTCCGTCAGGTCGGCCAGCATGGGCAGGCGGCTCGGCTCTTGCGCCGGCACCAACACCAGTTCCTGGACGAGCACGCAGACACCGTCAGGGAGCAGCTGGCGGCGATCGCAGACGTGGCCGACAGCGCGAGCGCAACGGTTCCGGCGACGCCCGAATCGACGTCGGCGAAGTGATTTTCCGCTGCCACTGCCTCACCCCTGGGTGTGGTTCCTCCATGCCATGGGGAGGATCAGGACGCGGCGCGGCGCGCCTCGCGACGGCGGGAAGAATCGCCAGGCGCCCTCAAGCTGCGCGAGGGCGCACTCGATAAGGGAGGGAAGGAAGAGACAAGGAGGCCCTGTATGGGCCGGTCAAGCCAACCTGTATAGGGAGACAAAAATGAAGCGGGAACAGGGTTTCACACTCATCGAACTGATGATCGTCGTTGCGATCATTGCCATCATCGCGTCGATCGCGATTCCTAACCTCTTGAGCGCTCGCCTCAATGCGAACGAGTCGGCGGCAATCGCCACCCTCAAGAACATCTCGTCCGCTCAGTCGCAGTGCCAGGCGTCCGGCATCGTCGACGCCAACAGCAATGGACAGGGTGAATTTGGCTTCTTCGCGGAGCTGTCCGGTGGCGTCGCGGTTCGCAACGACGAGATTGGTGGACTGGGCACAGAGATGGTCCAGCCTCCTTTCCTCTCCGGCGCGTTCTCAAACGTCCAGGCCAGTTGCGTGAGCCGCTCCGGCTACGTGTTCCAGATGTACCTGCCGGCTACCGGCGCTGTCGCGACGGCGGAAGCCGCCACGGGTGGCGCTAGCAGCGTCAGCATCGCCGCGGCCGACGCGAGCCAGCGAACGGTTTTTGCCGGTGCGATGAG
>CAZQVD010000119.1:2084-5373 GCA_964596665.1 uncultured Dehalococcoidia bacterium
GCGGAAGCCACCGCGGGTGGCGCTAGTGGCGTCAGCATTTCCGCTGCCGACGCAGAGGTCATGTGGCTGGTCTACGCCTGGCCAAGCAGCTACGGCAACTCTGGCAAGCGCTGCTTCTTCATCAACCAGGCAGGCGACGTGTTGTCGAGCCGTAACTCGACCAAGCAGTACAGTGGCACGGCGACTCCGCCGTTGCCAACCGCCGCGATACTGACTGGCACGGCGACCCCGAACATGGGCAGCCCGTTGGCCGTCAACGCGGTCGGCATCGATGGTGAAAACTGGCTCGTCGTCAACTGAGCCGGCGTTCATCGCTCCTGGAGGAGAAGGTCGCAGCCCGATTGGGGTGCGGCCTTCTTGCGTCCTGGGACGGTCTGCCAGCTCCCTCGCAGCGTTGGGGGGCGCCGAACGTGGCCCGCGCCGCGGGCGGGTTGCGGCCGAAGTGGCCATGGGGCTGCGGGGTCAGCCGCAGGTCTTCTTGATCAACTCGGTGAGCTTGGTGATGACCGTGTCGCGCTTCTCCTCGAGCAGGACCTGCTTGAAGTACTGGCAGGCTTCATCGCCGCAGATACCGGCGATCGCGTCCAGGCAGTGGTTGCGAAACATCGGGTGGAAGTTGCGAGGGGGGTTCTCGAACAGATCCTTGATGTTGGGTACGGCTTCGCCGAACTGGAGTCGGCCGAGCGCCTTGACGGCCTCTTGCAGCGTCATCAGGTCGTAGTCGCGTCGCCGGACCAGAATTCGCAGCAGGACCCGCTGCGCCGCCTCGTGGTTCGTCGCTGCGAATCGCGGTACGAACCCCGAAAACCCCGGGTGGGGGGCGACGTTTTCGAGGGTGTTCGGAAACCTCTCCAAGATGTCAGCGGAGAGGCGCTTGTCATCCAGACCGCGGTGGGTTTCCACGTCGAGGACCTGCCTCAGCGCCGCGCCCGCTGCTGCTGGGTCGAGGCTGATCAGGCGGTCGGCCGCGTGCAGCCGCATGCGCGGGGGAACGTGGAACTCGTAGCTCTGCACCAGTTTGGCCAGGAACTCGACGGTACGGCTCGGGTTGATGTCCGCCATGCCGTTGAGCAGCCAGCGGCGCACGTGGAATTCGCGCTCGGGCTTCGAGTCGTGGAACGCGCCGATCAGCAACGGGAACGCGTCGTCCCCCAGAGCTGCCACCGCCGACAGGATTGCGCGCAGCCGCTCCTCGATGACGGGAATCTGGAGTTGCGGGGTGGTGCCGGCCTCCGCGAGTGGTGCCCAATAGCGGATCTTCTCGAGCAGCGCAGAGAACCCCAACCCGGTCTGCCCCTGCTGCTCGAAGCGATACAGCTGGAGGACCCTCTGCTGCTGTGCGAGGCGAGTCTCGACCGTGCCGAGGCGATGATCGACCTCGGCGGTTGCATCGAGCAGGCTCGAGTACATCCAGAACCCCGCGCCGAGGAGGCAGAGTCCTGTGGCGAGGGTGACCGTGGTGCTCGGGGATGCTCGAGTCGGCTCGGGCGTCGGGGCGCTCATCGGACGCAAGGTAGCAGAGGGCATGGCGGCGGTCACCGGCTGCTGCCGTTCGTTGTTGAACACCCGGTGGGGGGTTTCGCACAGCTCTGTTCGTGGCGCCCGCCATCCCTCCTGGGTGGCGGCCAGGACCGGTCCGGGCCATGGTTCAAGTCTCTACATCCCATGGAGTTGGGGCGTCCGCGCAGCCGAGCTCGGGGGGCTCGCTTCGGTCCCATCGGGGAGTCGGGATCGGCACGGTTCTTGGTATGATCGGCGTGGCCCCGTGTGCGTCCAGCTCGCCGGTCGGCTTGTCGTCTTAACTGCCTGTTCCGGGTATGGTTACGTAGGCAGGTCTTCGACCGTTCCGCTGCCCGTCCCGACTCTGTTTCCTCCCCCATGTCACCGAAGGGTCCCATGATCCGTGGTTCGCTGATTGTCCCGCTCGTGTGTGTCTTGCTGCTCTGCGTCCCAGGATGTGGCGACGGAGTGGCAGACGGATCCGGCGTGCTGGCTCCCAATTGCAGCGGGAGTGGCATCGGCGGGGCCTTCTGTCTCGTGTCGTGCAACCTCGGTTGCACCGAGACTGGTTGTGCGATCACGGACATCTACCAGAACCAGCAAATCGTTCTGGCGTTCAATCAGTCCGTGAACGCGGCGACCGTGACCTCGTCAACGGTGTCGTTGCGGACCTCGGCTGGCGAGGAGCCTATTGGGCAACTGCTCGTGCTGGACAACCAGGTGACGTTCTTGCCCGAGATTCTCGTGAAGGGCGGCGCCAGCTTTTTTGGGTTCACGCCGCAGGAGACCTACGAGTTGCGGCTCCCCGGCGGCGCCAACGAAATCAACGCGGTGAAGTCGGTAAGCGGTGACCCATTCACCAAGACCTTCTCCTGCAACTTGCGGGTGAACAAGGGCATCCTGGACTTCGACGGCGAACCGCCGACCTCCGAGCTTCGCTCCCCCAGTTCGGTGGTCAACGTCCTGCCGAATACGGCGATCGTGCTCGAGTTCAGTGAGATCATCGACAACACCCCTTTTCTCGGCTCGGTCGGGACAGAGCCCATCGAGGTGCTGGTCGGTAGGACGCGGCCTGCCGCAGGTGGCGGCGTCGAGTGCAATCCGCTGCTCGCGCCAGTGAAGCTGAGAGGGTCGTGGTCGATCACGAACAACGTCGTGCTGCAGTTGTCGACGGCGATGTTCACGCCGAGCCAGGTGATCCCGAGCTCCGTATGTGTCACGATCAACGTGACGCCGGGCGTCACGGACCTGTCTGGCAAGCCGTCGCAGGGAGAGGCCCACACCTACATCACGGCCACGGGCAATCAGCCACCGTTCCCACTCACCGAGAGCTTCTCCGACGACCTGCAGTTCGATCGAGAAGCCTCTGGGGGCAATTGGGTCGGCGGCGGCAAGCCCGGAGTATTGGGTTGGGATGGGTTGCACGGCGATTTCGACCCGCAGCTGGGCACGCCGATCTCGGCTGGTGTGTTCGAGATCAGCACGGACAACCAGGTCATCCCCAAGAGCAACCTCACGCTCAGCGGAAGCAACGAGACGATCACGGACGGTGTCTTTCGGTTCGCCAAGCTCGTCATCCCGGCCGGCCAGACGGTTCGGTTCGTCGGCGCCAATCCGGCGCGCATTTATGTGCGCGGCGAGGCTCGCGTTGAAGGAGTCATCCAGGTCAATGGTCAGAACCTGGCCGAGCCGAAGGGCGGCAACATCATCGGCCAGGCCGGGGGCTTGGGGGGAGCTGCCGGTGGCGGCGCGGGTGGTGGCGCAGGCGGCAAGGGCGCCAACAGGAGTA
>CAZQVD010000119.1:5383-6924 GCA_964596665.1 uncultured Dehalococcoidia bacterium
GTAACGGAACCAACCTGACGATTTATGACGGCCAGGATGGCGAACCCGTACAGGTGCCGCCGACGCACGCGTACGCGAGCACGGCGGCCGGTACGGGCGGCAAGGGTTCGCTGCACTTCCCGGCGCAGAACACGGTAACCCCTGCCAGTGGCTGCACGGCCGCCACCTGCGTTCAGGCGGGGCTCCGGGGCTTCTTCTCGATCCAGGTCGCGGCGGGCGGCGGTGGTGGTGGGCATGATGGCGCGGGCTTGCCCGGCGTGGCCGTGAAGTCTCCCAACGAGTTCAACATCAACCAGCCACAGTACCTCGGCTCGAACGCCGCGGGTGGCAACGCGTTCCAGCTCTTCCCGTTGCCGTCAGGTGCCAACGTGATGGACCACTTTCTCGTCGGTGGCGCGGGCGGCGGTGGCGCGGGCTCTCACCCATACAATTCGCCGGCCATTCCGCCGACCAGCGCAAGCTGGCGCTCCGGCGGTGGCGGCGCCAGCGGTGGTGGCGCCGTTGCGCTGCGCGTCGGTGGCAGCCTGCTGGTGGGTTCGAGCGGTGGAATCCAGGCGAGAGGCGGCCGCACCCGCGCCTCGGCCAGCAGCGGCTTCGCAGCGCCTGGTGGTGGCGGATCCGGCGGCTCGGTCATCATCCAGGTGGCGCAGCTTCCGCTGCAGAGCGGCCTCATCGACGTCAGCGGTGGCGTCGGCGGCAGCGTGGTGGGTGGGTTCATCGCCATGCAGTCGGACGGCGGCGACGGAGCCCCAGGCTACTTCCGCATCGAGGCACCGCTGGATCCGCCGAGCTCAGAGTCCCAGGCGGCCTTGTGGGCCGGCTCGACCAATCCCCCTGCGGCGCTCCGCAACCTCGCCAAGCTGACCGAACGGGATGCGACCACCGCTATTCAGTCGCTGTATTACGAGACCAACCAGATCTTCTCTCCGGACTACATGCGCTACGAGATCAGTGCGACCGTGAACGGCGTGGCTGTGGTCTACAGCGATGACCCGAGCATAGGAACGCTGGCGACCAGCAGTTCGCCAGTCGAGTTTCTCATCCAAGGTGCGAGCACAGGCCCCACTGGTCAAATCGATCCGACGAGCGCGACGCCGTGGCGCCGCTACGTGAGTAATCGGTTCGCGCCGAGCGGCGAGGCGCTCGCCGACGATGGCGGCACGGGATTCAGGTGGCTCGTGCTCTTCCACCAGAGTGACAACATCACCGTTCACAGCGTGACGGTCTTCTTGAGGATCTAGCCCGATCATGCATGAGCTCACCGAATTCGACGAGTGCCCTGGGCGTCCAATGTTCGCACGAAGCCTGCCCCTGCTGTTCTCTGTGATCTTGCTCATCGTCCTGGCCGGTTGCGGCAGCGGTGGTGAGTCCGGTGCGAGCTCCAGCCAGTTTCGCTGCAGCTCGGGTTCGTTCTGCGTGTTGCGGTGCAATCTCAGTTGCAGCAGCTCCGGTTGTGTCATCACGGATATCGCCCCGAACCAGACGATCGAGTTCGTCTTCCGCCATCCGATCAACCCCGCCACGGTCACCAATACGTCGTT
>CAZQVD010000120.1:0-6911 GCA_964596665.1 uncultured Dehalococcoidia bacterium
GCGTATTCCGCACGACGAACCAACTCTGATCGTCCATCTCCATCTTGACGAGGACGACTCCGGGCTCGATGTGCGGTTTCTCGAGCTCTTGAATCTCCAGGGGGAGCTCGGCGCCGACGAAGACTGCTGCTTTGCAGGTTTGGGACATGGGATTGCCTCCTATCGCATGGCTGGGGCGTCAAGGTGGAAGGGTGCGTCCTCGGCGACGGTCGCCGCCACCTCTGCCCCGACACCGCCCGTGAGATTGTTCTCGTGAACGATCAGAATCCTACCGGGCCACCCCTAGGGGGAATGGGAAGGGTTGTTCGGGACCTCGATGTCGTACAGCCGGGATACGTTGGTGCTGAGGACCTTGGTCCGCGTTTCCGGCGATAGGTGCCCCAGATGCTCCGCGATCACCTCGCGCGAGTGCGGCCAGGTGGAGTTTGCGTGCGGGTAGTCGTTGGACCACATGCAGGCATCCTCGCCCCAGCTCGAGAGATAGCGTGTGCCGATCGGATCGTTGAAGAAGGTGGCGTAGATCTGGCTGGCGAGGTACTCGTTTGGCAGCTTGTCCGGCGCTGGGCCGGGCTCGCGGTCCCGATGCCTGCCCAGGTAGTACCCCCACTGCTGGAGCGAGAACGGGATCCAGCCAATCTCGTTCTCCACGAGCACGATCTTCAGCCCGGGATGCCGGTCCAGCGCCTGGTAGAAGATCAGATCGAAGAGGCTGTTCATCACCTCGCCGAGCTTGATGTTCACACTGGACCGGTAGTGCTCCGTCCCATGGCGCAGGTGCGCCTTCTGCATGTAGCCGTGACCGGTGAGGATATGGAGGCTCACCGGCATGCCGAGGTCTTGCGCGGCCGCCCAGAACCGCTCGTAGCGATCCGACGAGAACGGCAGCTCCTCCGGCGGGTTCTGCCAGATCATGGCGCCGCGCAGCCCCGCGTTCCTGCAGCGCTCGAGCTCCGCCACGGCATGATCCACGTCATAGAGAGAGATGAGCCCGATGCCGAACAAACGGCTCGGGCTCACGGAGCAATACTCGATCAGCCAGTCGTTGAATGCGCGAACGCAGGCTTCTTGCAACACCACGTCCTCGATGCGGAAGAGGGTCATCCCTCGAGTTGCGTACAGCACCTCGAGGCTGACCCCATCGACGGACATCTCTTTCAGTCGCTCGGTGGGGTCCCAGCCTCCGGGTTTGGACTGGTCCGACACTTCGGCTGGGAAGGTCGGTGCTTGATCTCGCAGCCCCTTTGGCACGCGGGTAGTCCAGAGATCAGCGGGTTCCATCACATGGGAATCCGCGGAGATCAGCAAATCCGCAGTCGTCGATGCCATGACGTACTCCTTGCTCCCTCGACCCGACGGGCCAGCCCCGACAGGGTAGCACGCCATCGTTGCGGGAGGAGACGTGCGCGCGTAGCATCGGACGGGCGCTGGGCCGTAGCTCGGCAGGAGGTCGTATGGACATCGTCAATCCTGTGGTTCGGCGGTGGATGCGGGAAGGCTCGGAGGATTTCGAGGGCTTCTGGGACAAGGCTGCGCGGGAGCTTCCTTGGCTCAAGACGTGGGACCGGGTGTTCGAGGCGGACTATCCGTCGTTCAAGTGGTTCGTGGGTGGGCAGACTAATCTATCGTTTAGCTGCGTAGACCACCATGTCGCGAGCGGCCGGGCGGGGCACGCGGCGATCATCTATGCGAACGAGCTTGGCGCACGGTCCACGCTGACATATGCACAGCTTAAGCGCGAGGTGGAGAAGACGGCGGCCGGGCTGCGGGGGCTCGGGCTCGGCAAGGGCGACCGGCTGACGATCTACATGCCGAACTGCCTGGAGGCAGTGGTGCTGATGCTGGCGACGGTGCGAATCGGTGCGATTCATTCGGTCGTGTTCGCCGGTTTCAGCGCACCCGCATTGGCGGACCGCGTGCGGGCATCCGGGTCGCGGGCGATCTTCACGGCCGACGTGGCGTACCGCAAGGGCGGCGTGGTCCGGCTCAAGGAGATCGTGGACGCGACGATGGCCCTCGGCTGCGAGGACGTGGAGCACGTGGTGACGCTGCAACGCGAGGCGGATGCTCCGGCGCTCGACGGCAGGCTAGACGTCGATTGGGGCGCGTTCATCGCGGGTGGGCAGGGGCAGTCGGGCGCTTTCGCCCCGATGGAGTCCAACGACCCGGCTTACATACTCGCGACCTCAGGCACAACGGCGACGCCGAAGCTGGTGGTGCACACGCATGGCGGCTATCCGGTTGGCGTGTACTCGCAGGCGAAGTGGTGCTACAACCTCAAGGCGTCGGACGTGTGGTGGGCGACGTCGGACATGGGCTGGGCGGTGGGGCACAGCTACATCGTGTACGGCCCGCTGCTGTTTGGGGCGACGACCGTGCTGTACGAGGGTGCGCTGGATCATCCGGGGCCCGACGTGCTGTGGCGGCTTGTCGAGGAGTTCGGGCTAACCGGGGTGTTCACGTCGCCGACGGCAGTGCGTCTGCTGATGCGCTACGGCGAGGAGCACGCGAGCGGCTACGATCTGAGCTCGCTGGAGCGGATCGTCTGCGCAGGCGAGGTGCTGAATGCGCCGGCGTGGGAGTGGCTGCAGAAGACGGTGCTGGACGATCGCATCCCGGTGTTGGATCACTGGTGGCAAACGGAGACGGGTGCGCCGGTGGTCGGCAACCCGTATGGGATCGGAATGATCCCGCAGAAGCCGGGGTCCGCGGGCGTGCCGATGCCGGGTACGGAGGTGGCAGTGATGAGCCCTGATGGTCAGCTCCTGGAGCCCGGTGAGAAGGGGATCTTGGTTATCAAGCGTCCCTTCCCGAACCTGACGCCGACGCTCTGGGGGGACCACGACCGCTACGGTGCCGACTATTGGGAGAAGATCCACGGGGTCTATTTCACGGGAGACCTGGCGGAGATCGACGACGACGGATACGTGTGGTTCTCCGGGCGCGCGGACGAGGTGATCAAGATAGCGTCGCACCGGCTCGGCACGATCGAGGTCGAGACGGCGCTGATGACGCACTCGGCAGTCGCGGAGGCGGGCGTGACAGGACGGCCTGATGAGCTGCGGGGCGAGGTGATCTCGGGGTTCGTGGTGCTGCGACAAGGGCGCGAGCCAAGCGAGGAGCTACGCAGGGAGCTGATCGCGGCGGTCCGCAGAGAGCTCGGTGCGCTGGCGGTGGTGGGCGAGCTGAATTTCGTGCGCATGCTGCCCAAGACACGCAGCGGGAAGATCATGCGCCGCGTGCTGAAAGCCGTGACGACCGGCACGGACCCGGGCGACATCACCACGATCGAGGACGAGGGGTCTGTGGACGAGGCGCGCGAGGCGTGGGCGGAGCTTCGCGGGGATATCGGCGGCTGATCTAGTACAGACGGTCCCGCGCGTCTGCATCTAGGGTGGCCCCCAGACCTTGGCGAAAGCCGTGGCCGATCGTGCGGCAGGGCCGACGCGGCGCAACCCGAAGCGGGCAACGCCCTGAGTTCGAGCGACGCGCGAACTGGCTATGCGGGGCCACCTGGACCGCCGCTCCCATGGTGCCGTTGGCTATCGCGACCGCGGCCGATCTACCTCGCCGTCCGACGGGCAAGATAGATTGACCGCGGTCCGGACTATGGCCGAGGTTCCAGCTAATCGTAGGCCTGCAGCTCGCCCTTCTTGTTCTCGGGGCCGGGGACGCCGGTGCACCAGGCGACCAGGTTCTTCATGTTGCACTGCTGGCCGTGCTTGCGGAGCTCTTCCTCGAAGATCTCGTGGACCCGGCGATTCTCGTCCTCGTACTCGAGCTGGATCCCGCCCTCCTTGATGCTGACCATGGCGCGAATCTCACCCATCTTGGTGGGGTCGTTGATCCCGCGGCGGAAGGCGTACTTGCGGGAGTTGGACGGGCTCATATTGATGTAGCGCGCAGGCATGGTGCCCACGTTGAAGTGCTGGTGGAAGTATTCGTTCTCGGAGTCCTGCGTGGGCAGGTAGAGGCTGCCGCGCTGCCAGTCAGCCTTGACCAGGTCGGACATGTCGTCCTCTTTCCACACGAGGGCGAAGCCGTCGCCGCCGGTGATCAGAAGATGAGCGCCGGGGCCGTGGCGGTGCGCTTTCTTGTAGGTGCCGACTGGGAACTCGGATATGTGGGACGAAACCGTGTTGTCCGACAGCGAGAGCATGATGTTGGTGCCGCCGGCGCCGCGTTCGTGCCAGTCGGGCATGGGCATGCCCGCCGCGTCGGGCAGGAAGTTTGTCTCCCAGATGCGGCCCTTGTACATAGAGCCGGAGCCGGAGGCCCAGCCCTCCTCCGTATTGAGGCGGTCCGGGAAGACGTAGGGGTTGTTCCAGATGAAGTCGGGGGTGATGAACCGGCGCAGCATCCCGGGCAGGTTGGTGACAGAGACCATGCGCAGGGCCTCTGAGCCGCTGCCGTTGAAGTGCTGGTAGGAGGCGTTCATCGGGATGGAGAAGTACGCGCCCTCGGCCCACTCGAACGTTTGCTTCTTCGCCTCGTCGTACCAGACGGAGGTCGCGCCGCGCCCGCTGAGGATGTAGATGACCTCGTTGAACATATGGTGCTCAGGGTTGGTCTTGCCAGCCGGCCCGATCTCCAGGACGTGCTCGTCGGTGTCCTCGTCGCCATCCAGGTAGACCACGGCACCGTCGACGCCCTTGCGGGCCCAGTGCGAGAGCTCGAGTGAGTACAGATCTTTGATGTACAGGCCGCCGTGGAGCTTCACTCCCTCGTCCCTCTGCCAATCCTCGTACGTGTCAATGCGCTCGAAGACGGGTGCGTGAGCTGGGTCGTAGTTGGTCGTCATGGTGTCCTCCCTTTGGCGTGATCCGGCGCGGCTGGGCCCGATGGCCCGGTTGCCGCGTTAGCATGCGGAATGCAGGCGCAAAGGTACCGCCGCATGCTGCGGTCGTCAACAAGAGAGCCCTGGCCGGTGCCAGGGCTCTCTTGTTGACTGTGCACCTGCGCTTCGCTACTGCTCCCGGACTAAAGGCCGTCCTTCCGTGGATGGACTCGGGGATGGTCCGCTCGCGCGAGGCGGGAGAAGGCCTCTCGGCGATGATGGATTCGTGGGCGATGAAGACGTAGTTCACGAGGGCGGCCTTGTAAGCATCGGGGCCGGCGGTGGGCCGTCGTTGATCACGGTGACATAGTAGCCACGCTCCTCGGCGTCGCGCAGGTGCGACTTGACACAGAGGTTGGCGGGCACGCTGCATAGCATCATGTGGCTGATACCACGCTTCCGGAGCTGGATATCGACATCGGCGGTGTGGAAGCCACTGAGGCTTTTGTGCGGTTCGCACTGCACGGCGGCGCTTCCCGGGATGAGGTCGGGCTGCCAGTCGGTCCCCCACTGGCCGCGAGTGAACATCTTCGGGTCGAACATCACCTGGTCGATGCAGTTGTTGTTCTGCCCGCCCTCGTATTCCTTGTCGTGTAGCACGGAGAGCGGTCAGCATCAGTCGTTTTGCCGTTCAGTTAGGGCGCCTGCATGGCTAGACGAAGAGCTCGTCGAGGGTCCAGAGCTTGCGGATGAAGCCTTGCTCGTAGAGATATTGGACGATCATCCGAACCGACGTTCCGTGGGTTTCCAGGCCGTGCGGGCGGGGGAAGAGGCCGAGCTTGCGCATCGACCCGACGTGCAGGCCCTGGTGGACGCCTTCGTCCGGCTCTTCTGCGTCGTAGATGGCATGGGCCTCGTTGGAGGCGGCGATGACGGCGGCGGCGAGTCCGGGGTACGCGGTGACGGAGGTCTGCTTCATGATGAGCATGGTGTTGATGGGGAATGCGCCGGTGGCGTCGTGGTACTCCTTTGCCAAAGCCGACACGTCCGGGGTCAGCAGCACGACCTTGGATGAGTCTTGCGCCGCGCCTCCGGCGACGATCATAGCGTCGATCTGGCCTTCCTCGAGCGCTGCGCCGAGGTCGTCGATCTTCTCGCTCTTGTAGCGCGCGGAACGTGGGTAGGAGACGTTGCGTAGGGAGTCAGCGCTGCCTTCGATCCAGGTGATGGACTCGGCGGAAACGTCGAATTGGTGCGCGAGGATGCCGCGCAGCCACACACCGGGGTTGGAGGCAAAGCCAGTGCCGATGCCGATGCGCTTGCCCGCGAGATCTGCCGGGGTCTTGATGCCGGCGGCCTTGTTCACGGTGATGCCGCTGAGAGGGTAGAAGAGGTTGGGGATGACGGGCAGGCCTACGATCGGCACGCCCTGGTCCTTGGCGATGATGTAGTTGACGATGGTGAGCTCGCCAACGTCGTAGGGGAGGGTCGTGACGTTGTCGTTGAAGGTGGGGGCGGGAGCGGGCCCGGGATTGTGAAGATCGACGTCAAAGCCGTCGATCTTCACACGACCGCTCAGGATGTGTTGGGTTTCCAGGCGATCACCGACCGCCATCTTGATATCTGCCACGGGGAGCCTCGCTTGTAACGATTGCGTTCAGGCGGCACCGTATCACGAGCTACGGCACTGCAATAGCTCCGCGGGTATCCCCACCTCCCCGCCCGCGAAGTGTGCTTTTACGGAAGGGCGCATCATCACGTGCTCCCTTGACTGGGAAAAACTCGACCGTGCGCCTCCGCTCACCCGCTACGGCTCCGGAATTCTGGTCCCTGCGGCCGCTGCGATGGACACAGGTCTCTTTTGCAGTTGCTAGCGCGGCACGACGCCCAGTACCTGAATCTCTACAGGCCATCGCTGCTAACGAATAACCGGCTGGTACCTGCTCGCTGCATGTGCTGGGGCCGAGGCCCCTGAGCCGCCTATCTGCTAGGAAGATATCGACTACGCGGACAGGACCCGAAGGGGGATGCGCTCCCGAGTGACTCAAGGTCGTCCACCTGCTGTGGAGCTCTGGGAATGGCACACTAAGTGCCTCTTCGCAACCCGGAGCGGCGAAACGCAGGCGCACAGCCAAAC
>CAZQVD010000121.1:0-6832 GCA_964596665.1 uncultured Dehalococcoidia bacterium
TGCCGCGGCGATCGGCCGCGGCACGCGTGGCCGCGCACAATATGACCCGCGGCCGGTGGGCACTGCACTTCTGGGGTGGCCTCGCGGCCACGGCGGTGGCGATCCCGCTGGCGATGTTCGACAGCACGTTCGCCGCCGGTGGTGTCCTGGCGCTCGCCGGCCTGCTGACGCAGGAGCACGCGTTTGTGCAGGCGGGCCAGTCCGATCCGCTTACCTAGCGAAAGATACTCGAAGGTCAGAACAAAGGAATTTAGTTGAGCGAAGAAGCCCAAACCGCAGCAGCACCGTTGATCTCTAGCCCGCCGGTGGAACAGTGGGACGACTGGGTCGAGGTGGACCCGCGCCAGCTTCCTGAGCGAGTCGAGCACCATTACGCCATCGTTCCGACGGTGTGCTTCAACTGCGAATCGGCCTGCGGCCTGCTCGCGTTCGTCGACAAGGAGACGTACGAGATACGCAAGCTGGAGGGGCATCCGCTGCATCCAGCGAGCCGTGGCCGCAATTGCGCGAAGGGGCCGGCCACCATCTCGCAGGTGACGAACCCCGACCGCATCTTGTATCCGCTGAAGCGCGCCGGAGCCCGCGGCGACGGACGCTGGGAGCGCGTTTCGTGGTCTGACGCACTCGACGATATAGCCTCACGCATGCGATCGGCGCTGGATGATGGGCGCCATGACGAGATCGCGTACCACGTGGGTCGCCCAGGTGAGGATCTGTACACGGAGCGCGTGCTGCAGGCGTGGGGGATCGACGGGCACAACAGCCACACCAACGTGTGCTCCGCGGGGGCGCGTGCGGGATATGCGTTCTGGATGGGCATGGACCGACCGAACCCGGACCACGAGAACACGAAGTTCATCCTGATGCTGAGCGCGCACCTGGAAGCGGGGCACTATTTCGCACCGCACGCCCAGCGCATCGTAGGCGCGACGATGGCGGGCGCGAAGACTGCGGTGATCGACACACGGCTGTCGAATACGGCATCGAAGGCCGATTACTGGCTGGCGCCGTACCCCGGTACGGAGCCGGGCCTGCTGCTGGCCATGGCTGGCTATCTGATCGAGCACGACCTCATCGACCGCCCATTCCTCGAGCGATGGGTGAACTGGCAACAGCTCTTGGCAGACAGGGAGTATCTGTCGTTCCTGGACCGCGAGGGCCTGGGCACGGCGCCCCCGGGTGAGGATTTCGACAGCTTCATCGCTTTCCTGACGGAGGTCTACTCGGGTTACACCCTGGAGTGGGCCGAAGAGGAGACAGGCGTGCCGGCCGAGACCATCGCCGCCGTGGCGGAGGAGATCGGCAAGGCGGGCCACGCCTTCGCGGGACACGTCTGGCGCAGCGCTGCAGCAGCGCACCTGGGTGGCTGGAACACGGCGCGAACGCTGTTCTTCCTGAGTGTGCTCACTGGCGCGGTCGGCACCAGGGGCGGCACGCTGCCGAACGCATGGACCAAGTTCGTGCCACGACCGCCAACGGTGCCCAGCCAGCCTGAGCGATGGAACGAGAACCATTGGCCGAGTGCGTATCCACTGGCCCACTACGAGATGGGCTTTGCGCTGCCGCACATACTGCAGGAGCAGGGGAGGCGGCTCGAGGTGTACTTCACCCGTGTGCACAACCCGCTGTGGACCAACCCCGACGGCTTCAGCTGGCTGGAGATGCTGTCGGACGAGGATCGAGTCGGGCTGCACGTGGCGCTGACCCCAGTATGGAACGAGAGCGCGCAGTTCGCCGACTACGTGCTGCCCACAGGTCTGGGTCCGGAGCGCCACGACCTGCACAGCTACGAGACGCACGCGTCGCAGTGGATCGGGTTCCGCCAGCCGGTGGTGCGCGCGGCGCGCGAGCGGGCGGGCGAGAAGATCGAGTCGACGCTGGGCACCAACCCCGGCGAGGTGTGGGAGGAGAACGAGTTCTGGATCGACCTGTCGTGGCGCCTGGATCCCGACGGCGATCGGAACATCAGACAGCATTTCGAGTCGCCCTACCGGTCCGGCGAGCGGATCACCATCGAGGAGTACTATCGCTGGATCTTCGAAAACTCCGTCCCCGGCCTGCCGGAGAAGGCGACGGAGGCAGGCCTGAGTCCCCTGGACTACATGCGGCGATTCGGTGCCTTCGAGATCACGCAGGACGTCTACGAGCGGCACGAGGCACCCCCTGACCCGCCAGTGGACGGCAGCGAGCCGGATGCGGAGGGCGCGTTCCTGTGGCAGGGCTCTGCACCGCCAAAGACGAACTTCAGGCCGATGCCTGGACCCTTCCTAGACGGCGACGGCCGGTTCCGCACCGCCATGCTCGTGGACGGCAAGGCCGTGCAGGGTTTCCCGACGCCCTCAGGCAAGCTGGAGTTCTACTCCAAGACGCTCGCCGACTGGGGTTGGCCCGAGTACGCGCTGCCCATCTACCCGCGCACGGCGGAGCATCGTGAGCGCATGCCGCATATCACGAGCCAGGTGCATCCGTCCCTCATCGACCACGACCGCGACGAATACGGCCTACTGCCGACGTTCCGGCTGCCCACGCTGATCCATTCGCGCACCAACGGGGCGAGCTGGCTGTACGAGACGGCAAACTCGAACCCTGTTTGGGTCCACCCGCAGGACGCGGAGCGCATGGGCGTGGCGACCGACGACCTGGTCAAGGTCGAAACGGAGATTGGCTCATTTGTGGACAAGGTCTGGGTGACCGAAGCGATACGCCCCGGCGTCGTCGCCTGCTCGCACCACCTAGGCCGCTGGCGGCTGCATGAGGACCATGGCAGCGATCGATGGGCCTCGGCCGTGGTTGGCCTCGAGCACAAGGATTCGCATTGGTCCATGCGGCAAGAGCACGGCGTGCGTCCGTTCAAGGGAAGCGCCGACTCCGAGCGCATCTGGTGGAGCGACGGTGGCGTGCACCAGAACATTGTGTTCCCGGTGCAGCCCGACCCGATAAGCGGCGCGCACTGCTGGCACCAGAAGGTGCGGGTGACTCGCGCCGCGCCTGGCGATGCCTACGGGGACATTGACGTGGACACGGCAAAGTCACACGAGGCATACCAGCGATGGCTCGGTCTGACGCGTCCCGGACCAGGGCCGGACGGCCTGCGCCGGCCCTTCTGGCTGCTGCGCCCGGTGCGGCCGACCTGCGGAGCCTACGAGGCGAGCTGACCGCAGAATGGCTCCGCCGTATGGGGGCTACCCCTTAGCAGCTGGGGCAGACCACGGCGGTCAACATTAGCGTATCGTTCGCCGCTGCGGACGCTGCCCTGGCCATCAGGGATGGCGAGCTCGCGCAGGGACTGCGGGACCTTGCCAAGGCTAGCGGCCAGGCGCCGCTGCTATACGACTGCGGCTCGCCATGCCCCACGAGAACGACGCGTTGATGGAACCCCCCTGGACGTGAAAGCCCAGAAGCGTCAGGCCTCCATCACGCTGGATCTGGCGCTGGCGGGCTGCTGGCAACCGACGTTCGACGTGGGCGCGGCGCTGGTGTGCCCCGACATGCCGGAGTCACGTGCACCCGCATCGCTGCAGGTGAGCGAGCTCACTGCGAGCGATGCGGGTGCACGTGACTCCGGCTCTTGACAGGCGGATACGAGCAGATGCGTCGAAGAGCCGCCGCGGCTGAGGCTGCACTCCGTCTCGCGCGATGGCTTCCTGCAGCTCCTTCAGGTACTCGGCCTGCTCCTTCGCCTGGTAGAACGCCAGCGAGCCCTTCCCGTGCACGTCGATGCCGCCGATGAAGTGGAACGCGTGCGAGTCCCAGTCGTAGAACTCGTCGCCACGCTCGTAGATCTTTTTCCATGCTCGGCCGGCGGGACTAGTGTGCATTCCGGTGCGCGCGGGGAGTTGGTCCTCCTCTTCGGCGCTCACGTCTAGCTCATGGGTGGAGTCCTCCCACTCGGGGACACCCTCCCAGATGCGGTAGTAGTTCGAGAAATAGTCTTCGACCGGCACGGTAAAGGCGACGTGCAACGCGTACCACGGCCGGTGTCCGATGACCCGTTGGTCGACCTCGCCCGTCAGGTGGTACACGAGCCGCGCGCCGGCCTTCAATCGCAGCACGAGCGTGTCTTCGGGCACGTCGTCGTTGCTCACGCGCTCCATGCCGCAGTAGGCGCTGAAGAAATCGGCAGTCCGCTGCAGTTCTCGCGCGCCCAAGGCGATGCTGGAGATGCGGCCCACGCCGGCGGACGTCTCGACGGCCATGGCGCCCTCGGGCAGGTCGTCGGGTGCCCAGAATTCATATTGGTTGCCGTCCGGGTCCTCGAAATGGACCGCGACGCCGGTCTCACCCTCAGCGGACGTGCGCGCCGGGGCGGTATGCGGCACGCCATGGGCGTCGAGGCGCCGCACGTGCGCTTCCACGTCGGCTGCACGCACGTAGAAGCCATGGCGAGGCGTGGAGGCGCCAAGCCCTTTGGTGGGGGGAAGCTGCTCACGCTGCAGGAACGCGCCGAAGTGGCACGACCCGTCGCCCATGTACATGAACGAGGCCACAGGGCGGCCGGCGTTGCGCGCTTCGGTGGTGAGCCCTCCGATGGGATGGCGCTCGACGCCGATGACGTCGATGGCCCACTCCACCCATCGGCCGATGTCGTTCGTGCCAACGACGAAGTGATCGATCCAGTGTGCCGCTCCGCGTTGCTCGGTAGCCATGGCTGTCTCCTCGTGCGGACCTAAGCTCGCGTCGCCGAATTCGCTGACGCAATCTTGATGAGCAGATCGTCGAGTTGATCAATCACCGTGTTCAGCGGGCCAGTGTTGGTGTGGCGCAGATAACCTGGCTTGTAGTCGATCAGCGGCCCGTAGTCCTCCATCACCAGCTCGACGAACCGGTTGATCTCGGGATCCCGGAACGTGTTCATGGGGTCGCCGCCGTCCTGCACGATCTTGATCTGGTCCGCGAGCATCTTGCGGAAGATGATCAGACCACGGTCCGACTCGGCGAGCTTCTCGACGGTGCGGTCGGTGATCTCGCCCTGCGACGGCCAGCCCACTATGTCCTGACCCAGCACGTAGTCGGGAAGGTCCAGGATCGGCGACTCGAAGCTAGGGATGGGGTCTTGCACGGGCATCTGCACGCCTTCGACACCGAAATAGACCTGGTACGAGAGGTGCCAGGTGTGGGTATCGTCCATGGGGATGCGGATCTGGAGCTCCTTATGGCCAGGGCGGCCGATGAGCACCATGTTCGGGAACACCAGCGGATGGCCCACCTGCCAGGCCGCATCTTCTTCGCTGCGCCCGGAGCGCAGGCGGTACTTCTGGATGCCATGCGGGGCGTCGCCGAACGCGAGGCGCTCGTGGTGGTTGTCGACGAACCGTTGCGCCATTGCGTAGACCTCGGGGTCCGTGTAGCCCAGGCGCTCCAGCGCGTAGAGGGCGAAGCGGCCGTGGAGGTACTCGGTGTGCACTTGGTCTACGGAGTTCTCCTGGCACTGTAGCCAGTTGCACGGGATGACGGTGGTGCCGACCTGCCGGAACGCGTTCTCGTAGGCGAATACGTCCCAACGCGGCAGCAGCGGGACGGGGGCGGGGCCGAGGTAGGCGAAGATCAGCCCTGCCAGCTCTTCGACCGGATAGGAGTTGATCTGCACCCGTGCGGCGAACGTGCTTTCGGGCGATTCGGCGGGCATCTCCTGGCATTGGCCGGTGGCGTCGTACAGCCATCCGTGGTAGGGACAGCGCAGGCCGTTCTGCTCAGGGATCCCGTAGCTTAGGTCGACGCTGCGGTGGGCGCAGCGCTGGGCGAGCAGGCCTGGGGTGCCGTTGCGGTCACGGTACAGGGTGAGCGTCTCGCCAAGGATCCGCACGGACCTCACCGGGTTCTCGGTCAGGTCTTGGGAGGTGGCGACGGGGAGCCAATACCGACGCATCAACTCCCCCATGGGCGTGCCAGGGCCGACCCTGGTTAACTGTTCGTTCTCGGCGGCGGTGAGCATGGCATGCCTCCTGGAATACGCAGATCGAGACGTCGATACGCGCAAGCTTGCGGCGGCGAGGGGTTCGCGTCAAGCGGGATATGCTGTGCCGAGGAGCCTGTGAGCCATCGTTGACATGCCGCCCGGCCCGGCGTTATAACGCCGCCAGCCCCCATCCGGAGATATGCACTTGAAGGCCATCGCAGTCGACACTGGCGGTACGTTCACGGACATGGTCGTGCTCGACCAGGACACCGGCGAGGTGGACGTGCTGAAGCTGCCGTCGACGCCGAGCGACCCTGGCGAGGCGATCATCGCAGGGCTCAAGGAACTGCTTGCGGGGTCGTTCGCCCCCGCGGAGGTGCTCTCGGTCTCGCACGGGACCACCGTTGGCACGAATCGTCTGCTGCAGGGCCAGCGCGAGCGGATCGGCCTGTTCGTGACGGAGGGCTTCGGAGGCATCAACGACGTGTGGCACCTGCCCCGCCAGGAGGACTCCACGGGGGGGCAGGTGTACATCGAGCGCCTGCCGCCGGTGCTGCCCCGATTCCGCCGGGAGGCCGCCGAGCGTGTCAACGCCAACGGCGACGTGACGCGCCCGCTGGACCGCGAGGCGGCGGCCGAGGCAGTCCGCAGCCTCGCGCGCTTGGACATCGACGCCGTCGCGGTGGTGCTCTTGTTCTCGTTCCTTAACCCAGCGCACGAAGAGGAGCTGGCGGAGATCATACTGAAGGAGATACCGAACTGCTCGGTGTCTCTCTCCTCCCGCATCCTTCCTCAGGTTCGCGAGCGGCCTCGGCTCAGCACCACCGTCGCCAACGCCAACATCGACCGGGCCATGTCCAGCTACTTGGTGTCGTTGGAGCACCGGATCCGCGAGCAGCAGGTGACCACGGAGCAGCTGTACGTGATGCAGAGCAA
>CAZQVD010000122.1:0-347 GCA_964596665.1 uncultured Dehalococcoidia bacterium
CGATGCCAGGTCAAGCTCGGCCTGCGCGAGGGCTTGGTGGGTGGCGGCGACGGCGAACTGGGCGAATCGGTCGAGCCGTCGGGCCTGCTTGCGGTCCACGTAGACCATAGGGTCGAAGTTCTTCACCTCGCCAGCAATGGTGGTGTCGAAGCCCTCGGGGTCGAATGCGGCGATAGTGTCAATGCCGGAGGTCCCCTTCAGCAGCGCCGCCCAGCTCGATGCCGTGTCGAGGCCGAGCGGCGTGACCATCCCGATGCCGGTGACGAATACGCGTATGGCCAAGGGAACCTCCGAAGCGATGGGCGCAATGATAGGGGCAGCCCATGGGGTACACAACCGCTCCGGCA
>CAZQVD010000122.1:357-6693 GCA_964596665.1 uncultured Dehalococcoidia bacterium
GGCTTTCGGCGACCCGCTGCTAGAATCGGGGCATCTCTCGCAGCAGAATCGCATGCTCATGACGATGCTATCGGCATTCCGCAACCGCTACCTCTCGGCACTCCAATACAGCGACTATCGCTGGGTATGGCTTGGCAGCATGAGCAGCCAGTCAGCCTACTGGGCGCTGCTGGTCGCGCGAGGGGTGCTGGTGCTGGAGATGACCGGCTCCTCGGCGCTTGTGGGCGTTACTACATTCGCGGCCATGGTGCCGCGAGTGATCATCCCGCCACTGGCGGGGTTCCTGGCAGACCGGTTCGACCGCCGCAAGGTGCTGGCGTCGTCCTACGTGTTCCAGATGATGCACGGCGTCGTGTTGACGGTGCTCGCCTACACCGGCGTACTGGAGGTGTGGCATATCGTCGTGCTGTCGCTCGTGAACGGGAGCTTCCGCACGTTCCAGATGACGGCGGTGCAGGCGCTGACGCCCAACCTCGTGCCCCGGGAGCACTGGCTGAACGCGATCGCGATGAACCAGCTGACCCAGCAGGGATCGCGGCTGGTCGGGCCGGGATTGGTCGCACCGGCGATGTTGCTCGCGGGCCCAGAGGCTGCGTTTGCCGCGAGCACGCTGTTTTACGTGGCCGGCATCGCCGGAGTGCTCTCGATCCGCACGCGGGCTTCGGGCGGACTGGATCGCGGCTCGCGCCTGGGCGCGAGTTTGCTGGAGGCTGGGAGCTACGCTTGGGGCCACCCGCAGCTGCGGGCGATGTTCATCCTCGTGGCGCTGCACTGCTCGATGACCATGGCCTTCGAGTCGACCCTTCCGGTGCTGGCCCGGGACGAGCTAGGCCTGGGCATGGGAGGGGTCAGCTACCTGATGATGGCGGTGGGAGCCGGGGCGGTGCTGGCGGTCTTCGCCGTAGCTGGATCGCGCAACGCCGCCCACCGAGGCCGCATCCTGCTGGTGACGGGGCTGGCCAGCGGCGCGTCGATGGCCGGGCTCGCAGCAGCGGAGACCGCGCCGCTGGCGCTGCTCGCGGCAGCGGTGATGGGTGGCTCGCAGGCGTCATTCATGGCCGTGGCCGGAGCGATGATCCAGTCCCTTGCACCTGACTCGATGCGAGGGCGCATCACCGGACTTAACCAGATCAACGTGGGCGGGACGATGGCGCTGGTGAATCTGGTGAACGGGTTCGCGGCCGACTGGTACGGCGCGCCTGTCGTGTTGACCGTGATGGGGCTCGGGTTCGCAGGCGTGGCCGTAGCGAGCCTGCTAATAGCGACGATGCGCGGGGTGTACAGCGGGGAGATCGCGCTGCCGACGCGGGCGTCGTAGGGCCGATTACCCGAGCAGCTCCGGCTCGAGCCCGGCCTTGCACAGGGCTTCGCTCAAGTTTCGAGCGGTGTGGATGAAGTCGATTGGGGGGGGGGGCGAAGGATGCCGAGGCCGCTAGTCGAGCCTGACGGGGCGCAGGTACAGGCGGCCGGAGCGATTCTCCAGGTAACCCGCGCGCTCGTTGACGCCGTGGCTGAACACAAGAAGCCAGCCTTCCTTGACGGCCTCGCCGAGGATCTCACGCTTCCGTTGGAGGGTTTCCTCGGGTTGACGGTCGGTGGCGGAGATGCAGGGAAGCTGCAGGTGGTAGGGGGTCGGCACGAGGTCGCCAAGGAAAGCGACGCGCTCTCCGCCGTGCGTCATGACGACGATCTGGTGTCCGAGGCAGGGGCCGGGGGCGAGGCGCACGTGCAGGCCGGGGGCAATCATCTCGTTGCCGTCGAGTAGCTCTAGACGCTCGCGCTCTTGCAGCGGTAGGAAATCCTCGGGTGCGAAGCCATCCACGTGGCGCTCGGTAGGTGAAAGGGCCTCTTCGTATGCCGCGCGCTGCACGTAGTACTGAGCCTTTGGGAAGGTGGGGACGATCTCCCCACGGCGATTGATCCGTGTGCCGCCACCGGAGTGTTCGAAGTGCAGAGTGGTGAGGATCACTCCATGGATGTCCTGGGGGGCCAGGTCATGGTTCTTCAGGCCAGTGAGAAGCTGGCTGGTGGACAGCCCGAACATATCGCGTGCGGCCACGGATTGTTTCTGTCCTGCACCGGTGTCCACCAGGAAATTTTGCTCGCCGACGCGGACCAGCAGACAGTTGAGGCCGAGCTTGACGCGATTGCGGCGATCCGCCGGCATCCAGTCCTGCCACTGGCCCTTGGGAATCTGGCCGAACATAACGCCGCCATCGATCTTGATGGTGCCGTCGGAGATTATGTTGAGCGAGGTGCGTCCGCTGGCGCCCGACCCTGCTCGCGGGCGCGGCTGAACGCGTGCTGATGGAGTAGTCGGGGTGGCTTCCAAGGGGACTTAACCAACCATGGGAAGAAGTGAACTGACCAGGGACGATGCCACCCGCTTGAAGGGACTCCGTAGGAGCAGCGGATGGCACTCTAGAGGCAGCGTAGGCTCGTGTCAATGTGAAGGTCCGATGAATTTTGGAACCTTCGCCACTTGCTTTTTGCCAGGCTTTTCACTAGGGGTTTCAGCTTCTGAAAATGGCACCACCCATCCACCGGCAGGGCGAAGAAGTCGCAACAAGCCTAATCGTCCGAACCACAGAGTTGAATCACGTCGCCATCGGACAAATATTTATCGAACCACCGCGGCAATACGACGTTGGTTGCACAGGAGGTCGCAACGGCCGAGCCGCGCGCTATGGATAGCTGACGAGACCCTCGGGACCGATGTGGATCGGCACGCGGCGGTGGACCACGCGAGGATCCTCTACGGTTTCGGCCAACGATGCGCCCGGTGGGACCATCGGGTAGACGTTCTCCTCGGGGGAGACCTCAAAGTCGATGAGGAAGGGCCCGTGGTACTCTGCCGCCTTGGCCAGCGCCATGCCCACATCAGCCTTGTCGGCAACGCGCAGCGCCGGAATGCCGTAGGCCTCAGCAAGCTTCACGTAGTCCGGGCCGCTAATGGCCACTGCCTTGTAGTGGTGGCCGTAGAAGAGTTCTTGCCACTGGCGAACCATGCCGGAATAGCCGTTATTGATAATGGCGATCTTCACCGGCAGGTGCTCCTGGGTGATGGTCGCGAGCTCCTGGAGGGTCATCTGGAATCCGGCATCGCCCGCAATGGCCCAGATTGTGGCACCGGGGCGCCCGACCTGGGCACCGATAGCCGCGGGAACTTCGAATCCCATCACGCCGAGCCCGCCCGATGAGACGAAGCTGTTGGCAGTCGGCATGAACATGAACTGTGCAGCCCACATCTGGTGCTGACCGACGCCGGTGACCACGATCGGGTCGGCGCTGTGCTCCACGATCTTGTTGAGCTCGCGCAACACGTACTGCGGCGTGATCACGTCGGCATCGGGCACGTCGATGCTGGGGTGCCCGTGCTGGAGATTACGGAGGCGCTCGAACCAGGCATCCCGCGGCGCACGCAGCACTAGGGGAAGCAACCTGTCCAAGGTTTGCCGAATGTCGCCAACGAGCGGGACATCCGCTGCTATGTTCTTGTTCACCTGGCTGGGCTCTATCTCGAGGCGCACGACCTTGGCGTCAGGCGCGAAGGAGCCGGGCCTGCCCACCACGCGGTCGTCGAATCGAACGCCGACGCCGATCAGGACGTCAGCTTCCACGGTGGCGAGGTTGCTAGCGTACATTCCGTGCATGCCGAGCATGCCGATGGCAAGCTCGTGGTGCCGAGGGAAGGCGCTGGTGCCGTGCAGCGTGTTCAGCACGGGCACGTTGCCCCGCACGGCCAGAGCGTAGACTTCGTCCCAAGCGCGTGAGATGTGGACGCCTCGGCCGGCGATGATGATGGGGCGCTGCGCCTCGTTGAGGAGCTGCGCCGCCTGCTCGATCAGCGACACGTCGGCGGCCGCCCCCAAGGAGGAGCGTGCGACGGACGGGTACTCGAAGTCGATCTCCTCGGCTTGGACGTCCTTGGGCAGGTCGACGAGCACGGGACCAGGACGGCCCTCTTGGGCAACCTGGAAAGCCTCGCGGATCGTGCGGGCGATGTCGTTGGGGTCCATGACGAGGAACGCCTTCTTGACGACCGGGGCGGCCATGCCGACGGTGTCGCACTCTTGGAACGCTTCGGTGCCCATGAAGGGTCGGGCCACCTGGCCCGTGATCGCGACGATGGGGGTTGAGTCCATCTTCGCGGCGGCAAGGCCAGTCATGAGGTTTGTGGCACCAGGGCCGGACGTGGCCACGCAGACGCCGACCTGTCCGCTGACGCGGGCGTAGGCCTCGGCCGCATGGGCGGCGGCCTGCTCATGCCGCACGAGGATGTGCCGCAGCTTCGGATAGTGCCAAAGGGAGTCGTAGAAGGGAAGGATGGCACCACCGGGGAAGCCGTAGATGACCTCGACGCCCTCTTTGAGCAAGGCCTCGCAGACCGCGCTGCCACCGGTCAAGCGCATGGGGTGCGTCCCTTCAAAAGAAATCCCGCCCAAGCGGTCGGACGGGTGATCTATCCACGGGCCCAATCTCGGGTACCCAGTCGGGCGTTTAGCAGGCCACGACCTTGTTAGCGTACCATTTGCCGCTGTTTCGGTCAACCGGATCCGAGAGCAGATCGAGGGCGTTCACGTGCCTCGCCAGACGCTTGCAGCGCTCGGGCCACCGGACATAGCATCGACTTCGGAGGTCGAGCGCCATGGCGAAGCTGACGGAGAGCGAGGTCGTCGCATTCCTAGATGCGCCGCGCATCGTAGACGTCGTGACGCTGCGGGCCCACGGCTCACCCCATGTGGCTC
The DNA here is from genome assembly GCA_964596665.1 of uncultured Dehalococcoidia bacterium. GTDB lineage: Bacteria > Chloroflexota > Dehalococcoidia > Lucifugimonadales > Australimonadaceae > CAZQVD01. Next base: position 5,106 of record CAZQVD010000122.1, read on the forward strand.
CGCTGTGGTACGAGTACGCGGGTGGCCGGTTCTCCTTCTTCACTGCGGCCACCTCGGTCAAGACGCTGAATCTGGAGCGCGACCCGCGCATCGCCATTTCGATCGCGTCGCCGGATGAGCCGTACACGTACGTGACGGCCGACGGCATCGCCAACGTGAGCCGCGACAACGCGGTGGAGCACGCGATACGCATCACGAAGCGCTATCGGGGTTCCGCGGGCGAAGCGTGGGTGCGCGCTTTCGACTGGGAAGTGGTCATCATCAGCTTCGCGCCCACCCGAATGCACGCCTGGCGGGCAGATCCGTAACGGCGATGCGCGGCAGGGGCTGGCATTGAGCTACGCGGCGGACCTCCATCTGCACTCGTCGTACGCAATGGCGACGAGTCCCTCGATCACACTGGAGGGCATGGCGGCGTGGGCCGCGATCAAGGGACTCGACGTGCTTGCGGCGAGCGATTTCACGCATCCCTTATGGCTGACGGAGCTGAAACGTAAGCTGATCCCGTCAGGCGATGGGCTGTATACCCTTCGCGAGCCGGACGCGCGTGCCCGTTTCATGCTGGGGACCGAGCTGAGCTGCGTCTACCCGCAGGATGGACGGTCGCACCGGCTGCACCTGCTGGTGTTCGCGCCGGACTTTGACGCTGTCGATCGGCTTTGCGTGGCTCTCAGGCCCTACGGCAATCTCGCCTCGGATGGGCGGCCCATCCTGAGGCTATCGGGCCGGGACGTGGTGGAGGCGGCGCTGACGGCGGACTCGCGGTGCGAGGTGATCCCGGCACATGCATGGACCCCGTGGTACTCGTTATACGGATCCAAGGGTGGTTTCGACTCGCTGGCGGCGTGTTTCGGCGACATGCTCCCGCACGTCCACGCGATCGAGACGGGGTTGTCGAGCGATCCCGCGATGAACTGGCGCGTGGCCGAGCTGGACGATCTGGCGATCGTATCGTTCTCTGACGCTCACGCGCCCGCGCGCATGGGGCGCGAGCTCACGGTGTTCGCAGGGGAGCCGGGCTACGAGTCGTTCCGAGAGGAGTTGCGGAGCCAAGGGGTTCAGTACACGGTGGAGTTCTACCCCGAGGAGGGGAAGTATCACTACGACGGTCACCGAAAGTGCGCGGTGTGCCGCCATCCAGCGCAAACGTTGGAGCTCGGCGAGCATTGCCCGGTGTGCGGGCGCAAGCTGACGCTGGGCGTGCTGCACCGGATGGAGGCGCTCTCCACCCGAGTATCAACGGTTGTCATGCCCGGTGGGGACGGGTTGCTGAACGATCCGTCAGGCGTCCGACCGCCGTTCAGACGCCTGGTTCCCTTGCGCGAGATCATCGCCGAGGCGATAAAGCAGGGACCGCATACAAAGCGTGTAGACGCGCTCTACCTGGACCTGGTCCGTGCAGGCGGCAGCGAGCTTGCTGTACTGGAGCGCATGTCACCCAGAGCGATCGCAACGGCCACGGGCGAGCGCATCGCGGAGGGGATCGTAAAGGCCAGGATGGGCGACTTGGTGGTCGCGCCAGGCTATGACGGGCTCTACGGATCGGTGCGCCTATGGGCCGATACGCCGGATTAGGGCTTTGAAGGCT
>CAZQVD010000123.1:0-6353 GCA_964596665.1 uncultured Dehalococcoidia bacterium
GGAAGTCGTAGACCTCCTTGCTGTCGTCCTGCGCCAAGCGGGTATCCTGGGCAGCACCGACGTAGGCTTGGATAAGGTGATCGCAGTGGACCGTCGTCGGCACCGCCGTTTGCGGCTTGCCCGCCTGCATGAACTGCAGGATTGCCATCTGCCCCGTCACGTCCTGCAGCCCCACACGGTCGGGACGCAGGTTCAGGTAGCTCTCGCCAGGCATCAGGTCGGCCTCGGCCGGATCATCGAGATGGCCCAGCAGCACCTTCTCCGCATACGTCAAGGGCCTCTTCAGCCGCGCGCGCGCGGCGGCCAGGCGCGTCCCCAGCTTCTGGTAGGCCTCCTCCACGAAGGCAGGCGTGGAATCGATGAGCGGTGCAGCCATGGCGAGTCCTCCCCAAGCCCCGCCGTCAGCGAGGCGCGTGTTCATGAAACACGGCCCGGCCGTCGCGCCGCAGGCCGCAAGAGCGAGGTTATCACGAGAGCCAGGCGCTCGCAGGGCCAGGAGCTGCCGCTCGGCACAGCCACCCTAGAACGGTAGCGCCTGTCCTCGCCCATGCTCCCGGGCCTGGCGCAGCACGTACGCGTAGCAGGCCACATCTTCGATGCCGATGCCCTGGCTCTCGAAGAGCGTGATAGCGTCAGCCGAGGGACGCCCCGGCACGGTGCCGCCCACGACCTCGTGCAGCTCCACCGCGTCGCGCCATCGGAACACGCCGCGCTCGACCGCCGCGATCAACTCGCCGCACTCGATCTTGGCCTGATCGAGGTTGTCGACGACCACCAGCGTCGAACGCTCGATGGCCACGTCGTCGATCTCGCACCGCGTCCAGGAATTCGCGCCCGCTGCGTTGACGTGCGTGCCCGAATCGAGCCACGCGCCGTCGAAGACGGGCACGCTTGACTTGGTGATGGCTACGACGATGTGCGACCCGCGCACGCAAGCTTCGGCCGAATCGACCGCGACGACGCTCACGCCGAGGCTCTCGGACATCTCGCGGGCGAAGTTCTCGCGATTCTCGGCGTTGCGGCTGAACGCTTTCACCTGCGTGATTTGGCGCACGGCGCAGATCGCCTCGATCTGCGTGATGGCCTGGCGCCCCGTGCCGATCACGCCGACGACCGACGCGTCGGGCCGCGCCATGTACTTCGTCGCGAGGCCGCTAGCCGCGCCGGTCCGCACCCACGCGACCGTACCGGGGTCGACGAGCGCTTCCACCTTGCCCGTATCCGTATCGTGCAGCACCGACAGGCCCGCCATACGCATGGCATAGGCCTTCGAGCCGAGCACCACGCCACCCATCAGGGTGGCGCCGCTCGCCCCCGCGAACCGGACGCGCCGCCGCGCGATGTTCTCGACGAGCCCCCTTGCTTCCTGGCGGAACAGGCTGTCAAGCACACCGATGCACTCCCCCATGGGAAGCAGGGCGCGGACGTCGTCGTTGGTTAGGTAGATGGCCATGGGGCTCCTTAGGGATGGTGCGTGGTGGGCAAGGCAATGATAGCGAAAGGGTCGGCCATGGGCCCAACTGGCAACTACCCTTTGCCCGAGGCCTACGACTATGTATAGGTTCGTATTGCCGGTCCCCACAGCCTTGAATACCCATGAGCGAGCGATGAAGCAATTGGTAGTACGAGGCGCCGTATCGTTCCCCAGCGTCCTCGCCGTGGTCACAGCCGTCTCCTACTGGCTCGGAGATGGAGACCAGGGGAGTATGTATTTCAGCTGGGCAATCGCAATGGCCGCTTTCGGGATTGTCGTCGCTGGAGCCGCGGCCGTGGTGCGCCGGTGACGCCACACAGCTTACGATTGGGGCCAGCACATAAGTGGCGTGGTTTGCGTGCTGTCACCATCGTATCGAGCCCCTGTCGTATGTCGATGGCCAATCTCGTTCTGGTGGCACATCCGGGGGCTCGTGCCATGGCCTACGCTTGGCACGCCTCGTTCAGCTCTGCCGCCGCGATCTTCGGTCTGGCCTCCTGGCTCACATTTGCACCCTTCCGCCCCCTGCTATCCTCTAAGCCTCATGTTTGTCATCGGCACCGCAGGTCACGTCGACCACGGCAAATCCACCCTCGTCTTGGCCATGACGGGCATCGACCCCGACCGCTTCGCCGAGGAGAAGCAGCGCGGGATGACGATCGACCTAGGCTTCGCTTGGGTCACGCTGCCGTCGGGGCGGGAGATCTCCATCGTCGACGTGCCTGGACATGAGCGGTTCATCAAGAACATGCTTGCCGGCGTCGGCTCCCTCGACCTTGCGCTCCTCATCGTCGCCGCAGACGAGTCCGTCATGCCCCAGACGCGCGAGCATCTCGGGATCCTGCACCTGCTCGGCGTCGCCCGCGGCATCGCCGTTGTCACCAAGAAGGACCCCGTCGACCAGGACATCCTGGAGCTAGTGGAGTTGGAAATCGAGGAGGTGCTGAAGGGCACGACCCTGGACGGCTCGCCCCTCCTGTCCGTCTCCGCCACGACCGGCGACGGCATGCCGGAGCTGCTGTCTGCCATCGACGACGCACTGAACCAGACCGGCGTACGGCGCGATATCGGCAGACCACGTCTGGCGGTCGACCGGTCGTTCAGCATCTCAGGCTTCGGCACCGTCGTCACCGGTACGCTGATCGACGGCACCCTTCAAGTGGGCCAGGAGGTGGAGATCGTGCCCAGCGGCAAGCGTAGCCGCGTGCGCGGTCTCCAGTCGCACCAGAAGAAGATCGAAGAGGCGCCCCCCGGCAACCGCGTGGCCGTGAACCTGGGTGGCATCTCCCACGACGAGGTGATCCGCGGCGAAGTGGTCACCACCCCCGGCTGGCTGCGCGCCACGCGAGCGGTCGACGCGCGTCTCTTCGTGCTGGCCGAGGCCTCCCACGGCGTGCGGCACAACTTCCCCGTGACCTTCCATGCCCACGCGTCCGAGATGCCAGCGAAGATCCGGCTGCTTGACCGCGACGAGCTTGAGCCGGGCGAAGAGACGTGGGCCCAGATCTACCTGGAGGAACCGCTGGCGCTCGCCCGCGGCGACCACTTCGTCGTCCGCTCACCCGACGCCACGCTGGGCGGCGGGACCATCGTCGACGTGCACGCGCGGCGCCACCGCAGGCATCACGCGCCGACGCTGGAGCGACTCGAGCGCATCTCCGCGGGCAGCCCCACCGCCCAGCTGCTGACGGCCCTCGAGGTCAAGGAGCCAGCCGACGTCGCTGAGCTGGCGCGGCGCGCCAACCTGTCGGAGGCCGAGGCGACGTCGCTGGCGCGAGAGGCGGTCGGGGAAGGCTCCGTCGTCCCGCTGGAGGCCAAGCTGGCGCCCGCGACGCGCCTCTACACGCTCGCGGGCTGGACGCGGTTGTCCGGCAAGGCGCAGCAGGCGCTCGCTGGCTTCCACGCGCAGAATCCGCTGCGGCAGGGCATGACCCGGGAGGAGCTCCGTAGCCGCCTCGGCCTCGCCGGCCAAATCGCCACGCAGGCCGTCGCCCATCTCGTGAGCAGCGGCGCCGTCGCCGAATCGGCGAACCTGCTGCGCCTGCCCGACCACGAGGTCAGCATTAGCAACGAGCAGCGCACCCGGATGGACGCCTACGTCTCGGCGCTGGCGGCCGAGCCGTTCCCCACGAGCCAGCCGAAGATAGCGGCCCAGCTCCTAGGGCTGCTCGTGGAGGAGGCGCGCGTGGAGCGCGCCGCGGGCGACGTCATCTTCGAGAAGCAGACCTACGACCGGCTGGCCGGCCAGATCACCACCCATCTCCAGGCCAACGGCAGCGTCACCGTCGCCCAGGTCCGCGACATGCTCGGCACCAGCCGCAAGTACGCCCTCGCCCTCCTCGAGCACCTCGACGAACAGCACGTCACCCGCCGCCAAGGCGACGAGCGCGTGCTGTTACAGAGCTGAACCCATGTCCTTGGACCTCAGCAAGACCGCCGCCCAGCTCTACGACGCAACGCCAAGCCTCACGGCGCAGCGCGCGGCTCGCCTCGAGGCGCTGGCACGCGCCGCGACCCATATCGCCTCGGCGGACCCCGCCGACGTAGAGCGCCGCAGGCAGTCCGCGAAGACGACGTTCCTGGTGGCGGGCCTCATGGCGGGTCTCAACGACGCGCTGCTCCCGTCGCCCCTCCCGCCGGACCACATCGTCGTCGCAGTCGACGGCTCGCACATCGACGTGGATCGCCACTCCCCGGCCCGCTGCTACCTCATCAACACCGGCTTCGTGACCCTGCGCTACGGAGAGCTTCCCGATGCCGACCTGCACAACCAACCCCTGCTGATCACGAGCGACGACGCGCTCGCCATGCCGGCGCCCGACGCCACCCGCGAGGTGCCGATCGAGGGCGCGCTGCTGGGTATGGTGCGCGCGGTGACGGAGATCGAGGCCCTAGCCGACCTCGTCGAGGCGGCTCCCGCCCACCTGCCGGTCCTTGCTATGCTCGACGGCTCACTGATCCTGTGGGGCCTGGGCGGCGGCGCGTTCCCCGACTTCGTCCGCGAAGCGCTGCTGACGAACCGCCTGCTGCCGGCTCTTGAGCGGCTGAGGTCGTTGGGAGAACGGCGAACCCTGGCCGTGGTCAGCCACGTCAGCCTGCCCCGCAGCACCGACGTCATCAACGCGCTGCGCATCTCTGCTGGCGTCTGCGGCTTCGACCAGGTGAACTGCGACATCAACTGCGCGACGCTTCCGCGCGGCACGCGCAACTGCGACGTTGTGGGAGGCGTCACCGACGCCGAGCTCTTCGGCGCAACGCTGCGGCCGGGCGAACGCACGCCGGCGTACGCCACGACGTCGTCGATTGTCACCGACTTCTACGGCGCCCACAAGGTCCGTTTCTGCTACGTCCACCTCGGCGAAGAGGTCGCCCGCCTCGAGCTGCCCGAATGGTGCGACGATGACGCCACCCTCGCATTCGCTCACGCCGCGCTAGCCTCCCAGTCCGCCAAGGGCCACGGCTACCCGCTGGCGCTGCAAGAGGCGCACGAGCAAGCCGTGGTCAGCGGCCAGGACCGCCAATACTTCGCCCAGCTCGTCGAAGAGATGCTCATTGCCGAACGCCTCCCCACCGGCGCCTCGCAGAAGTCCCGCAGCAAGCGCACCCGGTTCGTATAGGAAACGCCTTCTGGCACGCGTCCCCGCGTCCTATGCGCTCCGGAGCGCTACCAGCCAGTTGGGCGCGAGCAGCTTCGTGCTTGTGGTCGCCCCCGTATTCCTCGCGCCGGGTCTGATGACGGTGTCCTCGTCTGGGTGATGGTCGTCTCGGTCATTCTGCTGTTCCAGGCCTTCAGCATGGAGCCTCCGCCGTACACGCCTCCTCTCCAGTAGACGAACTCGACCGCTAGAATGCGCGGGCCATGCGTACCCTCGTTCCCGATTGGCTGACCCGGGACGCCAAGATACTCATCCTGGCCAGCTCCGTGCGCATGTTCGGCCAGGGGTTCATCTCCGTCGCGCTTGCGGTCTACCTAGCCACCATCGGCCTCAGCCTCTTGCAGATCGGCATGTACTTCAGCGTGGGGGGCGCGGGCGCCGCATTGTTCGCCTTCGCGGTCGCGTTCATCTCCGAGCGCTTCGGCCGGCGCAACCTGCTCGTCTTCTTCACACTCACCACGGCCCTCGGTGTGGTCGGCTTGATCGTTAGCGACAACATCCTGGTCCTGGTCGTGTTCGCTTTTGTCGGCTCCCTCAGCGGCGCGCCCGGCGGAGCCACCGGCGCGACGCAGCCCCTTGTGCAGGCGGGCCTCGCTGAGAACGGCCCCGCCACGAGACGCACCGACATCTTCGCCACGTATCGCATCGTCAACACGTTCGCCCGAGCTTTCGGCGCGCTCTCCGCAGGACTCCCCGCCGTGCTTCAGAGCTACTTTGGTCTCGGTGAGGTGGCCGCGTTCAGGGTGTTGCTCGGCGCGCTCGTCGCCTCGCTGCTGCTCGCCTCCCTCATGTACGCGATGCTCTCCGGTGGCCCATCCGAGACCCGTTCGCGTGGGTGGACCAACCCATTCACGCTGCCATCTCGCCGCGTGATCTTCACATTGGGTGGCCTGTTCACCGTGGACTCGTTCGGCGGGGCGCTCCTGATCCAGAGCCTAGTGGCCTACTGGTTCAACACTAAGTTCGGGATGGACATAGGCACGCTGTCGGTCGTCTTCTTCGGCTCGGAGTTGCTCACCGCATTATCGCTCTGGTTCGCGGCCAAGATTGCGAACCGCATCGGGCTGCTCAACACCATGGTGTTTACGCACATACCATCGAGCCTGTTCCTCTTCGTGGCGGCGTTCGCACCAGAGGCGTGGATAGCAGTGATCTTCTGGCAACTGCGCGCCTTCTTCAGCCAGATGGACGTGCCCACGCGCGACAGCTACATCATGGCGATC
>CAZQVD010000123.1:6363-6669 GCA_964596665.1 uncultured Dehalococcoidia bacterium
CGCCACCGCTGTTGGGCCGTACGCGTCCACACTCATGTGGTCAGCGTTCTCGGCAACCGCGCCGTTTGTGGCCTGCGGCGTGATAAAGATCGCCTACGATCTGTCGCTATGGTTCATGTTCCGCGACATCAAGCCGCCCGAAGAATCCGGGCGCGCGGCTGCAGGCGAGGAGCGGCCCCGCGCTTAGTCGTTTGAGACGGCGGCGCTCAGTTGGTAGAATCCGATACTCACGCACGGCGTAACCATCTGGTCCCGAGGCCACAGCATGAGCGAAGAGAACAACTTCTTGTCCGGCGGCACCGTGAC
>CAZQVD010000124.1:0-892 GCA_964596665.1 uncultured Dehalococcoidia bacterium
TCTTGGACAGGGTTGGCCCGCGCAAGGTCCTGCTCCTCAGCGTCGTCGTATGCTCGCTCGGATACGCCGCTTTCGCCGCGGCCGACTCGGTGACGCTGGTGTTCGTAGCCTTCCTAGGGCCCATCAGCCTCACGTCGCTCAATGTTGCGTTCAACGTCTCCACCGCCATCGTCAACAACTGGTTCGATCGCAATCGTGCCACCGCCATGGGCGTTCTACAGGCGGGTGCAGGCGTGGGCTCTTTGATCATCTTGCCCATCCTGGCATTTGCGATCAATCTCTGGGGGTGGCGAGCCGCGGCGCTGCTGGGCGGAGGCATAATCCTCATGCTGGGCCTGCCCGCGGCGCTGTTCGCCAAGGACACGCCAGAGGAGCTTGGCCTTTTCCCCGATGGGAACGCGGCCCGAAGCAACGACGGAACCGACTACCGACTCACCGGTGCATCGACGCGCGAGGCTCTGCGTTCACGAGCGTTCTGGCTGCTGGCGATGGCTGGCGTATTCTTCGGCGGCGCCATCGTCGCAGTGCAGGTCCACTTCGTGCCGGTCATGGTCTGGCGCGGCAGCAGCGAGGTGACGGCCGCGGCCCAGCTCACGATGATGGCGGCGGCGGGTATTCCGCAGGTGCTCTTCGTCGGCTGGATCGCGGACCGGGTTGGCAGACTCACCGTCGGCGCGGGCCTATCGTTGCTGGCCGCCGCAGGCGTCACGCTGCTGAACGCGGGCGGAGGAGGCTGGACCACGTGGGTAGCGGCGTTGATGCTCGCGGGCGCACAGGGGATCTATCCGCTCACTTGGGCCACGGTCGGGCAGATCTTTGGGCGCCGGTCGTACTCAACGATCCGTGGCTACCTGATGGGGCTCCAGGGCCTAGCCGGGGTCGCCACGCCGGT
>CAZQVD010000124.1:902-5480 GCA_964596665.1 uncultured Dehalococcoidia bacterium
GGGTTCCTGTTCGAGCGCACCGGGGGATATACGCAGGCGCTTTGGGGCGTAGCCATCATGTGGGCACTCGCCGCGGTGGTGCTGACCATGACGCTAAGGTCCGCAAGCCCCTTGCTCACCGATCAGCCGCGGGCTAGGGCGTAGGGTCGGGAAGGCGCTCCTCGGAATAGATGATCTCCTCGGGGAAGATCTCGTCCAGCGGCTGTTTGCGCATGGAGAGACCTTGCTCGAAGGAGAAGGTCTGGGCCATGTCGAACGCTTTGGCGTTGGCCTTGATCCCGTAGGGGAACGGATCCCTGCCGAACACCGCGTCAAGCTCCTCCAGGTACTGGCCGCCGAACACCATGAGCGTCGGCGGCTGATGGTGGACCCGGTCGATGGCGATCTCCTTCGATCGCTCGAAGGCGTCCATGAGGCTGAGCGCAACCCACGGATGCTCTTCCAGGATGCTTTCGCGGATCACCGTGACGTGGTGCGGCGGGTACACGCCGTGTTTGGCCATCAGACGGATGCTCTCGGCGCGCGGGTCGGAGAACAGGCCTGGGAACTCGGGATTCCCTGTCAGGTCGACACGCTTGCGGTCGATGCCGGAAACACGGTTGCCCGCGATGGCGCCGATGGATGCGTCCAGCGCCCCATCGAGGTACATGCTGCCGAAGTCAGTCCCCGCGTGGCGCAGCTCGAGCTTCTCCGGCAGGCCGAGCCCCGTCCCAGCGGACGCGCCGGTGTGGCTGAGGTGTTCTCCCCTCTCCTGGTACCAGATCATCTCCTCCGCTCCGATGCCCCATTCCATCTTGAGGATGCCGCGGGTCCACAGACCGATGGATTGCTGGTAGTCCATTATGCCGATGCGCTTGCCCCGCAGGTCCTCCGGGTGATCCTGGCGGATGCCGGAGGAGCGGCGAATGTTGATGGTGGTGTAGGAGAACTGGCGATTGTGGAATACCGGGAGCATGCGGTAGGGAAAGCCTTCCGGGCGCATGCGCAGGTACGACGACATGGACATCTCGGAGATGTCGTACCGGTTGAACTTGATCTGCTCGTAGAACACCCGAGGAACTGCTCCGGGCATCCCCTTGTAGTCCAGGTCGATGCCGTCGACCTTCACCTCTCCGTCGAGCATGGGGCGGACGCGGTCGTAGGCGGTCATCGCAAAGCTGAGCTCGAGGTTGGCCATGGTGCATCTCCTCCGGGCGATCGTGTAGCGCTTGGCGGGCGGATGATAGACCGTGGCGCTCGCGGCCACAAATCGCCGCCTCTCAGGGCGCTGCTATACCTCGATCGTGTTGAAGGCGCCACGCTGCATGGCGGCGGTGCGCAGGAGCTGTGCCAGGACCATGCGGGCCTCTGGCCTACGGACGTCGAGCGACGAGGCCGCGATGGCCCGGTAGAGAACTCCCGTAGCAACCTTGGCGTGCACCTCTCCCCCCAACGGGGGAATGTCCACGCCGAGGGCCTCGGCCATGAACTCGGCCTGAGCCAGGCCCACCCCGGACCCATGCGTCTTGGTGAGCGCACGCCGGCCGTGCAGCAGCGTTACGCCACTCTTGTGCCGCCGCAACACGACCGGCGTTTCTCCTCGTGGACGGCTCAGGAACTCTTCAGCGTAGTCCTGCGCGCGCCGCCTGCTTATCGCCACCACTGCTCCGTTGCTCTAGACCGCGCACTCGCCCTCGCCGCGCTCCAGCTTGTAGAGGGTCTTATGGCCCCAATCCATGTACGTCTCCAAGTTCTCCTTGTTCAGCGCGCCGACCTCGCGGTATGGCGCTGCTAGCTCCTCGAAGGGCGCCACCCCGACCCGGTCGACGAAGTCGTTGAACTTCTCGCCGCCGTATCTCGTATCGCGGTAGTAGCCCAGGATACCGTTCATCATCTCAGGCACCCGCTTGGCTGGCACCTTCGCCTTGACACGGTGGCCGAAGCGAACAGGGTCCTCGTTGCCGTAGTTGCCGGCCAGGAATATCTCGTAGGCGGGAACTTGGTTGCCGTCGCCTTTGGTCGCGGCACCGTGGAATCCGATGTTCGCGATGTGGTGGCGGGCGCAGCCGTTGGGGCAACCGCTCACCTTCACGTGCAGCTCGCCGATCAACGGGTCGTCGACGCCGAAGTCGCGGATCGACTTGCGCAGGGCAACGGCAACGCCCATGGATGACGTGATCGCCATCTTGCAGCTGTCGGTGCCAGGGCAGGCCACCACGTCGGTGATGCGATTCGCGCCATCCTCGGCGAGGCCAATGCTCTGGAGGTCCCGCCACATGGCGTACAGGTGGCCCTCCGGCACCCAGCGGTACAGCAGATCCTGCTCGGTTGTGGTCCGCAGCCGTCCCCCCGCATATCGCCTGGCAATCTCGGCGAGCACGGGGAACTGGTCGTCACGGATGTCGCCGAGAGGAAGTGTCACAAAGACGGCGTTGTAGCCGTCCTGTGCCTGGGGCACGACGTTGGTCGCTCGCCAGGTGTCGAACGCCGCCTCCATATCCCTTGTGGGAACCGGCACCAACGGCGGAGGATCCTCCTGCAGCTCTGGCGGCAGCTCCATGACGGGTGTCGGGTCGAAGTCTGCATCAGCCCACTCGCCCTCTAACTGCTGCTCCACCTCGGCCCTGAAGGCCTCGATCCCGATGCGGTCGACGTAGAACTTCAGGCGTGCGCGCATCCTGTTCTTGCGGAGCTCGTTGGCGTTGTGGAAGACGCGAATCACAGCTTCGCTCACCCGCAGGTACTCGCTCACGGGCACGAACTCGTAGAGGGTCCACGCGACCCGCGGCATGATCGACGTGCCTCCGCCCACCCGCATCTCGAAGCCATGTTCCTCGTTACCGTCGGCACCCCGGCGCACCTTAGGAACGAACGCGAGGTCGTGGATGTCGGCCACCACAGAGTCAGGCCCGCCCGACGCGAAGGCGACCTTCAGCTTGCGCGGCAGCACCTGGGTGTACTCATGCCGGATGAACCAACGAGCGAACGCGGCCAGGTAAGGGGCCGTGGAGAACGGCTCGTGCGGAGACACACCGGCCATGGGGTCGCCGGCCACGTTGCGCACGACGTTGCCACAGGCCTCACGCGTCACCAGTCCCGCATCGCCTAGGATGCGCATGACCGACGGCGTGTCCTCGAGCTTCAGGAAATGGATCTGGATGTTCTCGCGGGTGGTCACGTGCCCCTTCTTGAGCGGGGCGAACCGGCTCACCGCCTCACCGAAGGCGTCCATCTGGTCCGCCGTGAGAGCACCCGCGGGTATCTTCACGCGCATCATCTGCACGTCCGGCTGGCGCTGGCCGTACACGCCCCGCACGAGGCGGTACATGATGAACCGGTCCTCGGAGTCCCACTCGCCGTTGGCGAACCGGGTGGCCTCGGTCTCGAAGTCCTCGACCTCCGAGGGGAGGAACGGCAGCACCCCCTTGGTGTAATCCCGAGTCGCCCGCTCGTCGGAGCTCTGGACACCGCGAATGATGGGAACGATGGGTCCGCTGATCGTCGTCATCTGGCTCAATCCCTTCTTGTCTGAGGCGCTTTTCCCGAGTAACAAAAAGCGCTGCGCCCTTCTCAAGGTGAAAACGTGAGAAGGGCGCAGCGCTGAACGAGCGTCGTTTGTCGTCTGGCCCTAGGTCAGCAACAACACGCGCAGCCGATGTGGCGAACTATGACGCTCATATCGCGGGAAGCTTAACACAAAGCTCGCTGCGGCGCCCAACGCGCGATCCGATTTGTTAAGTGCCCGCATCGGGCCTGGTGTGACACAAGTGTTGTGGACGAGGTTCGCTAGGGAAACGACGAGGCACCTATCGCGGGGTAGCGTTCACCCAGGCTGCAGAGGTACCGCAAGCGACACACGAAGGGGCCGGGAGAGATTCCCGGCCCCTTCGTGTGTCGCTTGCGGTGAGCGGTGGTTTAGGGCTTGATCATGTCCCCGGAAACCTTCTTCTTGTAGGAGTTCCACACCCCATCGCGGGGTGGGTTGCCCCCGATGCGGCGCATCAACTCCTTGAAGTGCGGGTACTCGGACTGCGCGGGCCGGTTCACAATCTCTTCTACGAACTCATCGGGCACGCGCCCATGGTCCGAGCCCTGCGCCAGCAACGCCCAGTAGTTCATGCGAGCCTGCTCCTCAAGCTGGAGCATGCTGAGGACCGAGTCCTCGGTGGTCAGGCCGGTCATGGTGGCGCCGTGGCCACGCATCAGGACCGCCTTATTGTCGCCGAGCACGCTTACCAGCTCCGAGCCCTCCTCCTCACTCCATACAGTCTTGGTGTGCTGGTAGACCGGCAATGGCTGGCGAACGATCTGCGCGCCCTCTTGGCACATGGGGACCAACGTTTCCTGGAGCACCGACATGAGCACAACGTTACGCGGGTGCACGTGGACGACGGACAGCACGTCGGGACGCTCTCGGTAGATGCATGAATGGATCTTCACCTCGGAGCACTGCGTGGAACGGGCCGGGCCGTCAACCTTGTAACCCTCCAGATCGCACACGATCATGTCGTAGTACTGCATCTCCTCCAGCGCGTCGATCGCATAGCCCCTGCCCTTCACCACGAAGCGGTCCGGCTCGTTCGGCACGCGCATGCGGAC
>CAZQVD010000124.1:5490-6639 GCA_964596665.1 uncultured Dehalococcoidia bacterium
GCCCGACGCCAGGCCGGTGGCGGCCAGGATCCGCGTCGCCGTGGCGACCTCGTATTTCACCTCGTCGATTTCTCGTCCCATGGCGGAATCCCCTCTCTCGCGTTTTACGACCCCGGCGGTCCGTGGGCCGCAGTCTCGCGGATTCTGGCGAAAAAACAAGCCTCCGGTTGGCCGAAGGCTTGTTGGAGCATCCGAAAGTCGGTCTCCTAGTGGAAGCGCGGAATCGCCTCGGGAAGCGCACCATCTATCCACGACCGCATCACCTCTTCAATCTCCGAGACGACGGTCGTTCCGCCCGCTTCACCGGGGTAGTAGCGGCCGTCGGCCTTGTTGCCGTGCTTGACCTTCTCCAGCGGCAGCTCGATCGCATCGTGGGCTTCGCGGAACGTGCACATCGGCTCTCCGCCATCGGCGATCACCGCCATCTGCTGTTTCAGCTGCTTGCGGAAGAAAATGATGCCCACGTCGGATTGGCCCAGCACCTCCAAGTTGCGCTCGGCGATCGGTCCCTGAGTGACCCAGGCCATGTAGTCCTGGTTGAACGTGATGCCCGTGAAGAAGCGCCCGTCCTCCTGGAACAGCGGCGTCCAACGGTAGGCCGCCACATCCTGTTTCGGCGCCACGTGGCCGGGGGCAACGCGGTACACGTAGTAGGAGATGTGCAACGTATTCTGGTCATCGATCGGCACGCGCCACTGGGTGGTGGTGCGGGTCTGGTCGCCGACGAACAGTATGTTCGGAAAGAGCACTGGGTGCCCGGTGGTCCAGTCCTCGCCGTCCTCCGGGAATCCTTCTTGCAAACGGCGCTTGATGGTGCCGTACTCGAAGGCGTCGTAGCCAATCTTCATGGTCTTGGGCTGATTCTCGGGCCTGGACGCCACGCCCGTCCTGACGTAGTTGCCGTAGTAGTTGTGCAGCCACTCGGTATGGACCCCGTCCAGAGAGTTCTCCTGACACTGCAGCCAGTTGCACGTGAGGTGCGACATTGCGATATCGCGGATGCAATTATCCCACGTGAGCTGCCCCCAGCGCGGCAGCAGCGGCGCGGGCTGCGGTCCCATGTACGCGAAGATCAGTCCACCGAGCTCCTCAACCGGGTAGCCCGCCAGTTTGACCTTCTCCTTGAAGCGCCCGTCCGGATGCACGGTC
>CAZQVD010000125.1:0-2259 GCA_964596665.1 uncultured Dehalococcoidia bacterium
CGAACCAGGGTTAACAGATTCAAAGTCTGCTGTGCTACCACTGCACCACGGGGCAACGGCCAAAGCGCGCACGCGCCGTCGCTGGGCGCGCCGCACCGTCGATTCTAGGAGGCAACCGTAGGCGTGGGCAAGCGCAGGGGGGCTGGGCGCCCATGACCAGCATCCACTCTCCCTCTCGGATGACCGCGGCGTTCGCCAGACTGAAAGCCGCCGGGAAGGGGCGCGTTACCACCGTCGCCTCCGCGAACGAGAGGGCACCAGGGATCGGGTACGCCCTCGCCTCGTCGGCGATCACGAGCTCAGCGTAGCCTCCGCCGCGGTGCGGCAGCCGCACCGCCACACGCTCGCCCAATGCGAAGCGAGTTACGCCGTGGCCGAGCGCCTCCACCACACCCGACGGGTCGATGCCGAGCACCATAGGCAGAGTGACGTGGTAGTTCCCACCGTCTAGCCCAACGCTCACGTCAAGACTGCGATTGACGGAGACGAACCGCACGCGCACCTGTCCGGGGCCGGGGCGGGGGGCTGTGACGTCCTCATATCGCAGCACCTCCGGCCCGCCGTGCTCGTGCAAGGCGGCGGCTTTCATCACGGGAGCGGAGAGAAGGCAGTTGGCTCCCAGATCCAGTTGTGGATGCGCGCCACCATCGGGCCGTCCTTCTCTGACTCCGAGAACGCCTTGATACGCTCAGGGTCTGCGCGAAACTCGGCCCACTTCGCCTGCCGCTCGGCGTCGTCCTCCCACGCCAGCATGTAGTGCAACTTCGTGTTGTCGCCGACGCTCTCCGTCCAGTAGCCGATTGGCCGGAACCCGTACTTCAAGAAGAATCCATGGGTGACATTCCCGAACCGGTCGACGATCGACCGCAACTTGCCGGGCAAGGCCTCGTACGTCCTCATCTCGTAGAACATGGCGGACCTCCAGAGAGGATTTGCAGGAGTGTAGCAGCAGATGCGAATGGTCGCGTGCTAGCCGGGCACGATTCGCATCCGCTCGCCGGGCACGATCCTATACGCCTCAGCCAGGCCCGCGTTGATCTCCAGCACGTACTGCAGCGGCGTCCCGGGTGAGTACGTGGGCAGGTTTGCATCCGGCGTACCCGCGGCCGCTGGTGGGACGTTGGCCGTCACGCCCACAACGGTGAGGTCGGCACCGATCCACACCATGTCCAGCGGGAAGCGCATCCTGCGCATCCAGAAGGCAACCGGGCGTGGCGATTCGTACACGAAAAGCATGGCCGCCTCCGGGGCGAGCGCCTCGCGGTCCGAAAGGCCCTGCGCCCGCGTGGCGCCAGTATCGGCGACCTCGGTGGAGAAACGCCCGCCGGCCAGCTCCACTGTTACGACCCGCAGGTCGGAATCAGCGGGAGTCGGGGGCGACGTCGTGCCCGGAGTCGGGATTAGAATCTCGACCAGCGCGGAGGTAGGCGGTTCCATGGAGGTTGTCGTCGGAGCCACGGTGGGAGTGGCCGTCGGTGTCGTCAGGGTTGCCGCGGGCAGCGGCGAAACGGAGCAGGCCGCGATCAGCGCGAGGATGAGCGAGCTCAGGCGCAGAGCTCAGGCCCTATGACCGTCGAACAGCGATGCCTGCTGACGCGCCAGCTTTGCGGGATACGCGATGCCGAGATGTTCGTACGCGAGGCGCGTCGCGACCCGTCCCCGCGGTGTGCGGCTCAGGAAGCCGAGCTGCATGAGGTACGGCTCGTACACGTCCATGATGGTGTCCGACTCCTCGCTGATCGAGGCGGCGAGCGTCTCCAGACCCACCGGACCGCCGTCGAACTTCTCGGCGATGGTCCTGAGCAGGCGATGGTCCAGCTCATCGAGGCCGAGCGCGTCCACCTCGAGGAGGGCCAACGCCGCCACCGCGACTTCCGCTGTGACCTTTCCGCTCGCGCGAACCTCGGCGAAGTCGCGCACCCGCCGTAGGAGCCGGTTGGCCACCCGAGGCGTCCCTCTCGCGCGGCGCGCAATCTCTATGACGCCCTCCGGCTCCGCCTCGACTCCCAGGATTCGCGTAGAGCGCTCGACGATGGCCACCATGGCATCGGCGTCGTAGTAATCGAGACGATAGACGGTCCCGAACCGGTCGCGCAGAGGGGCCGAGAGCATGGCGTAGCGCGTGGTGGCGCCGACCAGCGTGAACGGCTCGACCTTGAGCGTCATGCTCTGCGCGTTCAGGCCCTTACCCATCACCCAGGAGAGCGAGTAGTCCTCCATGGCGGGGTAGCGGATCTCCTCGACCACCTTGCCGATGTC
>CAZQVD010000125.1:2269-6638 GCA_964596665.1 uncultured Dehalococcoidia bacterium
CGGTGAATCTCGTCGATGAACAACACATCGCCCGACTTGAGCTGCGTGAGCATCGATGCCATGTCGCCGGGGCGCTCGATCGCCGGGCCGGCCGTGGTGCGGAGGCTCGCGCCCATCTCGCCCGCGATGATGCTGGCGAGCGTGGTCTTGCCGAGGCCCGGCGGGCCATACAGTAGAACGTGGTCCAACGGCTCGCCTCGCTTGCGGGCCGCCGACATCGCAATGGTGAGGTTCTCTTTGACCTTCTCCTGACCGATATACTCGCTGAGCGAGCGCGGACGCAGGCCACCTTCGGAGGAAGGATCCTCTTCGCGGATCTCGCCGGTCACGATACGGTCTGTCATGCGCGTGCGGTCATTCTAGACAGCGGCGGATGGACGCGGCAACTCAATCGGCGCACGCTGGGACAAGATCAGTCTTCGGTCTCGCCACGAAGGTCATCGACCATGCCCTTTCCGTGCGCGCCCTCGGTCGTTTCCCAAGGGCGTGTGGGCTGCTGAGGCCGCCTCATGCTTCGTGGGCGCCAGCGCAACAGCAGGGTACCGAGCGCCATAAGGACCACGCCCACGCCCGCAGCAATCAGGCCTTGGTCTGACATGGGCCGCGTGAAGCTCACGATGAGCTCGTCGCGAACCTCGACCAGCTTGGACGCTATGGCGGCGTTCGGTGCAATGGCGTCCACCAGCATAGTGGTCCTTTCGTCCACCGCCGCGTCGATAACGCCGACGCCGGACGAAAACACACGGAAGGCTCCTCCGATCACTCCACCGGCAATCACCACCGGCCAGGCTGCCCAGATCAGGCGACTGCCCCACCTGCGGCCCCCGAGGAACCCGATGAAAATCGCCAACAGGATCGGCGAGCCGAACAGATAGAACAGCCGCGAACGCACGTTGTCCACCTGGCGGCGGGCCCGGTCGAACGTGTCCCAGTCGGCCGAGCCGATCACCGTCCCAGTGTTGAGATCGATGTCGGACTTTGCCTCTGCGAACGAGACCCGGAGATCCTGGTCGGTGTAGGTGAATCCTTCGCTGAGCCAGAGGCGCAGATCATCGAACGCGCCCAGCGCGTCGTCGCCCGCCTGCTCGCGGATCCGGTCGCGGAGGTCCGCGTCCGTGAACACCCAACCGTCGCGGAGCAGCTCGCGGATGGTGTCGAAGGAGGCACCGTCGGTCGTACCGAGGGCCGCGAACAGCTCGTCCTGGTCGATGTCCACCGTCTTCGGCAGTGGATCCACGACCGCCGCGGCCAGCTCATCGAGCACGTTCAGGCCGGCCACTGCCTTGAGCTGCTCGTAGGTAACCAGCGAAGGGCGACATGGCGGGGGCTCAGTGAGGCTCAGGCTCAGGCCGGCTAGGTCCTGGATCTCGCCGCACAGAGGCAGCGCCTCCCAAACCGCCGCGAGCTTGGCATCGGCCGTGTCGACCAGCGTCTTCACCGCGAGGCTCGCACGATCCTCCAGGTTGAAGGACACGACGAAGCTGTCGGTCTGGCCGGTCATGTACGGACCCACCGCCGCCACGGCTTCGGTGACGCGTTCCTTTACCCAATCCGGCGGAAGCACCTGGCCGATGGCCTCCACGACCTCGTGGTTCGTGATGGTCACGCCATAAGGCAACTCGGCACCCGATCCCAGGGCCTCAACCACCACCGGGGCGATCTGCTCATCCAGGAGGTACTCATACGCACCGCCGTCGAGGCTCCGCAGTAGCCATCCCTCGACCACGCCAAGACCCGCCTGCGCCCGCTCGCGGAACGCGATTTCGACCCTGAACGAGTCGGCCGCGCCGGTCAGGTACGGCGTGATGTCGTCGAGGACGCTGGTGATCGCATCGTTAAACCACGCCTCCGGAACCACGACACGCACGCCGGCAAGCACCTCGTCGGTCGTTAGATCGACGTTGTACGGCAGTTGCTCGAGCACCTGGACCCGGTTCTCGTCGAGCTCGGGCCGGATCACCTCTTCCAGCAGGAAGTCATGGATCCTGGCTTCCACCAGCAGATTTCGGGCAACCTCGGTCGCAGCCTCCACTCTCTCGTCGAGGCGCAGGGTGATGCTGAACTCGTCCGCCTCGCCGGTGAAGTACGGCAGCGCCTGGCCGACAACGTCCGAAACGTTCTCCTCCAGCCAATCCGGCGGTGCGATGCGCTTCGCGTACCCCGCGACCTGATCGGGCGTCAGACCGAGGCTAACGAGCCCGTCGGCAACACCGCCAGAGGACTCATCCAGGGCTAGGGGGATGCCCTCATCGTGAAGGAAATTGTAGAAATCGAGGCGCTCCAGCGTGCTTGTATAGAACGCCGGCTCCAGCAACGTGTCGTTCACCCGAAACGATACGAGCGTCACAAGGAACAGAGCGAAGAACACTGGGACCAACACGATCGCCAGGAAACGACGGATAACGACCAAGCTGACACCTTATCAGCACTCGAATCGGCGTCTTCGCGAGTATAGCACCGGGTCGCGGGGAGGCTGGTCGCCTCCTCCTCATGACAACACGAGCATCCAGTGGGGGCCCACCCATCCACCGCCGGACCGACCCCACGCCGGCGTGCGCTCAAGGTTGCTATAGTTCCTAGCACTACAACGCGCAGGCCTCGAACATGTCAGACCAAGACAAGCAACGATGGGAGCGAGAGACGTACGATCCCGCGGTGCGCCGTGTTCCAGAGCGCAAAGCCTCGTTCGAGACCGAATCGGGGCTTCCCGTCGAGCCAGCCTACACCGCCGAAGACACGGGTGGCACAGCCTCGCTGGGCCTGCCCGGCGAGTATCCCTTCACTCGCGGCATCCAGCCGACCATGTACCGCGCTCGGCCGTGGACCATGCGCCAATATGCGGGATTCTCCAGCCCCGAGGAGTCCAACCAGCGATTCCGCTACCTGCTCGCCGAGGGCCAGACTGGGCTGTCGGTGGCATTCGACCTGCCCACGCAGACCGGGTACGACGCCGACCACGAGATGGCCCGTGGCGAGGTCGGCAAGGTGGGCGTTCCGGTCTCGAGCCTCGCTGACATGGAGGAGCTGTTCAGGGGTATCCCCCTTGGGCAGGTCACCACGTCCATGACCATCAACGCCACGGCTCCTGTGTTGCTCGCGCTCTACGTCGCTTTCGCCAAGAAACAGGGCGTTTCGCTCGACGGCATCGGCGGCACCATCCAGAACGACGTGCTCAAGGAGTACATCGCCCGCGGCACGCAGATCTATCCGGCTCAGGCCTCCCTGAGGCTCACCACCGACCTGTTCCGGTTCTGCACGGCCGAGGTGCCTCGCTGGAACACCATCAGCGTCAGCGGCTATCACATGCGCGAGGCGGGCGCCACGGCCCCCCAGGAGCTTGGGTTCAGCCTGGCCAACGGCATTGCCTACGTACAGGCGGCGATCGAGGCCGGCCTCGACGTGGACGAATTCGCCAGCCGCATCTCCTTCTTCTTCGTGGCCCACAACAACCTGTTCGAAGAGGCGGCCAAGTTCCGTGCCGCGAGGCGCATGTGGGCAAGGATCATGCGCGACCGCTTCGGCGCCAAGGACCCGCGCTCGTGGATGCTGCGCTTCCACACGCAGACCGCGGGCGTAACCCTGCAGGCCCAGCAGCCCGACGTGAACGTAGTGCGGACCACCATCCAGGGCCTGGCGGCGGTGCTCGGCGGAACCCAGTCGCTGCACGTAAATTCCAAGGACGAGGCACTCGGTCTGCCCACTGAGGAATCGGCGAGGCTTGCCCTGCGTACCCAACAGGTGCTGGCGAGCGAATCGGGCGTGGCGGACACGGTCGACCCGCTCGCGGGCTCTTACTACGTCGAGCACCTCACCGACCGGATCGAGGAGGAGGCGTTGGCACTGATCGGGCGCATCGACGACATGGGGGGCGCGGTCGCGGCCATCGAGGCTGGATATCAGAGGGCCCAGATCGAAGAGTCCGCGTACGCCCACCTGAAGCTGGTGGAATCGGGCGAGCGCGTCATCGTGGGGGTCAATGCCTACGAAACGCCTGGCCAGCCCTATGTCGAGCCGCAGGCCACCGACCCCGACGCGGAGTCGCGCCAGATAGAGCGGCTGCGGCGCGTTCGCTCGGACCGGGACCAGGCGACGGTCGCAGCGTCCCTGCGGCGGCTCGAAGAGGCGGCGACCACGCGCGACGCGAACACCATGCCACCCATCGTCGAGTGCGCGGAGGCCTACGCGACGCTCGGGGAGATTTGCGACACGCTTCGGAGCGTCTTCGGCGAGTTCAAGCAACCCGAAGACTGATCAGAAGCCGGAGCTCCGTATGTCGTGCGCAGGCCGAATGCCACCGAGGCCGCGCCTGCGTCACGTCGTAGTGCTCACGGACCCGGCTCAGCAGGAACACGTGGTAATCCATCGACAG
>CAZQVD010000126.1:0-6616 GCA_964596665.1 uncultured Dehalococcoidia bacterium
GGCTTGGCCGTCGCTCCGCGGACCGTGACGAACCCGTCGCGGATCAGGGCGGCGCAGCGGGAGCGGCTCAGGTCGAGGCACTGCGTCTGGACGAAGCGGTCCAGCCGCTGGCCGTCGTCACTGGAGTGGACGGCAAGCACCCGGGCGCGGCTAGTCGCGCTGCTCGTCATCAGGCTCTTCCCTGGTCGGCTCCCGCACGGGCTCTGCCGATGCGTCGTCGACCGCTTCGTCGCTCTTCGAAGACCCAAGCACGAGGGAGCTCGCCAGCAGCGTGATGCCGATCACGATGGAGGAGTCGGCCAGGTTGAAGATCCACCAAGGGCCGATATCGATGAAGTCGGTGACATGGCCGTTGGCGACTCGGTCCACCAGGTTACCGAGGGCCCCGGCGAGCATGAGCCCCAAGCTCGCTCGCACGGCAAGCGTGGGATCCGGCTGAGCGCGATAGAAGTAGAGCAGGATCCCCACCCCTACGAACGACACGACGATGAGCACGAGGTTGGCATCGTCGATCAGCCCGAAGGCGCTGCCGCGGTTGCCGACGTGGGTGAAGCGGAAGAATCCCTCCACGGGCCATGAGGTCCGGAAGGGAACGTAGCGGATGATGAGTGCCTTGGAGATCTGGTCAGCGGCGAACCCAGCCACCACGATCAGGCTGACCAGCCAATGCTTTCGGATCGCTGCTGCCACGGTTCGATTCTAGCACGCGGCTGGCCGTGGCCTGGCGCAGCGTCGTGCGCTACAATCGTCCCAACGGCATACCGGGAGGACAAGGCCCATGGCCAGCAACGGCGCCCCACGTGCGATCGACCTACGCAGCGACACGCTTACTCAGCCTACGGACACGATGCGCCGCGCCATGGCCGAGGCCGAGGTCGGGGACGACCAGTACGGCGAGGATCCGACGGTGAACCGGCTGGAGGCGGTCGCGGCCGAGCGGCTTGGCAAGGAGGCCGGCCTGTTCGTGGTGAGCGGCAGCATGGGCAATCTGGTGTCGGTGCTCGCGTGGTGCGGCCGCGGCGACGAGGCGATGATGGGCGCCGACGCGCACCTGCTGGTGAACGAGATGGGCGCGGTCGCCGGGTTCGGGGGCGTGCAGATCCGCTCGGTGCCGAACGACCACCGTGGCGTGCTGGACGCGGAGGCGATGGAACTGACCATCTCGCCCGCGGCGGGTATGTTTCCCCGTACGAGCTTGCTCTGCCTGGAGAACACGCACAATCGCGCTAATGGCGCTGCGTTCCCCGTGGACGTCATGCGTCCGGCGGTCGACGTGGCCCGTGCACATGGCATGGCCGTGCACATCGACGGCGCACGCATATTCAACGCGGCGGTTGCGTTGGGCGTGCCGGCGGCGGAGTTGGTTAGCGTTGCGGATTCGGCTACGTTCTGTCTCTCCAAGGGATTGTCGTGCCCCGTGGGCAGCGTCGTGGTGGGCAGCGCCGGTTTCATCGCCCGCGCCCGGCGGGTGCGCAAGATGGCTGGGGGAGGCATGCGCCAGGCCGGCATCCTCGCGGCGGCGGGCCTCGTCGCGCTCGATTCCATGGTCGACCGCCTTGCCGACGACCATGCGAATGCGAAGCGGCTCGCGCACGGTCTCGCGGGCCTGCCGGGGCTGTCGGTTGCCGAGGCGGAGATCGACACGAACATCGTGTACGCGGAGCTGGACGGCGATGGCGGCGGACCGGGATTGGCGGCGGCGCTGAAGCAGCGCGGGGTGCTGGTCAACGGCCGCTTCAATTGGGTGCGCCTCGTCACGCGACGCGGCGTCACCGCCGAGGACGTCGATGAGGCGGTCGACGTGATCGGGTCCGTCGTCCGCGAAACGGCGGCCGTCTAGGTCGCTCACTGACCGATCGAACCTGGGCTACACAACGACGCCGGAGAGGCCAGCAGGTCACTCCGGCGTCTGATCGTGGCCCGGTTTGCTGCCGGAACCTCGCCCCTGCACCCAGTCGCTGCTTCCGGCGATCTCTGCCGGATGACGGGCGCCGTTGTCCCCGTGCTCGGGTGGCGCGTGCGTCGCTTCGATGGCGGAACTTTGGGGCTCTGCCTCACCCCCGCCTGACGCTAGCCGTCGCTATGCGTCCGTGAGGACTGAGAAAGGGAAATGCCACCGATGATTCATCACGTACAGGCCTCGCTGTGGCATCTAGCACCTCCTCCCGGTGGATTTGGACGCCTGGTGGAGCGGCCTCGCCACTCCCTACCGGTTCAACTCGAGGGTGCCGCTGGGGAGCAGGACGGTCAACGAAGGCGCATTCGTACTTTCGGGCAGAACAATGTGATTTCGGTTGCACTTGGGTAACAGAGGCTGAATCAGTCGTTAGATTGCGGAGTCCTGTCATCTTTCCGCCACCAAGCGTTGAGCCGCTCCCGGACGGTCGCCTCGTACCCCTGATCGCTGGGCTCGTAGAAGCGAGTGCCGGCCAGCTCCTCGGGCAGGTTCTGCTGGCCGGCGAAATGGCCTTCGTAGTCGTGCGCGTACTTGTAGTCCTTGCCGTGGCCCAGGCCGCTCATTAAGCCGGTCATCGCGTTGCGCAAGTGCATTGGCACCGGGTACTGGCGCCCCTTCCGTACCTCCTCCCGCGCCTTGTTGAGCGCCATGTAGGACGCGTTCGATTTCGGCGCTGTTGCCATGTACACGGTCGCTTCGGCCAGCGGTATCGCCCCCTCCGGCATGCCCACGAAGTGCACTGCCTGCTGCGCGGCGATCGCCACGGACAGCGCCTGGGGATGGGCCATGCCCACGTCCTCGGCGGCTAGGATCACGATGCGCCGCGCGATGAACAGCGGGTCCTCGCCCGCCTCAATCATGCGCACGAGCCAATACACCGCGGCGTCCGGGTCCGATGCGCGCATGGACTTGATGAACGCGGATATCGTGTCGTAGTGGGAGTCTCCTCCCTTGTCGTACATGGGTGAGCGGCGCTGCAGCACCTCCTCGATCAGAGCGCGGTCGACCGGCCGAGCGCCGTCGGAGCCCACGGGGGCGATCTGCGCGGAGATCTCCATCGCATTCAGCGCCACGCGGGCGTCGCCGGACGCAACGTCCAGCAGGAACTGGAGAGCCTCGGCTTCCAACTGCACTCGCTCTTTGCCGAGCCCACGCTCGCTGTCCGTCACCGCCGCCTCGATCACGCGCGTCATCTGCTCGTCCGTGAGCGGCTGCAGGGTGAGCACGCGAGCGCGGGAGAGGAGCGGCGCGATCACCTCGAACGACGGGTTCTCCGTGGTGGCGCCGATGAAAACGATGGTGCCGTTCTCCACGTGGGGGAGGATGGCATCCTGCTGCGCCTTGTTGAAGCGATGCACTTCGTCGACGAACAGGATCGTGCCCAGGTCCTGGGTCGCACGCACCTCGCGCGCCTCCTCGACGGCCTTGCGCAGGTCGGCCACGCCCGAGGTGACGGCGGAGACGCCGGTGAAGTGCGCGTTGGTGAGTCCCGCGATCAGCCGCGCCAGCGTGGTCTTGCCCACGCCGGGTGGACCCCAGAGGACCATCGACGGGATCTGCCCGGTCTGGATCGACCGCTCGAGGATGTGGCCGGGGCCAAGCAGGTGCTCCTGGCCCACGTACTCGTCGAGCGTGCGCGGCCGCATGCGCGCGGCGAGAGGGGCCCCGTCGCCGTCGTGCTGCTTGCGGCGGTGCTCGAACAGGCTATCGCCGCGCTGACGGTTGGCCACGGGGGGCTACTCCAGGGACGGTCTGCTGGCGTGGCCACGATATCACCACCTCCCACTTGCTGCCGCAGAGCGTTAGCCGTCGGGGCCGCCACACGCGCTATAATCGCCGCATGAACGTGCTCGTACGCCTCTACGCCACCTACCGAGAGCAGGCCGGCCGTGACCACATCAAGCTCCCCGTCACGGCGCCGGCGACCGTCGCGATGGCCATCGAGGCGCTTCTCGCCGAGGTGCCATCGCTGCCCCGCGATTTCAAGCCGCATCTGATTGCGGTGAACGATGAGTTCGCGAACCTGGCCTACCCTTTGGGCGACGGCGACGAGATCGCGCTGTACCCGCCGGTGAGCGGCGGGGTCGATGCTCGCGTCACGCACGAGGTGGTGGACGCACGCGAGATCGCGAACGCGGTGCGGCGCAACAGCAACGGGGCCGTGGTGACGTTCGAGGGGACGACGCGGGACAACACGGACGGCGAGCAGGTGCTCTTCCTGGAGTACGAGACCGACGAGCACATGGCGGAGAAAGTGCTCGCGCAGGTGCTGGAGGAGACGGCGACGCGCTTCGGCGTGCCGAGCATGGCCGCGCGGCACCGCGTGGGGCGGCTGGAGATCGGCGACGTGAGCCTGATCGTGGCCGCAGCCGCACCGCACCGGCTGGAGGCGTTCTTGGCCGCGCAGTATGCGGTCGACCGCATCAAGCACATCGTGCCGGTCTGGAAGAAGGAGCACTTCGCGAACGGCTCCGTCTGGGTCGGCGCAGCCTGCGAACCGGAGCACCACGCCCGCGAGCTCGCCGAGGCACCTTACGCTCTATTCTTGGCTCAGCGCGAAGGCGAAGCGCCTACGGGCGCGCATCAGCACGCCCACGTGCATTAGGCGGAGTACCGCCCAGCGCCAGGGTGCGACCCGGGCCCACTTGTTGCCGATCGGCGATGAGGGCGCCACCTTCCCTCCCTCCCGCCCACGAGACGCTTGGGTACCGAGGGGGAGTCCTTCCACAGATGGACTCCCTGTAGTCCGGAGCCGTAACGACGCGAAGGCGCACAGTCAGACCCCACATGCGGCATACTAGGGCGCATGAACGGCAAAGAATTCGTCACCCAGCTCGCCGCTAAGCACTACCCGGATCTCGAAGGCCCGGTCCTCGCGCTGCGCAGGGCGCTTGCCGAGCTCGACCCGGCGACGCCCCAGTTCGTGGAGCTCATGCAGCGTCAAGCCAAGAAGGAGCTGCGCCACGGCGTGGCCTTCACCAAGGCGCTGCTGCAGTACGACGGACTCGAACACCACGAGCGCGCCGAGGTCGCCGAGCAGGCCGCGGAGGAATACCACCACTTCGCGCTCATCAAGGATTACCTGAACAGCCGCGGGTCCGATGTCCAGATCGACCCGGCCGGCGCGTTCGACGCCTACTTTGACCGGTTCCTGGCCGGCGATATCGCCGTTTTTCGCCTGTGCAACATCGCGGAGAAATCGGCGGTCGTGTTCCAGGCCCACCTCCGCGACGCGACGCCCGATGCGGCGGTGCGCAAGCTCTGCGAGGACATACTCGCGGACGAGGAGGAGCATGGCGATTACATGACGGACAAGCTGGCGGGAATGGCAGAGGACGAAGCGGCGCGCGCGTTCCTCGAGGAGCAATTCGTGCTGAGCTGGTCCTCGCAGAAGCAGGGCGTGCTCGCCGAGGCGCAAGCGCTGGGTATCGACGTGGAGCGCGTGCTGTCTGCTGCGGGTTTCTCCGACTAGTGCCATGCGTGTCCTGACCAAGCGGGTGTACGAGGCGTCTGCTCCCGAAGACGGACACCGGCTATTGGTCATGCGCTTCTGGCCCAGGGGCGTTCGCAAGGAGCACGTCGATTCCTGGCGGCGGGATCTCGCACCGTCGCGCGAGCTGCTCGCGGACTTCCGGGCTGCGTCCATCGACTGGGCCGAGTACGCCGAGCGATTCCACGGCGAGATGGCGTCGCAGCAGGCCTCGATCGAGGCGCTGCAGGACGCTCGGCGGCTCGTCGAAGCGGCCTCGCTCACGCTGTTGTGCTGGTGCCACAACGAGACGCGCTGCCACCGCTCGCTGCTGCGGGACCTGGTCACGGCCTAGGAGACGCCACCCCATGACCGATCAGCCGGAGTGCCCAAGATCACGATCGAGAAGGGCGACCCGTGCCGGGCAGCTGGCTGCAGCGACAGATAGACCGACACCGAACAGCTCGTCTCGCCCCCGCCGCTGGGTCGCGGGTGGCAACCCCGCCTGCTCCTGGGAGACGGGGAGGACTTGGCCGCTTAACTTCCCTTAACTTTCAAAGAAAGAAGCGAGCAAAGGGTCGCGGTTTACCATGGCCCTTTCTCTTTAGTGCTGGCTCCAGGAAGAAGCCCTTCTCTGACGGCATCCACTCGAACAACAGTTTCCAAGCCGCCGCCGCTGCACCCGAAGAATAACCGGGACCTGGCCGTAGAGAGCTCCGGGGGGGTAAGCTCGCGGTCGACCGTTCCCACGGAGATTCTCTTGTCGGCATCGCCACAGCGCGGGAAGCGCCCGCGCGTGTTCTACGGCTGGTACATCATCGCGCTGACCGGTCTTGCGGGCGCCTTCGCAGGGGGCACCAGCCAGGCATTCTTCGGGCTGTTCGTGAAGCCGATCGAGGCGGAGTTCGGCTGGAGCCGCACTGCCATCGCAGGTGCCATCACATCCGCCACGCTGCTGGCGGGCCTCACGTCGGCGCTTGCTGGCAAGCTCGCCGACAAGCAGGGGCCGCGCCTGCTCATGACCGTCGGCGTTGCGCTGTACGGCCTCGCGTACCTCGGTATGACCCTGGTCACCCAGTTGTGGCACCTGTACCTCGCCTACATCGTGGCCAGGGTCGCCGGGCTGCATCTGATGTCGGGCGTTGTTCCGCGAACCGCCGCGGTGAACTGGTTCCGCCGCATGCGGGGAC
>CAZQVD010000127.1:0-233 GCA_964596665.1 uncultured Dehalococcoidia bacterium
GCTGCCGCCTCCCATGGTGTTTATCACGTGTCCGGAGCCTGCCGCTTCCATGTGCGGCAATGCGTACTTCGTGCAAAGAAACGTGCCGCGCAGGTTGGTGCCGATCACCCGGTCCCAGAACTTCGACTCCATGTCCCGCACCACGGGCCACCGGGGCAGACCCCACTGGAAATGCGTGACGACGGCGGCGTTGTTCACCAACACGTCGATCCGGCCGAAGCGGTCCATGGCCT
>CAZQVD010000127.1:243-6570 GCA_964596665.1 uncultured Dehalococcoidia bacterium
GGACCTGCTCCTCCTCGCCCACGTCCGTGAGCACGGTTAGCAGATCGGAGTCCTTCGCTCGCAGCTCGTCAGCGGTTGCTTCCAGGGGCGCGATGTCGGCCAACACGACGGACGCTCCCGCGTCTGCGAACGTGCCCGCCACGTAGCGTCCGATGCCACTTGCGCATCCAGTTATCACCACGACTTTGCCTTCCGTCTTGCCATCCATGCTCAACACCTCTCGCCCGCAGCTACCCGATGACTCCGCCCCGCTGATGGTGTTCACGTCAGAGCGAGTGGTGTCCCGCTGGCAGGCGCCTGCGGGCCGCCGAGCGTAAGCGTCCACCGCCGGCACCTGGTGCGACAGGCGCATCTCGGCGCGCTTGGCACCCGACTCCTCGATCGCCAGTAGCAGCTCCAGCGTGGCCTTGCCCCATCGCCCATCCGCGGGGAGCGGCTTGCCGTTCACGATGGCCGCGTAGTAGGTGTTGATGCGGCCATCGCGGCCGTCGACGCCGGGCTCGACCATAGGAATCTCGTAGCGGCGCTCGTCGTCGAACACCTCGAGTCCCGCTGGCGAGAGCTGGACGTCGGCATGATCGAAGCTGACCACCATGGGACCGCCAAGGATCCAGCCGCCGCCGGGGCCGGTGGGGCGAGGTTCGGCACTCATCTGGCGCTCGCCGCCATAGCGCTCGGCACGTGCCGCCTCCTCCTCCCAGTCTGCGGTCGGTGCGTTGCGCAGCTCGGCACGAGCTTGCGCATGCGTCTCCGCAGGCACCGTGCCGGGGCCGTGCACCAGCTCGCGCGAGTCGAAGTGGTCGTAGCCGCTGAAAACAGCGGTGGCCACGGCGCCTTCTTCGAAGTCGAGGTAGGCCGTATGACAGCCGGGCACGCGGCGGGCTGCATCCCACGTGGCAGCAAGACCGCGAACGCTGCGCACCATGCCACGGCCTATGGTGCGCAGGATGTCGAACTGGTGCGGCCCCTGTCGCCAGAGGATGCCGCCGCCGAACGCAGGGGTGAGCTCCTCGCCCGTGCGGGGCCGGTAGAGCCAGTCCGCATATCGCCAGCTGTTGATCATGCGTAGTGCCCCGAATTCTTGCGAGGCAGCCAGCTGGCTGAGTTTCAGGACGCGCGGCTCGAAGCTGTGCTTGACGTTCACGCCGAGCAGCACGCCGTTGTCGTCTGCGGTCTTGATCATCACGTCGGCCTCGTTCAGCGTGATGGTCATGGGCTTCTCGATCAACACGTGCTTCTTGTTCTCCAGCGCGATGCGGGCGTGCTCGGAGTGCCATCGGTTGGGAGTTGCGATATAGACAAGGTCGACGGAGGGGCTTTTACAGAGCAGCTCCATGGCGGAGTAGGTCTCTGTCTGCGGGTTGTCGGCCCGGAACCGACCGAGTATCTCCTCGTCGATGTCGGCCGCCGCCGCTATCCGGTAGCCCGGATTCTTCGCGAATTTGGGAATCATGGCGAGCGACGCCCCACCGAGGCCTACCACGCCAAGCCCGAGCACCGGCCCGCCATCGTTGCCACTGGTCACGATCTCACCTCGCTGTTGAGCTTCGCAGGCTGCGGACGCTAGCACAGGCGGCGAAGGCTGTCCAAGCAGCGCTCAAGGCCGCCGTCCTGCGCTCGCTGCTTGTTCGCCGGGGGCGATTGTGTTATCTGAACCAGGCGTGCCGCAAGCGCGAACACGGACCCGTGAGGTGCGATCTTGGAGATACAAGCCGTCAACGAGAATGACGTCGAGCTCGTCGTGACCAGCCGTGGCAACTCGAAGTTCCTCGTGAGCAATAAGCCCTCCGAGGGGGGGAGTGTCATGATTCGGAACTGGGACGCAGAGACGAACATCCCAGTCCACAGCCATCCCTTCAACGAGATGTTTTACGTGCTGGAAGGCGAGATCGAGATCGGGGGGAACCGGTATGGCACGGGGACGTGCATCTACATCCCCAGGGACGTCGAGTACGGCCCCACGCTGGCTCCCAAGGGCGGCAGGGTACTGCGCTACGTCGAGACGCGCGAACCGGGCGGCGATACGAAGATGTACGTCGCGCCTTAGCCCCCTCCCGGTTGAGCTCCTTAGGGCGCGTCGAGGTCGTCGGGCAGCCCGATGTTGCTGACCTCGAGCAGCTTCACGTAGTGGTTCCAGGCGAAGTTCTCCGCGCCCTCGATCGCACTCCATCCCGTGGCGGGTGGGGATGTTCGCGCAGCGCGGTCGTACCGCGCGAGGTCTGCGCCGGATAGTTCTGTGGCCGGTCTTCCCGACAGCGCAAGCTCCCACATGATCTGGGCGAGTCGGTCGAACCTGATCGCCAGCGCCGTCGCCTGCTCCACCGACGTCGTGGCAACGGTGATGCCGTGGCCCTTCATCAGCACGACGTCGCGATCGCCCATGGACGCAAGCATGTCGGCCGCAAGCTTCTTGTTGGTGACGGTGGCCGCGTGCGGGTAGACCGGCACGCCCTTAAGCACGATGCTAAGCGAAGAAGGATCGTAGCCACCGAAGATCGGCTTAAACTCGAGGTCGGTGACGCCGGCCATGAGCGCGTAGTAGGGATGCGCATGCACCACTGCCTGTACGTCGGGACGTGCGCGATATATCTCACCATGGATGGCCGTCTCGTTCGGCGATGCGTGGGCCGCCCCCACGCCTGGACCCTCGCCGTCGAAGTCGGTGCGGCGCACGTTGTGCAAGCCAGTAAACATGATGCCCTGCTCGTTGCCGCCACGGCACCTGATCCACATCTCGTTCTTGCCGGGAATCCTGGCGCTGACGTGCCCGGTGGACTCCCGCACGAGGCCCTGCATCCCGAGGATGCGGCTCGACGTGGCCACCTTGAATCTGAGGTCGTCTGCTCGATCAGCCATGCGCGTCCCTACCCTTTCGTGATCCCGACTACCGGCGATGCCATCACCATACGCCGCGCTTCGATCAGGGTGACTCGGCGGGCCGCCGGCGCTCCGCCAGGCGATCCTCCTCCTCGGGAGGGTGCACGTCCTTGAACATGACGTAGAGGCCGATCAGATACACGGTCTTCAGCAAGCCCGCAGCAAGGAACGGAGCGCTTGCCGACACGCTTTGCCAAAGGATAGTGGAGATCACAGGCGTGGCAGCGCTGGAGGCCGCCTGGCTCACGTTGGTAATGCTGGCCATGGCGACCCGCTCTTCGCGATTCACGATGGCCATGGTGTAGGCCTGGCGAGGCGGCGTGTCCATCTGCGAGAAGAACGCTCGGGCGAACCAGAAGAAGACCGCGAGCCCCAGGCTCGGTGCGAAGGGCACGGCGACGGTGAAGATCACGGCCGGGACGTGGGTGTACACAGCGGTGTTGAGCAGACCGATGTGCTTGGCGATCCGAGCCGCCGCCCACAACGACATCATGTTCATCAACGTTGATCCGGCGAGGAGGTAGCTCACCTCGGCCAGGTCCAGTCCGAACTTGGCCTTGAACCACAGGGCCACGAGGCTGAAGAACACGAATCGCGTCGCGGTGCTGTCCACGGAGAAGATGGCAGCCAGCGTGAAGATGGTGCGACGCGAGGGCAACGCGAACGGGTTCTGCCAGCGGATGCGGCCGGCGGTCCGATCGATTGCCGGAGACAGCAGCCCGTACATCACGGCGGAGGCCACCATGAAAGCGGTGTGGACGACGAACATGATCTTGAAACCGCCGAGCTCGCTCATGTCGAACATCACAGCGAAGAGCGCCGGAAGCGCCCCGGCCAAGGTTCCAAGGAAGCGCGCGGCTCGTTCCACGATGCCGCTCAGCGCGAACAGATCGGTGTGGTGCTCCGGGCTCGTGGTATCGGGGATGCTCGCGGTTTCCAACGGTTGGATCGGCCCTCGCGGACCGCTTCCCGACACGGCCACGCTGCCCACGAAGAACGAGACGATCGCGAGCAGCAGGTAGTGGTCGGTGAGTGCGAATCCAAGACCGGCGAATCCCATCATCAGCGAGAAGCCGATGAGCAGGCGGCGGCGACCCAGTGACTCGCCGATGAAGACGATCAGGAATGCGAACACGGTGCTGCCCACCGAACCTGCGGTGACCAGAAGGCCGATCTCGGGGAGGCTATAGCCGAGGCTGTCCAGATAGATGGCGAAAAAGACGGCGATGGAGGACTGCGCGAAGGTACGCAGGAACCGTGCCGCGAGCATCAGCCATGCGTCACGCGTTACCCACCTCAGACGGCCTGAGGATGTCCCAGGTGTAGCTATCCGGTCCTCCCTGCGTGCACTGGTGCAACTATAATCCGTCCCGCGAAAAACCCCAGAGAGGATGCCTTGATGGCCAGACCTGTCGTCGCTTACGACCCTGCGGCCTCGTATGCGGTTCGTGAGCACGACGTGGAGTACCTGCGCATCGGCGGCAGAGGATACCTCGTCCGCGTCTACCAGCCCGAAGGAGCCGGCCCATTTCCGGCGTTGCTGGATATCCACGGCGGTGCCTGGAGTGGCAGCGACCGGCTGACCGACGAGGTCGTCGATCGCGCCCTGGCGGCAGCGGGGATCGTGGTGGCGTCGATCGACTTCCGCAGCGCGCCGGAGTTCCCGTATCCGGCGCAGGTGCAGGACGCGAACTACGCGGTTCGCTGGCTGAAGGCTAACGCCGAGGGGCTCGGCGCCGACGGCACGCACGTGGGTGGGCTTGGGCGATCCAGCGGCGGGCATACTGTGTTCCTGAACGCTTTGCGGCCGCGCGACGAGCGCTATGCCGCGATTGAGCTTTCCGAGGCACAGGATGCCGACGCAGGCATCGCGTACGTCATCGCACTATGGCCGGTGCTCGACTCTTATACTCGTTACCTGATTGCCAAAGAGAACGGTACATCGCACCTAATCGATGCCTCCGAAGGCTACTTCCTAACCGAGGCAGCAATGCGGGAGGGGAACCCGCAAGGGATGCTGGACCGAGGCGAACAGGGCCTGCTGCCGCCAGCGCAGATCCTGCACGGATCGGCCGACACGAATGTGCCGCTGCACCTCGTGGAGCGTTTCGCGGAGCAGTACCGGAGCGCCGGCGGTCAACTGGCGTTGGAGGTGTTCCCCGGCCAGCCCCATACGTTCGCCGCGGAAGCGAGCCCGATAACTGATCAGGCGGTGGCTCTGATGCAGGGCTTCGTAGCGGCCCAGGTCGCGGCGAGCTACGCCGCGACCTGACGCTCATTGCTATTCGGGGCGGAGGGCGCCGTGAAACGGCAGCAGCACCACGATGGAGGTGTAAACCCCTAGCTCCGACGTGATCATGAGGTCTCCGCCAATCGCCAGCGCCCTCTCCCGCATGCCGCTAAGGCCCGAAGAGCCGTGCGTCAGAGATGAATCGCTGGGGTCCATCTCTATGCCTTGTCCTGCGTCGACGACGGCTTGCCTCAGCCGTCGGTGAGGCGGAAGAAGTCGATGACGTTGCCCGCCACCATCTTGTAGCGCTCCTCCTCCGGCACGCCGGCGAAGTTGCGCTCGATGACGCCGAGCGAGTTGGGCCAGTCGGATTCCTGGTGCGGAAAGTCGGATCCCCATACCAGGTTGTGCACGCCGAGGTGGTGCCGCAGCTCAACGCCCACCCGGTCGAATTGGAATCCCCACAGGAAGTGGTCGAGTATGTAAGCACTCGGGGGGCGGCTCAGCGGCTCGAAGCCCAGCAGTTCCTCGGTCCAGGCGATGTGGCGCTCGTAGCGCACATCCGCGGTCTGCAGGAAGAACGGCACCCAACCGATCTGGTTCTCGGCCAAAAGGATGCGTAGCTTGGGGAATCGGTCGAACAGGCCGGAGAGCACCATCTGCACGGCACCGAGGCCGCCGCTGCCCCGCGTGGGACTGAAGTGGGAGACCTGCTCAACGAGCCCCCTGGGAACGCCGTCCATCTCCTTGGGATACACGAACAACGGGCCCGCGCGCGCGCCGGTTCGGTCGACGTCCACGTGGATCGCAACGGGCATGTCCATGCTGAGCGCGGCGGCCCAGAACTCGTCGTCCTCGGGCGCTGGATGCCCGGTGCCGTTGGGAAAGCCAGTCAACAGCACCCCCTTCATGCCGAGCTCGGCGCTGTGCTCCATCTCGGCAATCGCGTCCTTCACCGAGCACCACGGCAGCACACCCAGGCCGATAAGCCGGTGCGGGTCGACGGCGCAATACTCATCCGCGAGCCAGTCGTTGTAGCCGCGAACGATCGCCTTATAAGCCTCGTCGTCCTTGATGAGCCGCCAAAACTTCGGGCCAGAGACCTGGCCGGGGAACAGCACCTCGCCATCGATGCCGTCTTGTTCCTGCTCCCTCACGCGCTGCTCACCGGGGCCGGTGCCGGCAGTGGCCTCGTAAGTTTGACCATAGGGCCGCCAAAC
>CAZQVD010000128.1:0-6499 GCA_964596665.1 uncultured Dehalococcoidia bacterium
CACCCGATCCTGTTCCCGAACATCCTTCGCGTGGGCCGCGTCGACTTCCACTCGTTTCAGTTCCGCGTCCCGGTGGACGACACCCACACGCTGCACCTGGCCTACTCGGCGAAGGTACCCGAGCACGGTACTACGGTGCCCGTCCAGGAGACGATCCCGCACCAGGTGCTGCCGCTCTACCAAGACGACGGCCGTATCGTGGACACCTACGTCATCGCGCAGGACCAGCTTGCCTGGGTGATCCAGGGCCCGCTGATGGACCGCTCCACCGAGGCACTCGGGGCGACCGACATCGGCATCATCATGTATCGCAAGATGCTCGAGGAGAACATCTCGATCGTCGAGGACGGTGGTGATCCGATGAACGTACACCGGACCGCGCCCGAGAGTGGCTACCTGCCGCTCTCGATCGAGCACTGCGTCTACCCCGACTACCAGCCCCAGACGTCCGAGTCGCAGGAGACGCGTGGCCCGGGTGGCACGGTGGAGCTGGTGCAGGGCCTCAAGTAGCGAAGAGCTCAGCCATGGCAGACCCAGAGGGCGGCGCATGCGCCGCCCTCTCTCGTCGTTCTGGCCAGAGCCGGAACCCAGAAGCTGCCGCTCTGCGTTGCGGGCGCCATGTTCCTCGGCAGGGTCTCACCTGTCGGGCGCATCCGCGCGTCTGGCCTCCATCGCTTCGACGATGTGAGCGACCGTCTGCTCCACAGCGTCGGTCTCGTTGACGATAACCGCGTCGAACCAATGGGCTTGCTCCATCTCCCCTCGAGCGGTCGCGATCCGTAGCGCCATCTGGTCGGGCGACTCCGTCTTACGTGAAGTAAGACGTCGTACGAGTTCCTCTTCGGTAGGGGCCGCGAGGAACACCAGCATGGCATCCGGTGCGACAGATCTGATCGTTGACGCACCCTGCACGTCGACCTTCACGATCACATCCTTGCCGTCGGCAAGCGCCTGGCGAACGCCGGTCTTGGGCACGCCGTACCTGCGGCCATACACCTCGGCGTGCTCGAAGAACTCCCCTTGCTGCACGAGCTCATCGAACCGCTGAGCGCCAAGAAATATGTAGTCGTGGCCGTCGACCTCGCCGGACCGCATGGGGCGCGTCGTGGCCGTAACCGCGTAGAAGAAATCAGGGTGCATGACGCGCAGGCTGGTGATCACGGCATCTTTACCGACCCCCGATGGGCCAGAGATGACAACGAGCAGCGAGGTCTTATGCGGGTCGCTCACGATCGCGTCGCCCCAAGCTCGCGCAGGTCGTCCCAGAACGACGGGTAGGAAACGGAAGCCGTCTCCGCTCCGCTGATAGTGGTCTTGCCGGAAGCCAGCAACCCTGCCACACCCAGCGTCATGGCGATACGGTGGTCACCGTAGCTGCGGCCTGCCGCGCCCGTCAGCTTGCGGCCGCCGGTGATCGCGAGGCCGTCGTCGAGCTCCTCCACGTGTGCACCGAGGCGCGAGAGCTCGCGAGCCGTGGCCCGGATGCGGTCGGACTCCTTCACGCGCAACTCCGCCGCATCGCGGATGACCGTGGTGCCCTTGGCGAAGCAGGCGGCTAGGGCGAGCACCGGCACTTCGTCGATGAGGCGGGGGATCAGATCGCCACCGAACTCGCCCGCCTCAAGCCTGCTGGAGCGGGCGACGAGGTCTGCGACCCGCTCGCCACCCTCATCGCGCTCATTCTCCACGCGCACGTCCGCACCCATGGCGGAGAGCGCATCGAGGATCCCGGTGCGGGTCGGGTTGACGCCCACGCCGTTCACCCGGACCTCTGCTTCCGGGTGGCAGACCCCGGCCACGAGCCAGTAGGCGGCTGACGAGATGTCCGCGGGGACCACCACGTCGATGGCACGAAGCGTTCCCGGCCTGACCGAGACGGTGAGCCCGTCCTCGATGACCTCGGCGCCCATGGCGCGGAACATCAGCTCCGTGTGGTCGCGGCTGAGCACCGGCTGGTCGAGCACCGTCTCCCCGTCAGCATGCAGGCCGGCGAGCAGCAGAGCGCTCTTCACCTGGGCGCTGGCCACGGGCATGGTGTATCGGATGCCGTGCAGGTTGCCGCCCCGGAACGTGAGCGGGGCGAGCCTGCCGCCGTCGCGTCCGTCGATCTGCGCACCCATCCGCAGCAGCGGCTCGACGATCCTGGCCATGGGACGCGAGCGGATTGACCGGTCGCCGGAGAGCACGGACA
The DNA here is from genome assembly GCA_964596665.1 of uncultured Dehalococcoidia bacterium. Lineage (GTDB taxonomy): Bacteria > Chloroflexota > Dehalococcoidia > Lucifugimonadales > Australimonadaceae > CAZQVD01. The sequence goes on from CAZQVD010000128.1 coordinate 2,192, forward strand.
GGAACGGCTGGCCCGCGAGCACCCCTGCCATGAGCCTGGTCGTCGTGCCGCTATTACCCGCGTTGAGGACGTCGCCAGGCTCGTGCAGACCCGTACCGCGGTCCGTGCGCGTGCCGCGTATGACGAACGAGGGACCGCTGCTGCTGATCTCCGTGCCCAGGGCGCGTAGGATGCGAAGCGTGGAGGCGCAATCGGCACCAGGGCCGTAGTTATCCACTCGCGCCTCGCCATCCGCGATGGCGTTGAAGATCGCCGCGCGGTGGGAGATCGACTTGTCGCCGGGCGGAGTGATGGAGCCACGGAGGCTCTTGGGGCGTCGGACGACCGCTTGCATGGGGGCTCCCCTGGAGATCGGTTGGCGGGGATCGGTTGGCCGGCCCGTGCTCGATGGGCTGTACCTAGCGGGATTGTACACTGCGGACCGAGCCCAGTCCGACGAGGTGACCATGACTTCAGCGAACGACCCGAGCAGTCCGACCACCGGCGAGCTCTACGCCCGCGCTCTGGATGCCACGAGGCGGTTCATCGCCGGCATCGCGCCGGAACAATGGGAGCTGCCCACGCCCTGCGACGAGTGGAATCTGCGCGAGCTGGTGGGCCACGTGATGTACGGCACGGTATGGATCGAAGACGCATTCGTCGGCAAGACCATGGAGGAGGTCGGCGACAAGTACGACGGCGACCTGATCGGCGACGACGTGCTCGCCGCCTACGACGCGGCGGTCGCCTCGGCGAAGCGCGGCCTCTCACAGCCCGGCGCTATGGAGATGTACTGCCATCTCAGCCGCGGCGATGTGTTGGGCTCGGACTATGCCCGCAGTATGTTCACCGACGTATTCATCCACGGGTGGGACATCGCCAAGGCCACCGGCCAGGACACCGGGCTGGATGCCGAGCTGGTGGTGGCCCTGTGGGCGCTGACCGAGCCGCGCCGGGAGCGCATGATGTCGAGTCCGGCCTTCGGCGCCGGCAAGGTGCCCGAGCCACCAGCGTTGGCGGACCTGCAGACCAGGCTGCTGGCGCTCCTGGGGCGAGAGGCGTAGGCGCGCTAGCCGCGAGAACCTTGGCCTTCCGAATCACCCGAGCGCAGGCGTACGGTCAAGCGATCGTGTGCAGATCCCAGACGCCATCGGCTGAGTGCAACGGGATGACGTCGACGACGGCTGCCGTGTCGATCGGTCCGTGCACGTGCGGGAAGGTCACGCCCGGATAGCCCTCCTCTTCGATCACGGAGGAGCTCAGCCGCTCCACGTCCAACACCAGCAGTGTCAGCTCCTGGGCGCCATGGAAGTGGCGATCCAGCACACCCCGGAGCTGCTCCGGCCGACAGCAGTGGATGAATCCCTCCTGAGCATAAGTGGCGGGTGCGTAGGTTGGCTTGCTGCGCGCGTTCTGCCATTCCTCGACGTTCGCCACATGGAGGATCTGCTGCTGAGCTATCATGACGCGGTTCTAGCCCCGGAGGAGTAGGTCATGGCCCTGAACACACCCAACGATCGGAATCTGGTGAACGTCATAGGCGCGTACGAGCGTGAGCTCGGCGGCAGACGACTCACCAACAACGAGATTACCAGGCTGACCGAATCGGTCAAGCGGTACCGGAGGGATGAGATCCATTCGCAGAAGTCGGTCAGGTAGGGGTGCGTGGTGCTCATGGCGAGAGGAGCGCGTGGGCCAGCCGGAGCACCGGTCCGAACACGTACGCCAGGGGACTGAACACCCCCAGCAGCGACGACGCGATGACTACGATCAGCGCGATGGGGCCGATGCGCTGCAGCTTTGCCACCGCGGGCAGCCAGCTACGCGGCGCGATGCCCGCCAGGATGCCGCCTCCGTCCAACGGCGGGATCGGCAGCAGGTTGAACACGGCAAGGATCAGATTCAGGATCACGCAGTAGGTAGCGATGATCGTGACCCACGCGGTCACATCAAGGGCTCTCAGCGCGGTGAGCGATACGCCAGCCTCTAGCACGCCCAGCTGGAACAACAGCGCGAAGGCGACCACCAGGAGTAAATTCGCGACCGGCCCCGCGACCGACACGATGGCCATGCCCAGGCGCCCGCTACGCAGCGCGTACGGATTCACGGGCACGGGCTTGCCCCAACCGAAGCCAGCGATCAGCAGCATGAGCGTGCCGGCCCGATCGAGGTGTGCCTTGGGGTTGAGCGTGAGGCGGCCCATGCGCGTGGCGGTGAGGTCACCCTGCCGGTTCGCAGCGTAGGCGTGGGCGAATTCGTGAAAGGTGATCCCGACAAGCAGCGCCGTGGACACGGCCACGACATCTACGAAGAACCGGAACGGATCGCTGAACAGCAGATTGCTGTTGAAAAGCAGCATCGTGGACCGCGGCTATTCGTCTTCCCAGTCGTCGTCGTCGGGCTCAGGCTCGGGCGCCCGGCGGGCCGGTGCGTTGGCGCCCATCTGCGGCACGGTGGCGAACGAGTGTCCCTTGCCGTGATCACGCGGCTCCCGCGGAAGCTCGAGCAGCGCCTGCTTGCACGCCTTGATGTCGCTGGCGCTCAGGCCGTCCACCACGACCACGATGCCGCCCACCCCGGCGTCGCGCAGCAGCTCCAACTCCTCCTTGGTTGGCAGGGCGGCGAGCTGCACGAGCACCCACCGGGACGTGACGCCGCGCACCCGGGCCAGGCGCATGAGTTGGCTCACCGTGAGCGATGCCGCGTCAGCGAGTGAGACGAGGAAGGCGTCTACGGGCAGCTGGTCGATGGTCCGCAGGAGGCTATCGTCGAGCTCGGGCACCACGTGCATCACGTTGGTGCGCTCCTCGCCGGCGAGGGATCCGATCGGTGTCGCGTCCGACGAGAAGACCTGGAAGTCGCTGCCCGCCGCGTCCTTGGCCGAAGCCTCCTCTTGCCACACGCCGAAGATGTGGCCCTTCAGGGCCTTGGCCGACTTGTCTATGTCCGCCTTCTTCGCCGGCTTGCTGCCGAGCACGATGGCCGCGTCCATGCCAGCGTCGATCACGAGTTTCGCCTGAGCGTTGTTGCCCGCTTCCACGGCACCCAGCAGCAGGATCGCGGCGACCCGCTCGCGCCGCGCGGCGCCGAATCCCAACGGCTGAGCCGCGCCATTCGCGGCCTCCTCCAGCTTGTCGATCAGTTGGCTCATGCGCGCTAAACCTTCATCGTGGTGAGTGTGAAACGAGGCCTCCACTAGGCCGTGGCCACGTCGCTGGAGGCGTCCCGGATTGTAGCAGGCGGCGGCTGCTCCTGTCATGGGTGGGCGCATGATAGCCTTGGCTCATGGCGCGTCCAACCAACACACCGCGGCCCGGCTCGTCGGGCGCAATGCCACTGACGCTGGTGAAATACCTGGTCGGCTCAGGCGCCGGATCGCGACGGGAATGCGCCGCGCTGATCATCGCGGGCCGCGTTAGCGTGAACGGCGAGGCCGTCACGAACCTCACCCAGTCCATCAAGGCCAGCGACCGTGTGGCGATCGGAGATATGGGACTCACCGCGGGAAGCGGCAAGGCGCTCTACCTGCTCGTCAACAAGCCCATCGGTTACCTGTCGACCGTGCGCGACGACCGCGGGCGGCGCACGGTGCTCGATCTGGTCCCGGAGGCGCTGCGTATCCCGGGCCTGGTGCCAGCGGGCCGCTTGGATCTGCGCAGCAGCGGCTTGATGTTGCTCACCAACGACGGCGAGCTGGTGAATCGGGTCACGCATCCCCGGTACGGCGTCCGCAAGGAGTACCACTTCCTGGTGGACCATCCCCTGGGTCAGGGCGACGCGCGCAAGCTGGTGAGCGGCGTGGATCTGCCGGAGGGCCGTGCGCGCGCCGTGTCGGTGCGGAGGCTCCCGGATATCGGGGAGCCCAATCGCTACAGCGTAACGATGGTGGAGGGCAAGAAGCGCGAGGTGCGCCAGCTCCTTGCCGCGGTGGGTCGCCGGGTCACCCAGCTCGAGCGCGTCAAGCTCGGGAACCTCGACTTGGGGGGCCTGGCCAAAGGCAGGGTGCGCGAACTGACGCCTCGAGAGCTGTCGGGCTTGCGCAGCGTGTCGGAGCTGCCCAAGAACAGTGCCCAGCGAGCGGCATCCGGAGCTCGCGGCCGTGCGGCTCGGCCGGTGCGAGGCCCTGCACGGCCGCGCCCGGGACCGCGGCGTGGTCGTGCTTCGGCGGCATGACCCCCTCCCATCGGGCGGTAGCCGGGAGACGACCAACGATGGCGGATGACAACAGCGACACCGTGGACTAGATTGGGGTCATGAGCTTGGATAGGGCATTGGTGCCGGTCGTGAAGGGCCGGGTTCTGGCAGGACGCGTGAGCGACCCTGCTAGGA
>CAZQVD010000129.1:0-6369 GCA_964596665.1 uncultured Dehalococcoidia bacterium
GCCGGGCGTGCACATCATACATACGCCTGGCCATTCGGCGGGGACGGTGGCCGTGGTGGTGGAGACGCCCGACGGTCCGGTCGCGGTTACCGGGGATGGGATCCAGAACTCAGAGGTCGCGCTCAGTGGCATCAATCCTCTGGTGTTCTGGTCAGAGGCAGACGCGAGCCGGAGCATCGCGCGCATCACCGAGGCCGCCCAAACGATCTACCCCGGCCACGATCGGCCGTTCCACCTGCTGGAAGGACGTGCCAACTATCTAGAGCCGAAGCGGTGCGCGATTATGGGGCTCGATGTCGAGGAGATGGGGGTGTCGATCGACGCCACGCCGCGGCCGGCTTCGGTCATGCCCGGCATCGAGGAGCAGACGCTGGACGGTTGACGTAATAAGGCCCGCCCCCAGGGAAAAGGAGCGGCTTCGCGAGCCGCTGGGGGGAGGCCGGTGAGGCGGTGACGCTGTCGCCGGCTGACATCATCCTGCCGGCCAACAGCATGTAGGCAATGGTCCATGTTTCTTTGATGCCCAGCGTCCAGGCGTCTCTGAGATGCTGCCCGGGGGCCCAAAGGAGTGCGGGCCCAACGATGGGGAAGCCGTTGGGTGTGACACGGTATCCGGCGTGCCGAACACAGAGGGGTTCCTCCTCCGAGACTATCGACTCGATGCGACCCAAGCTCGCCACGGTTCGGCCGATCACGGCCATGCTCGCTATCTTCTGCGAGATCAGGCCGTCTGCGAAGAGCTTCCGTAGCTTCGGGTCAATCTCGAATAACTTGCCGTAGAACAGGTTGAGCGCGGCGCCGGCGATCTGCAGCACCTGGAGCCACAAGTTCTGCACGAGCGATTTCTGCTCTGGGGTCATGACTGGGATCCCTTAGCCGTAGGGCGAGATGTGATGTCACCATTGTCAGTACAACGACGGCCCCTTCTTGAGCGTGCATACCTCCATCAGGGCCTATAGAAAACCGAATGGCTCACGGCATTCGCTGGGACTCGGAACTGCTAGAGTGATTCTTGCCGGCATGCGGCAGGAGGTGTGTGAATGAGTGTCGTGAAGATCAACGCCATCGCGGTGCCGGAGGGCGCGGGAGCCGAGCTCGAGAAGCGCTTCGCTCAGCGTGCCGGCGAGGTGGAATCCATGCCCGGCTTCGAAGGATTCGAGCTCCTGCGGCCGGTTGCCGGCGAAACGCGCTACTTCGTCTACACGCGATGGGCTTCTGAAGAGGCCTTCCAAGCCTGGGTGCGCAGCCCCGCGTTCCAGCATGGCCACGCCCACGCCTCATCCGGCTCGCAGCCGGTTGGGACGGGGTCGGCATTGCTGTCGTTCGAGGTGATCGAAAGCAAGGGGCCCAAGGCCTAGCGCAAGCGCCGCTCCTCCGCCGATGGACACGTGGGCGTCCATCGGGCACACTTCCTGGATCATATTGGGAGGTGTGCCTTTGTACGTGGTGATCGGTTTCCATAAGATCAAGCCCGAGCATGTTGACGACTACCTGAATCGCATCCCAGATCACGTCCAGCACAGCCGTGCCGAGGCCGGATGCATCAGCTATTCGCTATTGCGCTCGACGGACGACCCGACCGTGATGTGCCTGCATGAGGTGTTCGTGGACGAGGCGGCCTACGAGGTCCATGTGACCTCGGATTCCCACGATCGCTGGATGTCCGAATCCAAGGATTGGCGAGACAACGACGCGCGTGTGCGGCACGTATTAGAGCCGCTGGATTTGGATCCGAAGCTCAGGGTCCCGTAACCAAGAGTTCACGGAAATACGTTGCCTCGCACGCCAGACGTCGAGGTGGGGCTTTCAGGCGAAGGTGCGAGCCGTCCCGAGTGGACCTAGCTCGACCAACCCGAGAACAAGCAGGAGGAGTGACACATGGAGCCGCTTACGCTGAAAGAGTCGATGCGGATGATAGAGGCAGGTCTAGAGAAGGCCGGCGAGATGGGCATCAAGGTGGCGATTGCCGTGCTCGATCCGCGCGGAGACCTCATCGCATTGGCTCGCATGGATGGCTCGCTCTGGCGCTCCGTCCCCATCTCCCAGGGCAAGGCCGCCGCATCTGCTGCGTTCAACGCCCCCAGCGGTGAGCTCACCGCCCGATGGGACCAGCCTGTGGTGCGGGCGCTGGCCATGTCGGAGAATGGACGCCTCATACCCTGGCAAGGCGCCCTGCCGATCCACCGCGCTGACGGTACCCTCGTCGGCTCGATCGGCGTCAGCGGCGCGAAGAGCGACGAGGACGAAGCGGTCGCGGCCGTGGGGATCGCAACCCTCTAGTGCCACCGACACCCACGCGCTGGAGACCGAGCGCACGCGGGATCTCAGTTCGCCGGCCGCGTAGCTCTTGCGAGCGCGCCCACCGTGTAGAATCCCGCTGGTCGCGCGGTCAGCGGGGAGGGGCACATGGCCGAGAGCTTCAAAGTCAGTGAAGAAGACGCCGTTCGTGTGGACGGGGATGCCCTCAGGGCCGCAACGGCCGGGCTCTTCGTGAAGCTCGACGTGCCCGTCGAGGAAGCGGCCCAGGCCGCCGACGTGCTGGTCACGGCCGACCTGCGCGGCGTCGATAGCCACGGTGTATCCAACGAGCTGAAGGTCTACCTCGACCGCTTCCAGGACGGGACGCAGAACCCGCGTCCCGAGTGGAAGATCGAGCGCGAGCGCCCGGCGACTGCCAACATCGATTGCGACCGAGGACTCGGCGTGATTGTCGTGCCCAAGGCGATGCGCCTGGCGATCGAGAAGGCGCGCGAGACAGGTGTCGGCGTGGTGACCATGTCCAACGCGGGCCACCTCGGCATGGCCGCCTACCACGCCATGCTGGCGCTGCCATACGACATGGTCGGCATGTGCATGACCGCCACCGGCCCGCAGGTGTTGCCGACGTTCGGGCGTGAGCCTCGCATGGGCACCAACCCCATCGCCTACGCTGCACCGGCGGGCGAGGAGCAGGATTTCGTCTTCGACATGGCAACCAGCGTCGTCCCGGTGAACAAGGTTCGCAACGCTCGGCGCATGGGCAACCTGCTGCCGCCCGGCATCGTGGCAGCTGACGACGGAACGCCCATCATGGAGCCCGTTTCCGTACCGGACCCGTTCAAGCTGCTGCCCCTCGGCAGCACGCGCGAGTCGGGCTCGCACAAGGGCTACGGCCTGGCCAGCGTGGTCGAAGTGATGTGCAGCATGCTCGCGGGCGCCGGCTTTGGCCTTCGCCACCCGCGTGCGAACTACCGGCACATGGTCGCCGCGTACAACATCGATGCCTTCAGCGACGTGGCGCTCTTCAAGCAGACTATGGACGAATGGATTCGCGAGCTGCAGGCTACGCCACCGGCGGCAGGCCAGGAGCGGGTGCTGGTTCCGGGCCAGCCGGAGTTCGAGATGCGCGCCGACCGCGAGGCCAACGGAATACCGCTGCACCACGAGGTGGTGTCGTGGTTCCGCACCACATGCGCGGAGTTCGGCGTCCAGTGCGACGTGTAGCCTGTAGCGCCGAGCCAGCGGATCAATACGAGCGGAGGAGATAGTCTTGTTCGTCATACGACGCATGTTCAAAGTGAAGAAGGGGACTGCCCGCAAGGCGGCGGAGGTCATCACGCAGATTGGCAAGGGCTACGAGAGCCTGGGCCAGCGCAAGCCAACGCGGGTCTACATCAGCGGCAGCACCGTGCCAGGGCCTGCGGACACCGTGTACATGGAGTGGCTCGAAGAGGCACTCATGTCCGCCTATCGGGAAGACAATCCCACGCCCGACGGGCTGAATAAGTTGTTCGGCCAGCTTCGCGAGTATCAAGAAGAGACATGGATCGAGTTTTACGAGCTCTACAGTGGCGAATAACGGATAGCTACCCCAGGGTTGCGCGAGTTGAAAAGCGAGAGCGATGCGAGCAGCTTGGTATGAGAAGTACGGACCGGCCCGCGAAGTGTTCCAGGTGGGCGACATGCCCACGCCCGTAGCCGGTCCAGACGAAGTGCTGGTCCGCGTGCACGCCTCTGGCGTGAACCCGTCGGATTGGAAGTCGCGCACGGGTTCGCGTGGCCCCGAGCTGCCGTACCCACGCATCGTGCCGCACAGCGACGGCTCGGGCGTAATCGAGGCCGTGGGCGATGGCGTGGACGCTGGCAGGGTCGGCGAGCGCGTCTGGCTGTACGAAGGCCAATGGCAGCGCCCCTTCGGCACGGCGGCCGAGTATGCCGCCCTCCCGTCCGAGCACGCCGTTCGGCTTGCGGACTCCGTGGGCTTCGACGAGGCGGCCAGCATCGGCATACCCGTGATGACCGCCCATCGCTGCCTATTGGCTGACGGGCCGGTTGCCGGCATGAACGTGTTGGTCACGGGCGGAGCCGGTGCGGTCGGCAACTACGCGGTGCAGCTCGCGAAATGGGCCGGTGCCACGGTGATCACGACCGTCAGCTCCGAGGAGAAGGCGGCGCACGCGATGAAGGGCGGGGCTGACCACGTCGTGAACTATCGCACGGAGGATGTAGGCGCGCGCGTCCTTGACCTGACCAGCGGCAAAGTGGTCGACCGCATCGTCGATGTGGACTTCGGGGCGAACCTGCCGGTCGCCGAGCAGGTGCTGGCGGCCAATGGCATCGTGGGTTGCTACGCCTCCACCCGCGAGCGCGAACCGGTGGTGCGCTACCAGTTCTTCAGCCGCCGCAACGCTTCGTTCCGTTTCGTGCTGGTCTACAGCATGCCGGATGCGGCCAAGCGGCAGGCAACGGACGACATCACGCAGGCCATCGCCGACGGTGCGCTGTGGCATCCCATAGGCGCGCGCTTCCCGTTGGAGGAGATCGCCGCCGCGCACGAGGCGCAGGAGTCCGACAAGGTCATCGGTAATATCGTGGTGGAGGTCGCCTAGGCGCAAGGTCCCTGATGATGGTGTCCTCAACCCGCACCCACCTCGTTGCCGCTCTCGCCTACCGAGATTTTCGCCTGTTCTGGGCCGGCAGCGCCATGGCGGTCGCTGGTCGGCAGGGTGCTATGGTCGCGCAGGGCTGGCTCCTGTACGACCTAACTGGCTCGGCGCTGCAGCTCGGTTTGCTGGGGCTCGTTCGGGCCGTGCCTGCGTTCGTGCTCGGCCTGGCGGGAGGCGTCGTCGCTGATCGGGTGGACCGACGCCGCCTCATGATTGGGACGACCACCGGCGCGGCAGTCACATGGGTGGTGCTGGCCACACTCATCTTCACCGGCAGGGTGGACGTGTGGCACATCCTGGGAACCAGCTTCCTGGCCGGCGCCATCGGCGCTTTCGAGGGACCGTCCCGCCAGTCAATCTTCCCGCACCTGATCGACCGGCGCCATCTGACCAGCGCCGTGGCGATGACCTCGGCCGTCAACCCAGCTTCGCGCATCGTGACCCCCATCGTGGCCGGCAGCTTGATCGAGTTCGTCGGGAACGGGAACACCGGCCCGGCGGCCGCGTTCTACTTCGTTGGCGGGCTCTACCTGGCCTCCAGCTTCCTGCTCTTCATGGTACGTATGCCACGCGTGCAACGCTCCTCGGGCGGTGGACTCCAGAGCCTGTTCGAAGGGTTGCGGTACGCCCGCACGGACCAGACCATCGGATTCCTGCTCATGATGGCCTTCGTGCTCTCCTTCTTTGGTCTGGCGTACACCGCGATGCTGCCCATCTTCGCGGCTGGCTTCTCGGAAGGCTCGTCGGGGGCCACGCTTGGCGTGCTCTACTCGGTCGGCGGTCTCGGCGGACTTGCCGGAGCCGCAGGAGCGAGCGTGAGCGTCCTGGCGCGCAGACGTAGGCTCACCATTGTTGCCTCGGGTTCCGCGTTCGGCTTAGCGCTGATCGGCTTCGCGTTCATCCCTTGGTACGTGCCGGCTTTGGTACTGCTCTTTCTGGCCTCCGGCTCCGAGAACCTATTCAGTGTGTTCGCTCAGAGCATCATGCAGAGCAAGCTGCCCGATGAGTATCGAGGACGGGTCATGGGCTTCTGGGGGATGCAGTTCAGCGTGCTGCACCCCCTAGGCAACCTGCAGATCGGTGCGATCGCAGCAGTGGCGGGCGCCCCCATCGCGGTTGCCGTCGGCGGCCTGGCTGTGATCGCGTTCACGATCGCCATGTCGTCGACCAAGGGCATACGGCAGATCTCCCAGCAGCGCTAGGTCATCTTCGCGATGATCTGCTCTCCGAAGGCGGGAAGTTGCTCGTGGATGATGTCGTTGGCGAACTGCACGTGGAAGGTGTCCACGCCCGCCTCCCGGTGCGCCTCGATGATCTCGAAGATCTGGTCGGGCGTACCCAGCAATCCACCGGCGGCACCGAGCGTTGGCGCCAAGGCGCTGTTCGGGTCCGCATCACCCACGTAGGCGTTGCAGTTGACCACGCGCCGTATGGTGGCGGGGTC
>CAZQVD010000130.1:0-6343 GCA_964596665.1 uncultured Dehalococcoidia bacterium
CGGCCGCCACCGCCATATGGGCACGGGTGCCAACGATAAGCGGCACCGTGTCAAGGCTTACGGCCCTAGTCCGGTGCAACCCAAGCCCCGCCTTGGCTTCGAGGATCCGCCGCACCGACGCATCGAGGCGTGCCTCGGTAATCTCGCCGCGCGCAACCGCCCCCCTCAACGGTTTCGACACCGCGGCGCACTACTACCGGGAGTGCAGCAGCAACGGCTTCTTGCAGTCGATCCGTGTCCCGACCTTCTTGCTCCACGCCGAGGACGACCCGTTCCTGCCGCGGGGTTCGATCCCCACGAAGGCGGTGCTCGAGAATCCCCACTTGAGCATGGCGCGGCATGCCCGAGGAGGGCACGTCGGGTTCATCGAGGGCACACCTACCAAGCCGCGATTCTGGGCCGAAGAAGAGTCCGCGCGATTCCTGGCCGTGCTGGGTAGCTGACTACGGCCGTCAGGCGCCGACTCGATCCTTGAAAAACGCCTTTCCATGCCAGGTCTCGGCCGCGGGCCTCTCGAGCTTGCCAGCGCGGAAGCTGCCTATGGTGGTCAGGCTCGTGTCGAAGACCGCCGTCTGGGGATCCACCTGTCCGGACTGAGCCAACGAGCGGAATTCGGCACGAGACGCGGTACGAATGTCGTCACCCCCTCGGTACCACACCGGCGCATGATCGATGAGCGACGCCCCCACCTCCGACCCGAGGGCACGCAGGCGGTTCACCAGTGCGTCGATCGAGCAACCCGAAGGCGCTTCCGCGTCTATGTCGACGCCGATCACCAGGAAGCGGTCGTCCCTCAAGTCGCGGCCCGAGCGCAGGGGGATCCCGTGCGCTGCCCAGCCGTCGAGGAACGAGTCGACCTCAGCGAGGAACGCGTCGGACTGAGCCGAACTCAGGGCCTCGGTAGCCGGAAAGATCCACAGCCGGCCGTGGTCCGGCAGCGCTTCGAACGAGACTCTGGGCATCGCTATGCTGCTCCCGTGCCCCCGCCGCCCGCCGCGACAGGAGGTGGAGACTTGTCCAATAGAACCGCTACCCAGCGCAGATCCCGTGTGTTCTCCAGCCAGATCTTCACCATCACCGTCAGCGGCACCGATAACAGTGCCCCGAGGGGGCCCCACGCCCACCCCCAGAAGAGTAACGACAGGATCACGACCAGCGTGGACAGCCCCAGTCGGCGCCCCAAGAGATTGGGCTCGAGGATGTTGCCAAAAAGCACGTTCACCACGACGTACCCCAATGCCACCGCCACCGCATGCGACACATCGAAGTAGAGGATCACGCTCAAGAATACCGCCGGGACCGCGGCGATGATCGACCCGACCGTGGGCACGTAGTTGAGAAGGAACGCGATCAAGCCCAACAGGAGCGGGAACTCGAGCTGCATGACATACGCCCAAAAGCCGACCACCAGTCCCGTCGCCAGCGAGACCATCGTCTTGATGCTCAGGTACGATTGCACCTCGGTCACGACCTTCTCCAGCCGGTCCTCATCTCCGTCGTCCTGCGCGAGCACGTACCGGATCTTCGCCGGGAAGACCGTGGCCTCACCGAGCATGAACGCCATGATCAGGAAGACGATGAAGGTGGTCGAGAGGAACTGGGCGATACGCCCGATCGAACCCCGTACGAAGTCCACCACGGCCGTCGGATCGATCAGCGTCGTGAGGTAGGGGCCGACCTCGAAGGAGTCACTCCTGCCGTCGATCCAGGTGATCGCCTGTGTGAGCCGTTGCCCCAACTGGGTCTGGTACCTAGGGAGATTGGCCTGGAGGTCCGTTACCGATTGACTCGCCACCAGGAAGAGAAGGCCAACTCCTCCAACGAACATGAGGACCGTCATCATGGTCGCCAAACCGGCCGGAACGCGATGGTGCACGAGCCACAGCATGATCGGGAGACTGAGAACGGTCAGGAAAAGCGCCAGCGCCGCCGGTAGAAGAATGGGCGCCGCATACTTCAAGCCGTAGACGACGACGACCAAACTCGCCAGGATCAAGAGGAACCTGGCGCCCGGATGCTGTTCCGTACGTTCGAAGATCATGAGGTCTGGCATCGGCTCGATGGGAACGCCGCGAGCACGGCGCTTAAAAGGTTAACCAATCCCTGAAATGGTGCCATAGTCGAGGGCTCCCAATGGAAAAAAAGGCCCTGCCGGACTTTGAGATTCCGGATTCGGACACGGAGCTGCTCGCGGAGTGTCGCGTGGAGACGTTCCGGGCCGGGGGCCCCGGCGGTCAGCATCAGAATACGACCGAAAGTGGGGTGCGCTTGGTCCACATACCGAGCGGCCTGCGAGCGGTAGCGCGGGAGGAGCGTAGCCAGCACCGCAACCGCGCTCGGGCCCTGGAACGACTGCGTAAGAAGCTCGAGGAGCTGTTGCACCATGACGCGCCCCGTGTGTCCACGCGCGTGCCCGCGAAAGAGAAGAAAAGGCGGCTTCAGGACAAGCGAAGACGCGGCGGAACCAAGCGGCTCAGGAAGCGCCCGGATCCCGAGAACGACTGACCTCCCGAGACTCATCCCTGCCCGTCCGGCCATTCCTGCGATAGGTTCGGATTCAGTGGTTTCAGCCCGTTTCACGCCTATTCGGCCCAACCCCCAGGCGATGTCGAGCGACGATACCATCCGTCGCACGGTTAGCGGGCAACCCGATCACATCATCGCGCTGTTCGAGGACGTCGCGGAGGCCTGAAAGCCGCCTGCCGCCCCTGCACCGCCGCTTTGGGCGCGCAGCCCCAACCAACGAACCGTGAGGCTCGCGGCGTAGAAGCCGAGCACGACCAACAACAGGGCGCGGCTGCCCGTGATCATGCCCAGGTATTCGACGAGGCCCCCGAACATGGCGCCCAGCATATTGCTGCCGAAGGAGAACCCGGTGTCCGCGCTTTCACGGAAGGTCGACGAGAACACGATGCCCGCGAAGAAGATCGGCAGCGTCGTCGTCATGGCCCCGCCCTCGAACAGAAAACGGAGTTCGTCCGGCCCCTGCGTGAAGCGGACCCCGGCCAGCAAGCTCAAACTGGCCACGAGAAGCAGCAGCAGCGGAGCGAACAGCCGCTGTAGGCGAAGCTTCCTCCGTGCCAGCAACACGCCGCACCCGAGCCCAAGGAACGAGGACAGCAGCATCACGTTGCCGTAGTACGCGACGATGCGGACCACCGAAGGGACCCAGCGGATGATCGGGAGCTCGAGGAAGAGCGCCAGGAAGGAGGCCAAGAACAACCCGACTCCCGGGTGCTCGACCCAAGAGATCCCCCCGGTCTCGGCCCCGGTCTCCGTCTTGATCTCGGTCTCGGTCAACGTGCCGTCCCGGAGGACGCATCCGGGCGAAGCGTCCACCACAACCACACCCCGGCCGCGGTCATCAGCGCCAGCAACGGCAGGAGCGAGGCGAGGCTGTCGAGGCCGATCGCCCGCTTCGCCGGCATCGATGCTCTGTGTGTTGACGGCGAGTTCTCCGGTGTAGAACAGCGGCAACAAGAACTGGCTGAACGGCTCAGGAACCGTAAGCGGGACCTCCGGCTTTACAGCCGTGCCCGCCAACATCATGAAGGCCGAGTAGCCCACTGCTCCCGCTGATGCGGCCCAGCCCAGCATGCGCAGCCGCGGGCGCCTCGCCTCGACGAAGCGCGGCCCCAGCCCAGCGGCAGCGATCGCCATGAACGGGATCGCCGGCACTAGAAAGCGTGGGCCCATTCCCCAGCCACCCTGCCAGTCCGCGAGCGAGGAGTTGAGCCAGAAGAACAGCAGAACGACGGCGGCACACACACCCATCTCGGCGCGAGCTCCGCCGCGGCGTACCCACCAAGCCCCACCCGGGATGGCCAGAAGCAACCAGGGCGCGCCGAAGAACAGCCCCCGGAAGGCTCCGACCGTGATGCCGCGCATCGCCTCCCAAGCGGGAAGCCCGAGTCCGAAGAACGCCTGCTGCCGGTAGCCGAACACCGAGTACTCATAGGAGAGCGTGAGAGGCCCGCCAAAAGCCGCCCAGTCGTAGGCCGCCAGCATTAGTCCCGGCGGCACCATACCCAGAACCACCCATCCGAGCCGGGGCAGCGGTCGTACGAACCAGGCCGCGTATGCCAGCAGCGGCACCACCCCGAGCAATGCGGAATACTCGACCACGATCGAGAAGCTGAGCAGGAAGCCTATGCAGGACAGCCGAGCGGGCTCGGTGCTGGTATCGCCCAGGCGGGCACGCACCAGCAGAGCGAAGACGATGACCAGGAGCGCCGCCGCCAGCGAGTTGCCATACAGCAGCGTGGCATAGGGGAACGTGAGCGTTCCCAACCCGTACGCGAGGCTGACCGCCACCTGTGTGCGCGTGCCCACCCCGAGGGTGCCGAGCAAGAGGAAGACCATCGCCACCGCAACCGCTGCCGGTACACCCTCCGCCCAGATCGTCACCAGGTGTGACGACCAGGCCAGATAGCCGGGGCCTGGCGGCTCCGGTCCCCTACCCGCCACCAGGTACGCGACCACGTACGCCGGTACCGCCAGAAAGGACACGCCTGGAGCCTTGTCGCAATAGGTCCGTTCACCCGGCTCGCTGGCCACCTGGCATCTCCCGTTGGGCCCGCGGCAACTCACGTCACCGGTATTCAGATGACCGGGAACGTCCTCGGCGTGCGGGTTTGCACACGTGAAGCTGTCGATCTCGAACGTGCGCTGCTCCACGATCGCGCGCACGAGATCGAAGCGTGAGTTCTGGTTCCAACCTCCCCCCTGATAGAAGAAGGCGTACGGAACGAGCACGAGCACGAAGAGCGCGACCTCCGGCCGCGCCAGCAGGCGCTTCACTATGGCAAGGCCTGGGCCAGAACCTCAACCTGGGCCAGTACCTGGCGCACGACATGGGCCGACGCCTTTGTCGACCATGCCGCCCGCGAGACGACCGACTCATGCACTGTTCTCCTCCCGGTTGCACAAAAGGCGACGGCTCCAGACCGATGAGAATCGTACTGACAGCGACTTGCACAAACCAGATCGGCGTGAGATGGTCGCACGGGTCAACTGCCTCTAGGCCGGATCGGAGTGATCTCTTTGACCAACCGAAGCTTGTCCCGGCATGCGCTCCTGCGGGGAGCCGGTGTTGCTGCTGGAGCCTCCCTGCTCGCTCCCTTCGTTCGCGTGGGTCGACACCGCCTCTTCGCGTGGAGCCAGCAGGAGTATTCCACCCGCGCGATCGATCTCGTGCAGGGCTCGCTCGTGATCGACATGCTCGGCCTACTGACCCTGAATTCCGAGACTCAGGCGCGCTGGGGCGCGGCTGCGGACGGCCTCACCGACGAGGACATACAAACCTTCATCGACTCCGGAATCGATGTATTCCACATCGCTTCGGGCGTCGGTGGTCCGACCACGGAGCAGGCGTATCAAAACGTCCTGTCCTTCGTGGGGACCTACAACTCCATCATCGCGAATCGGCCGGACGTGTTCGTGCGCGTCGATTCCACCGCCGACCTGGCCTCCGTGCACGGATCGGGGCGGGCGGGCATCCTGATCGGCGTCCAGAACTCCGCCCATTTCCGCAATCCGGACGACGTGAACCACTTCCACCAGCTGGGCCAACGGGTGAGCCAGCTCACGTACAACACACGCAACATGATCGGGAACGGCTCCACCGAGCGCATCGATGGAGGCATCAGCGACTTCGGAGTCGGCATCGTAGAGCGCATGAACCAGGTCGGAATGGCGGTCGACGTGTCACACTCGGGAGACCGTACCACACTCGATGCGTGTGAGGTGTCGAGCAAGCCGGTGCTATACACGCATTCCAACGTGCGCGCGCTCAATCCGCCTCACCCACGGTGCAAGACGGACGAGGCGATTCTCCGCATGGCCGAGACCGGCGGGGTCATGGGCATCACGGGCGTCCGTAACTTCGTGAAGGGCGACGAACCGACCACGATCGAGCACTACATCGACCACTTCGACCACGTGAGGGACCTGATTGGGATCGAGCATCTGGGCATTGGATCGGACATCGATCTATACGGCTACGACGACATGCCCGCGGCGGAGTACGCCCGGCTCAAGTCCGGATACAAGGACAGCTATGCCTTCCGCGACAAGATCGACATCGACTCGATCGCGCACCCGAAGCGCATGTTCGACGTGGCCGAAGCGTTGATCAAGCGGCGGTACACCGACGAACACATCCGTGCGATCCTGGGTGGCAACTTCCAACGGGTTCTGGGAGAGATCTGGGGTAGCTGATCATGAACTTGAGGCCTCTGTTGCTCGTCGCTTTTTGGTGCTCACTGCCCTGCTCTATCGCAGCTCAGGACGCCCAGCAGCTGCGCCGTGAGGCCTGCGATCGCGGAGAACTCTTGAGCTGCAA
>CAZQVD010000131.1:0-5527 GCA_964596665.1 uncultured Dehalococcoidia bacterium
GAGATCCCACGGGCAGCCCAAGACCGGGTCGCGCAGGCGGCGCATGGTCTCCAATACGGTCTCGAACGTTACCGGGGCATCTGTTTTGTCGGCCACGTGCTCACGCTCCTGGCAGGGGGTGCGGGCATTATAGGCCCGCAGAGGCCCGAGACTGACTGGACAAGACGGGCCGCCCTAGGGAAGCATGGGGGGCAATGGCCGGCGTGAGGGAGTATGCGATGGCGCTGCGGTGGTCGATCCTGGGCTGGCTGGTGCCCGTCGCGCTGATGCTGCTGGTAATCACCAGCAACACCCGCTTCGTCGCCAACAGCCTCCCGGTCTACGACGCTCTATTCGAGCGCAACAACGTGGTCGCTCGGACCGCCATCACGCCCGAAGGCCTACATGACGTCGGCGCCCAGATCCAACGTTATTTCGGGTCAGACGAGGAACCGCTTCGCGTGATCGCGCTGGTGAACGGCGTGGAGCGGAGCCTGTTCGGGGAGGACGAGGCCTCCCACATGGCCGACGTGAAACAGCTGTTCCTGAAGACCTATCGCGTCCAGGCGGCGGCGGCCCTCTTCCTGCTCATCGTAGCGGCGGCCGCGGTGCTGACGTTCCGGAGGGCATCGCTGGGGGTTTTCGCTACATGGGCCAAGCGGGGCGGGCTCATCACCGCCGGGACCATCGCCGTCGTCGGGCTCGCAACCCTAGTCGCCTTTGACCAGGTGTTCCTGCTCTTCCACTACATCGGGTTTCCCCAGGGCAACTTCCTCTTCGACACCCGAACTGACTTCCTGGTGCGGGTGTTCCCTTTCGGTTTCTGGTACGACGTGACCATGCTGATCGGGATCCTCACGCTGTTCGAGGCTGGGGTGCTGGTCGCGGCGGGATTCGCGTTGCCACGGCTCACGGGCAGGCGCCATCGCGCCACCGCCGACGGGGTGCAGACATAGGCATGGGGCGGGCGTAGCGTGGAAGAGCCTGTGGAACTATTTCCTAACGAGATGCTCGCCCGGCTCTTGGCGGGCATCCTCCTGGAGGAGGGCATCCCCAGGCTCGTGAAACCGCGGATGGGCGGCTACGGGATGTGGGGGCACGATTCGTTCATTCCCCACGGCATGTGCGTAATGCCAGATCGAGTGGAAGAGGTCAATGCGTTGTTGACGACGCAGCCCGAAGGAGACAAAGAAGAGAGGATCAGCCGCAGCCGCATGCACCGCCACAGCACGAATTGGAGACCGGCATGTCGGCCGCGGAGCTTGCTCCCACGCCAACGTGGACCGGAGCCGCGAACAGCGATACCAACCGACGGGATACTGCACCGCACGTCGGGCAGTGCGCCTCGGCACCCTCGCTCATCGGGCGAAGCTTCTCGAACGCTGACTTGCACGTCGGGCAGGCGTATTCGTATAGCGGCACCACGCACCTCCTAGGCGGACCGATTCTACGCCGCGCCCCTGATTCCGGCAACGACCTAAGGGGCGCCCTCAGGCCGAGGGAGTCGGCCAACCACAGCCAGCGCGACCAGTGCCGAGGCGAAAGCAAGTGCCGCAGACACGAGCGAGACACCCCGGAAGGCATCGACGAACGACTCGTGTATCGCCCGCTGTACGGCCGCGTGCTTCTCAGCGGGGAGGTCGTCGGGGATCTGCGCTCCGGCGAGGTTCACGCGCTGGCTCTCGAGCTGTTGCACGATCTCGGGGCTCGCGCCGATGTCCACCAGGCGATCGTCGAATCCGGCATTGAACAGGGCCAGCGCCATCAGGCCGAACAGTGCGATTGACACCAGGCTGGCGAGACGAGTCACGGCGTTGTTGACGCCGGATGCCAGACCCGACTGTCGCTGATCGACCGAGCTCATCACCGTGGTCACAAGGGGGGAGATGGTGATCGCCATGCCGAACCCGACCGCGACCACCGCTGGGAAGTACGTCGTCCAATAACTACCCTCGAGGCCCGGGCGGGCGTAGAGCAGGAATCCCACGCCCACAATCGTCGGGCCCGCCACCAGCGGTAGCTTGGCCCCCACCTTGACCACCAGGCCTCCGGCCCAGCGGGAGATGGTCGCTATCAAGAACACGAACGGTAAGAACGCCGCACCCGCCTCCGCCGCCGAATAGCCACGAACCTGCACGAGCACCAGCGGGAAAAAGAACATGTTGCCGCCCGATGCACCGTACAACAGGAACGTCAGAACGTTGGCGCCCGAGAAATTCCGGGAGCGGAAAATGCCCAGTGGCATCATCGGATGCTCGGTTCGCAGTTCGCGCATCACGAATGCTGCGATGCCGAGCACGCCAGCCGCCAGAGACACCATGACGCCCACATGGCCGAAGCCCAGGTTCGCCGCCTCGATCAGCCCGTAAACCAGTGCACCCAGCCCGACCGTCGCCAGTACGGCGCCAGCCCAATCGAGCCGACTACCCGACTCGTCGTCGCAGCTCTCCGGGACACGGGTAATCGCGATAACGATCACGATGACTGCGATAGGCACGTTGATGAAGAACACCCAGCGCCATGAGAAGTTCGTCGCCAGGAATCCACCGAGCAACGGTCCGATCACCGTGGTTAGCGCGCTCGCCGCCGACCATGTCCCGATGGCTCTGCCGCGCTCGTCGTCGGTGAAGCACGCCCCGATGAGCGCCAGGCTCCCCGGCACGAAGATTGCAGCGCCGACGCCCTGCAGCGCCCTCGCGATGATCACCTGCGTCAGGTCCGGTGCCAGGCCGACCCAGATCGACGAGGCCATGAAGAGCCCGATTCCCCAGATGAACGCACGGCGCCTGCCGAATCGGTCCCCCAGCGTGCCGCCGACGAGCAGCAGGGCCGCGAGGAAGAGCGCATAGGCCTCGATCACCCACTGGAGCTGTGTGATGGAGGCGCCCAAGTCCTCCTGGATCACGGGAAGCGACACGTTCACGGCAGTAAGGTCGATGAATGCCATGCTTGACCCTAGGATCGTCGAGAGCAAGATCCAGGCGCCAGAGTAGTTGCGCCGCACCACGCCTCCGGGAGGCGCACCGTGGTCGGCATTCTGTGGGTATGAGGCCCTCGCGCGCTCCTAGCCGTGGAACCGGTAGCCGACGTTCCACACCGTGTCGATGAACGTATGCGTGGCGTCCTCGATCTTGCTGCGCAGCCGGCGGATGTGCACGTCTACGGTGCGGGTGCCGCCGAAATAGTGGTAGCCCCAGACCTGCTCGAGCAACGCGTCCCGACTGTACACACGGCCCGGGTTGCTTGCGAGGAGTTTCAGTAGCTCGTACTCCTTGAAGGTGAGCAGGACGGCCCTGCCCGCCAGGAACACGTCGTAGCGATTGGTGTCGATGACCAGGTCGCCCGCGCGCACGATGCCGGGCGCGTCAGCGGGGATCCGCTTCTCGACCAGTCGGGCGATGCGCAGGGAGAGCTCGCCCGGCGGCCACGGGACGACGATTACCTCGTCGCTGGCGAGCGGAGGCTCGAGCACCCGCAGGTGCTCCGCCGAGATCGCAGCGATGGCGGGGGCCGCGTTGCTCTCCGTCCGTTGCGCCAGGGCCTCGGCAACGCGGCGATTGGCCTGGGTTAGGTCAAGCACCACGGCATCCGGAGGCACCTGGAGCAGACCGGGAGCCTCGTCGTCCTCGGCTACCGAGAACGCGACCCCTTCCGCCTCCAGACACGAGACCAACGCCTCGGCAGGCCCTGGCCCGGCGCATACCACTCGGATGGAGTACCTGGATGGCTCCCGCATCAGCAGTGGCCCCGCGAGCGGCTCGTGACGACTCCCCCGGGCACTACCACCACACCTTCCCTTCGACGAAGGATCGGACGTCGCTGTAACTGCGTGACCATAGCCCCGTGCTGAGGTATTTCCAGCCGGCGTCCGCGAACAGGCAGACGACGTTGCCCCGATCGATGCGGCTCGCCACCCGCACGGCCGCCGCCAGCACCGCGCCGGAGGAGACACCGACGAAGAGCCCTTCCCGGTGCAGCACCGCGGCGGTCGTCTCGAACGACTCCTCACCGCCGATCATGATCCGCGCATCCAGCAGACTCAGGTCCAAGATGGGCGGCACGAACCCGTCCTCCAAGCTGCGCAAGCCCTGGATCTGGTCGTCGGGCTCCGGCGCCGCCGCGATCAGTTCGATGGCCGGATTGAACTCCTTGAGCCTGCGGCCCGTGCCCATCAGTGTGCCACCCGTGCCGAGGCCCGCGACGAAGTGCGTCACCTCGGGCAGGTCCCGGATGATCTCGGGGCCTGTCGTCGCGTAGTGCGCCCGAGGGTTCGCCTCGTTGCCGTATTGGAACAGCATCAGGTAGGCCGGGTCTCGGGCCGCCATCTCCTGGGCCACGGGGATCGCCCCGTTCGAGCCCTGGCTGCCAGGCGAATGGACGATCTCCGCACCGTAGGCGCGTAGCAGATCGGTCCGCTCGGGGCTGACGTTGTCGGGCATGACCGCGGTGAAGCGATACCCCAGGCGCCCGGCAACCATGGCGAGGGAGATCCCGGTGTTGCCGCTGGTTGGCTCGATCAGCACGCGGTCCTTGGTCAGCGATCCATCGTCGAGGGCTGCCTGCACCATGGAGCGGGCGATGCGATCCTTCACCGAGCCGGTCGGGTTGTTCCCCTCCAGCTTGGCGAAGATGCGGACTCCGCTCTTCGGACTGTAGGTCGGTAGCTCCACCAGCGGCGTGTTGCCGATGGCGCCGATCAGGTTGGCGCTGTGCATGGGCCTGCCTTCCGGGAGCCGGGCTCCCGGTTTAGTGGCCGGCGGCGACGCCCTCGGCTTCAGGCGCCGGGGCGAGCCCACAGAACACCTCATAGTCGATAAGCTCGGTCACCGTCGGTTCGTCGCCACACAGCGGGCACGCGGGGTCTCTGCGGGTTCTCACCACCCGGAACTCCATCGCGAGTGCGTCCACGAGGAGTAATCTGCCCACCAGCGGGTCGCCGATGCCCAGAATCATCTTCACGACCTCTGTCGCCTGGATGCTGCCGATTGTGCCGGTCAGCGCTCCAAGCACGCCGGCCTCGGCGCAGTTGGGCACCATGCCTGGCGGAGGCGGCTCGGGGTACAAGCACCGGTAGCAGCCCTTGCCGGGCTCGTACGTGGTCACCTGGCCATCGAAGATGAGGATGCTTCCATCCACCAGCGTCTTGCCGTTCAGGTACGCCGCATCGTTGACCAGGTAGCGCGTGGCGAAGTTATCCGCGCCGTTGACGATGATGTCGTACCGGGAGATGAGCTCCATCGCGTTCTCAGCGGTGATCGGGTACTCGTGGGTAGCGATGTGCACGCCCGGGTTGTAGCGCGCCAGCGTCCGTGTGGCGGATTCGACCTTCGGTAGGCCTACCGCCTCGGTGGTGTGCAGCACCTTGAAATCGGGCAGGTAGAACAGGAATTCGGCCGGAGCCTCGGTGCCCGCGGCATCCATGAAGTCGAAGCGCACCCCGTCGATCACCTTCAGCCCGCCTTCGGGGCCGATCAGCGTCGTCGGGGCCATGTAACCGGTGGTGCCGATCGACAGCCCGGTGCCCAGGCCATTATCGACCCGGCCTTGC
>CAZQVD010000131.1:5537-6226 GCA_964596665.1 uncultured Dehalococcoidia bacterium
TGCAGCACCTGGCGCTGGAGGTTGCTGAGATCGACGACGTCGAAGTCGACGATGCCGATGGTGCCTACGCCCGCGAGGGCGAGATAGACGGCCACGGGGCCTCCGAGGCCGCCGGCGCCGATGATCAGCACCTTGGAATCGATCAGCTTCCGCTGACCTCTGCTGCCGATCTGGGGCATGATGATGTGGCGGCTGTAGCGCTTGACCTGCTCAGGCGTCAGTTGCGGTGCGGTGGTCATGCCTCGTACTCCTGCATGGCCGTTGGCCCCGCGATGGGGCGCCGGCTCGGCGACGAGTCAGCATCGCTGACCGCACCGCGTGTTCGTTTGATGGCTAGGGCCCCGTTGGCGTTACGAGGCGGCGCGGTCGGCCGACCACGCCGCTCATTACTCTACCTTAGTGCTCGCTCTCGGAAAAGCGTACCTGCTACCCCGCTAGGCGACAGCCCGCTTCTGGCGATCGGCCAAGTCGCCGACCGACGTGGTGTTGAGCACCTCGCGGATCGCGTCCTCGACGTCCTTCCAGATGTCGCGCTGGGAGCACGCCTGCGCCAAGGAGCACTCGGACGCATCCTCGATGCAGTCGAGGGGTGCGGTGCGTCCCTCGAGTGTTTCCACGACGTCGTTGAGCGAGATGTCCGCGGCGGCGCGGGCGAGCACGTGGCCGCCCTGCGGGCCCCGGCGGCTGCG
>CAZQVD010000132.1:0-6214 GCA_964596665.1 uncultured Dehalococcoidia bacterium
GCGGACCTCGGCGGGATCGACGACCCCGTCGCCGTCGGAATCGTGGTCACAGGGATTTGTGCCCAGACGCTCTTCCTGATCGTTGGTGAGTCCATCGCGGTCGGGATCGACATCGCCGATGACGCCACCCGGACCCGTCAACGCCTGCACTCCCGTCGGCGGCAACCCCGCCTCCAGGAGTATCTCAACGAGCTTCAAGGCCGTGAGCGGCGTGCCACTGGCCGGCTTGACGATGACCGCGTTGCCTGCGGCCAGCGCCGGGCCCACTTTGTGACAGACCAGATTCAATGGAAAGTTGAAGGGGCTGATGGCGACTACCACCCCGCACGGCACACGGAGGGTGAAACCAAGCTGGCCCATGGTGCTGGGCGCCGCATCTAGCGGCACCGTCTCTCCGTAGAGTCGCTTCGCCTCTTCGGCGGAAACGGTGATGGTCTGGACGGCTCGCTGCACCTCCACGCGTGCTTCGGCGAGGATCTTCCCCTCTTCCAGCGTGATGGTCTGCGCGATCTCCTCGCTACGCTCGACCAGTAGGTCGGCTGCGCGATGGAGCACCGCGTATCGCTCGTGAGCCGTGAGGCTGGCCATGGCCCTCGCGCCGGCCTCAGCCGATGCAAGTGCCTTCTCGACGTCGTCAAGGCTCGCGCTGGGGACGGAGTCCACCGTGGATCCATCGTACGGGTTCAGAACCGCTATCTTCGCGGCTCGCTCCACCCACTCACCGGCCAGGTACATCCGCATGATCTGTCACCTCTTGCTGCTCGCTATCGGATTCGCACGGCGGCCCCTAGGCCGCGGGGTCTTTCAATCGCGCTGCCAGCTTGGGGTATACCCGCAAGGCATTGCCTTCGAACACCTTCACCTTGTCCGCCTCGCTCAGGCCAGGCACGGCGTCGATGTACGGCTTAGTGTCGTCAAAATACCGCTCGGTCTCGGGGTCGATTCCCTTCACCGCACCAATCATCTCTGATGCGAACACCACGTTGTCGGCGCCGACCACATTCACCAGCAGATCGATGCCCGCCTGGTGATAGACGCACGTGTCGAAGAACACGTTGTTCATCAGCAACTCGCCGAGGGGAGGACGTCCCATGTCCTGCGCGATGCCGCGGTAGCGTCCCCAGTGGTAAGGGACAGCTCCTCCACCGTGTGGGATCACGAATCTCAGCGTTGGGAACTCTCTGAATAGATCCGACGTCAGCAATTGCATGAAGGCAGCAGTATCACCGTTGAGGTAATGCGCTCCCGTGCCGTGGAAGTTCGGGTTGCACGACATGCTCACGTGCAGCATCGCCGGCACTTCGAGCTCCACCATCTTCTCGTACAACGGGTACCACGAAGGGTCGGTCAGCGGAGGATCCGTCCAGTACCCGTCGGATGGATCCGGGTTCAGGTTGCACCCTACGAACCCCATGGTCTCGACGCAGCGCTCGAGCTCGGCGATGCAGTTCGCAGGCGAAACGCCGGGCGATTGCGGAAGCTGGCAGACGCCGATGAAGCTGTCCGGAAACAGCGTGCACACGCGGTGGATCAGGTCGTTGACCGTGCGCGTCCATTGGATGCTCGTGGCCTCATCGCCGTAGTGATGCGCCATGCCCGCCGCCGTCGGCGAGAAAAGCGCCACGTCGGTCCCCCTCTCCCGCTGAAGGCGGAGCTGGCCGTTGGTGATGGTCTCTACGAGCTGATCGTCCCCGATGGTCAGCGGCTCCGTGAACGGCGTGCCCGCGGCGTCGATCTGGCGCCGCCGCCATGCGCGAAGCTCCGGAGGTGCGGTCGTGTAATGCCCGTGGATGTCGATGATCATGGTCGCGAGATTGTACATGCCGCCCACGCCCAGTACAGTACCGCGGCCCAGCTAGGGGAACAGGGAGAAGCAATCATGGCCGCACCCACCGCGTCGAGAGAATTGCTGCGCAAGCTGATGAGCGTACCCCAGATCGTCGGGGCCCCCGGCGCCGGCGATCCGCTCACTGCCAGGCTGATCGAGTCGCTCGGCTTCGGCGCCGTGCACGTGTCGGGCAGCATCGCCCACCGTACGTCTGGTTACTCTGACGCGGGCATCCTTACCATGACCGAGATGGTGGACCGCATCGCCGCCATAGATTCCGCCGTCGATCTTCCGCTTATCACCGACGCGGACACCGGGTTCGGCGGCGCGGTCAACGTCGTGCGGACCGTGAAGGAGTATGAGCGCGCGGGCGCCGACGCCATCCACATAGAGGACCAGCTCACACCCAAGCGTCCCACCTACCAGGGCATCACCGGCGCCTTCATCTCAACCCCAGAGATGGTGGACAAGATTCGCGCCGCCTTGGACGCGCGTACCGACGAGAACATGATAATCATTGCCCGGTGCGACATACCCGACCCGCAGGAGAAGATCGAGCGTCTCCAAGCTTGTCTCGAAGCCGGCGCCGACGTCGGATGGCTCTCGTCCCACGATGCAGAGGGAACCCTGCTGCTGACGGAAGCGTTCAACGGCAAGCAATCGCTGGGCGTGCTGCCGCGCAACATGACGCTACAGGAGTACGAAGCGGCGGGCGCAAGCTGCGCCGTCATGCCAGGCATGCTGCAGATCGCCGCGCTCTGTGCGCAGCGCGCGTTGCTGGAGGTGCTCAACGCCACTGGCTCTGCGGCAGGCTACCTCAGCACGCTACCGTACATCGAAGAGATGACCAAGTACTACGGCGGCCAGGGCAACGACGAGCTGAAGCGCATCGAAGATGCGTACAGTGGCATGCGCCCCTAGGGGGCCATCCCGATGTGAGCAGGGCCGTTGATGCGTAGCTCCGCCAGGCTCTCCGGCACCACCGGCCCCTTGGGCTGGTCGAACGCTGGAAACACTTCTTTGGCCATGAGCGTGATCGATTTGTCGACCAGCTCGGACGGCATCGCGCCGATGTGATGATTCGCGGCGAACGCCGTGAATCCAATCCGATCCTGCTTCTCCTTGAGCTGACGCGCCACCGTCTCCGGACTGCCGACCAGCGCGAGCCCGTTGTCAATCCAGAAGTCGTACGACTTGCGCGCCTCGGCGAACACCCGGCCGTTGGCACGCGTGTAGCGCGTATTGTCCGTTCCCTTGCCCCTTGGGTCGGAGCCCATGCCAATCCTGGTGTTGGCAACCATGTCGCGGCCCAGCCCCATGGACTCCTGCAAGTATGGTTCCACCTCTTCGCGCGCCTTGGCGTCGGTCTCGGCGACGTGGACCGGCCGAACTAGCAACTGCCGAGGCATCGGCCCTGGATGATTGCACTCCTCCCAGATCTTCTTGTAGTGCGCGAACTTCTCGACCATGTGGTCGTCGGTCGATATGTTCGTGGCAACATCGTTGTTGCGCTCGGCGGCCCACTCGAAGGCCCGAAGGCTGTGTGCGGCGATCCAGATCGGCGGATGCGGCTTCTGGAACGGCAGCGGCCTTGGCAGCATCTCGTCGAACGACCAGAACCTGCCCTTGTACGTCACCTCAGGCTGCGTCCAGGCGCGCTCGATGATCGCCAGCGATTCCTCGCCCATCTCTCGGCGGGCGTAGTAGTCCAGGCCCATCCTGATGAACTCATGCTCGTGCGTGCCCAGGCCCGTGCCGAACTCCACGCGCCCATGCGACAGGTGGTCGAGCGTGGCGATCTCCTCGGCGAGGCGGATCGGGTTGTGGAACGGCAGCACCCAGATCATCGCCCCTATGTGCAACTGCTCCGTAGCCCTGGCCACGGCCGTCAAGAACACGGTGGGGGAGGTGATGGCTCCCACGTAGGAGGCCTGGTGCTCAATGATCCAGTAGTACTTGTAGCCCAGCTCGTCCATGAGGCGGGCCTGGCGGATGTGCTCCTCGTAAGCATCCGCCGCCACTCCGCCATAGTTGTTCTCGATATCGTAATGCTTGACGGAGCCCCAGGCGCCGAATTCGAGCGTTGCCATATCAGTTCCCCTTTGTGCTGGTCTACCTGCGGGGATGGTACCTCATCAGCAATGGGTGTCCACCACGGCGTCTGGCCGCTACCTCCGCAGTCTTTTCGTTGCGATCGCCGCGCCATCGGCATGGGCTTCAGCTTCGCCCACGAGATCGGTGGCGAGGCCCAGGTACGGTCGGGGGCCGTGCCGAACCCGCAATCCCCGTGCCCGCGTTGATGTTGCTCTCCCCCGATGCTGGTTCATCTCCGGCGCCTCGTCCTTGAACGGTTTTGTGTTCAACCATGGTTGCCTGTGCCATGCGTCGCCTCTTTGGATGGCTGTCTGCGTGATATCCCTTCAGCGGCCAGTCCGAGCCCATTCAACGCTCGAGCAACCACGGTTGTGGCCGCGTTACAATGCGCGCCGCGACCCGAAACACGGACCGCCAGCCCACGAGCAACCGCCCAACGGTTCCTGGAGGAACACGATGACACGCGATTTCGAGGACCATGCGTGGAAAGACGTGGTGAGCGCCGAGGACCTGGAGCTCTACAGCCACTACCGCCGGGAGCTATTCGTCGGCCGGAGGCCGGCGCTGCTCGCCATTGACCTTTACAACATGGCCTACGCTGGAGGTGCGCGCCCGGTACACGAAGTCGCGAAGGAGTTCCCCAGCGCCTGCGGAGAATACGCGTGGAGCGCCATCGAGCCGACTAAGCAGCTCTTCGCGCTGGCCCGCGCCCGTGGGTTTCCCATCGCCTACACCACTACCGAGAATCGCGCCAACGCCAGGCCTCACCGTGCGCCAACAACCAACCGGCGGCCAGGGCAGGTGGGCGATGACCCGACGGGAATATTCGAGGCTTTTCACCCCGAGAATGACGATCTGATGATCTACAAGCAACGGGCGAGCGGCTTCTTTGGCACTCCGTTGGTGGCACATTTCACCCAGTACGGGATCGATACGGTCATCGTCTGTGGGGAGAGCACCAGCGGGTGTGTCCGTGCATCGGTGGCCGACGCGTACTCCTATGGCTTCCATGTCGTGGTCGTCGAGGAGGCCACGTACGACCGCAGCCTGCTGTCGCACCAGATCAACCTGTTCGACATGCACCACAAGTACGCCGACGTCATGCACCTGGACCAACTCTCCGAGCACTTGGAGGCGTTTCCAGAGGCATGAGCAGGCAAGTGCAACGGAGCTAGGCCTGCTGATTCTCGAGGTACTCCAGCACCCCGCGAGCCGCAGAGGCCATGCACTGTTCCCGGCAATCCTGATAGCGCGCCGTCAGCATTGTGTCGAGGAACCGGAGCAGTTTGCGCTACTCAGGCTTGCGCTGGCGAGCACCTGCTTGAGTGCAGCGGCGTGGATGAGCTGGTCGAGCACGTGCATCTGGAGCGCGGAGAAGCGCTGCCGGTACACGGGCTCGTTGGTCGTGCGGTCGATGCTGGGTTCTTGCTCCATGATTCGCTCCATCCCACCCGGACCACACGAGCGGCGCCGCGCTAGCATCCAGACCGCGCCACCCTTAAGGATTAAACCATGGACCCTTGTGGTCTATGCTGCGAGCATCCTGACCAAAGGAGGATACAAGTCATGCAGGTCAGAAAGATCGCCGACGTCCCCAAGGAACCCGTGGATAGTCCACTTTTCACCGGCAAAGACGTCTCACGCCAACAGCTGGCTCCCGATAGCACCGACTTCAATGCGAGCGTCGTGAGCTTCGGCAATGGTATCAAGAACAAATTCCATTACCACGAATCGGACCAACTCCTAATTGTTACTGATGGCACGGGCATGGTGGCGACCGAGTCTGAGGAGGTGACTGTGTCTGCCGGCGACGTGATCTTCGCCCCCCAGGGCGAGCGGCATTGGCATGGCGCGCTGGCGGGCACGACCTTCGCCCACATCACCATCACTCGGAAGGGCGGGGAGACCGTGCAGGTCGAGGATTAGCGGGCACCGAGCCACAGCGCGCCGATCGAGGCCTTATTCCACAGGATGGTCGGCGAACGACACCGCGTAGTACTCGCGGTCCGGCGCCAGCTCGCCACCGCCGAGCAAGGGCAACAGTTGCTCGACCTGCTCTGCGTAGAACCCGCTCTTCTCGCTGGAGATGGCAGCCTCCTCGGACTCCCACAGGGCGATGATCTGCCCTCTGCCCTCGGGTGTGCGCAGCAGGTAGCAGCCCTCGTACCCCGGTTGCTTGCGCATCTCCGGAACCACGAGGCGCTCGAACACGCCCTGCGCGATGCCCAGATCGATCTGTATCGGATTCACGCTGAACTGCGTCACTCTGGCATACATGCGAGGCCCTCAGTA
>CAZQVD010000133.1:0-4521 GCA_964596665.1 uncultured Dehalococcoidia bacterium
AAGACGGGCATGCCCGAGGAGTGCTACACGAACCCGGACTTCGAGTTCAAGAAGGCTGCAACGTCGTAGTTCGGCCATAGGCACGCGCAAAGGACTAGATTGGGCGGTGTGCCCGTTCCATACTGGCGGCAATGGCTATGCGGACCGATCGGTGAAGGAGCGCAAAGATGCTGACGCAGGAACAGAACGAGAAACTCACGCAGATCGGCCCTGGGACGCCCATGGGCGAGTTGATGCGGCGCTACTGGCATCCGGTCGGCGGCAGCTCGCAGCTCAGCGATGAGAATCCGACGAAGGAGGTGCGCCTGCTTGGCGAGGATCTCGTTCTCTTCCGCAGCGCCGCGGGCGAGCTGGGTTTGATCGAGCCCTCGTGCCCGCATCGCAAGGCGAATCTGTCCTACGGCGTTCCCGAGCCCGAAGGGATCCGTTGCGCGTACCACGGGTGGCTGTTCGACGTGAACGGCAACTGCCTCGATCAACCTTCCGAGCCGGTCGGCAGCCGATTCAAAGACAAGGTGAAGCTGAAGGCATACCTCGTCGAGGAGCTCGGTGGGTTCATTTTCGCGTACCTCGGCCCGCAACCGGCACCACTGCTACCTCGCTACGACGTGCTTGCGTGGGAGGGCTACAAGGACGGTTGGTCGGTGATGCTGCCCTGCAACTGGCTGCAGTGCCAGGAAAACTCGCTGGACCCGCTGCATTTCCAATGGCTCCACCGCTACTGGGGCGGCTGGGAGATGAACCGGATGAAGTCCAAGGAGGACCGGGACGCGTGGAACGCGGCTGTTGGTGCCCGCGGTGCCGAGCACCGCAAGATCGCCTTTGAGATCACGGACTACGGTGTGATCAAACGCCGGCTGGTCGGCAATGAGACCGAGAATGACGATCACTGGCGCATCGGCCACCCGATCCTGTTCCCGAACATACTGCGCGTCGGCCATGGCCTCGAATTCCGAGTGCCTGTGGACGACACACACACGATGCATCTGGTCACGAACTTCCGCCAATACAACGACGGCGAGGTCCAGCAAGACCCGCAGCAGATACCGTTCCACGAGCGTGCGCTCTACGACGAGTCCGGCAAACAGGTCCGCGACTATGTCGTGGCCCAGGATGCCGTGGCATGGGTGATCCAAGGCGCGATCACCGACCGCACCACGGAGCGATTGGGGGTGACGGACGTGGGAATCATCATGTTCCGCCGGATGCTCGAGGAGCAGATGCAGGTCGTGGCGGACGGCGGAGAGCCCATGAACGTGCACCGCGACCCTGTCGAGAATGAAGTGATTGTCCTCCCCTGCGAGTACTACCAATACCCAGGCTACGACGCCATCGGTGGACCGTTCAAGGACTACCAGCCAGGGAAGCCGGACGTGGAGGCGGAGCTCTCGGGCGACGGAATGAAGTTGGCCGAGTGGGCCGAGGTCGACTCAAGGGCCCTCGTATGGGGAGCCGACACTAGTGGCATGACCGAGCAGGTCTGGTTCAGCGACGGCAAGAAGCACTAGGCCTCGGATAGCAGATGTCTGCGAAGAGAGGGTGCCATCTGGCACCCTCTCTTCCGTTACGCGCGCACGGTACGGCGGCTAGCCGCCGTAGTTCAGGTTGTGGTCCCGCATCAGGATAGCCTGGTCCTCGGCGCGGACACCGGCTTCGAGCATCTCGCCGACGAACACGGTGTGGTCACCGTGCGAAACCTCCCCCACGACCCGGCACTTCCACCAGGCCGGACATGCAGCGAGCAGGGAGGAGGGCCTGGCTCGAAGGCCTGGCTTCTCTAACAGGGAGCTTGAGTTGGCGGCCTGCCCCCTAGGCGAGCAGCTCCGCAAGCATATCCACTTGCTCGATGTCCGGCACCCCTGGGCGCACGATCACTTCGTCCATGCCGATCTGCTCGCACGCGGCCAGCACCTGGCGGATCGCAGGGATCGTCGCAGGGATGTTGTTGCGCGAGTCGGCGCCGGCGGCTGAGGCGGGTCGCTGGCTTCGGTCGGCGGTGCCACGGTAGTGGTAATAATGATCGATGCTGGCAGCGGTCTTGATGGCAGCCTCTTCGCCGATGGCACATGCGACGGTCCCGACGAACCGCGGCAACCCTTCCCTGCCCTCTTCTTTCCAGAACTCAACGACCTGGTCGTAGATACCCTTTGCGGTGCTGGGGCTGAACACCGCGCCGGTGACGTAGCCATCGGCCCAGGAGGCGACCCGGCGCAAGGCTGTTGGCACGCGGCCGCCGATGAGCACCTCGGGCCTGTTCGGCTGCATGGGCACGGGGCCGACTGGCCCGGCACCATCGACGGCATCGCCGGCCCAGATGCGCATCATGTGTGCTAGCTGGGCGTCGAAGCGACGGCCGCGGTCATGGATGTTGGAAGGTGCTACTGCATAATCGTCTGGCCGGCTGCCGACAGCCATGCCGAGAGTGAGGCGTCCGCCAGCGATTACGTCGAGGGTGGCTGCCTGCTTCGCCAGAACACCGGCGTTGCGCATGGGCGCAAGCAGCACCGAGGTCATCAGGCGGATGCGGGAGGTGACTGCGGCCGCCGCTGTGAGTGCGATGATCGGGTCATGGTTGGTGTAGACGAGCCGGTCGAGGTGCGTGAGGGTCGTGAATCCAGCACTGTCCGCGCGGCGGGCGTACTCGAGGAAGAACGCGCCATCGAGAGTCTCGCTGGTCCCGGGGGTGCCTATGCCAATCTTCACGCGAGGCCGCTCATAGGACCGCTTTCGCCAGCAGGTCGACCTGAGCGGGATCGGTCACGCCACCGGGGCGCACGAACATCTCGTCGAGGCCCGCTGCTTCGCACGCCGCGATTAGCTCCGCGATCTCGGTGGCCGTGGACGGCACGTTGTGGGCGCGAGAGGTCGCCTCGGTACCACGCGGATTGTTGGAAGGTGGGCCGGACTGATAGGTGTAGTAGTGCTGGGTCGCTTCGGCGGTGAGCCGAGCGGCCTCGTCGCCGATAGCACAGGCAAGCGAGCCCACGAAGCGGGGTGCGCCGGCCCTGCCCGCTTCGTCCCATGCGGCGCGTGCGATGTCGTAGGCGGCACGAGCACCAGGCAGATCGTTGATGCCGCCGGTGATATAGCCATCGCCGAGGCGCCCGGCTCGGCGCAGCGCAACCTCGGCGCGGCCGCCGATGAGGACCTCGGGTCCACCGCGCTGCACGGGAGCAGGACCGATGGGCCCAACGCCGCCGCCAGCATCCTCACCGGCCCAGATACGCTTCATCATCGCCAGTGAGGCCTCAAACCGCTTGCCGCGGTCAGTGTGCGTGGCAGGGGCAGCGAGGAAGTCGTCCTTCCGGTTGCCCACGGCCATTCCCAAGGTGAGCCTCCCGTTGGAAAGCGCGTCGAGGCTGGCAGCCTGCTTCGCGAGGATGCCTGGGTTCCTGAGGGGGGCGAGGAGGACCGCGGTCGCGAGTCTGATCCGCGTGGTGACTGCGGCGGCGGCCGTGAGCGCCACGAGCGGCTCGTAGTTCTGGTACACGACGCGGTCCAGGATGGCGAGCGAAGAGAAGCCTGCCTCATCGGCGCGCCTTGCCCACTCGAGCAGAAGCGGCCCCTGGTTGCTGGCGAATACGGTTGGAAGGCCGATGCCTATTTTCATGACCTCTTTCCCTCCAAACCCGCGCTCCAAGAAGAGGCCCGGCACGGGGCCGGGCCTTCTCTCAGTAACGGCGCCGTTGTTACATCCAACGGCCGAATCCCCATCCGCCTCCGGTTCCTGCAGGCGTGCGGTACACGGGCACGTAGTCGACGACCTCGAAGTTAAGGCCGGTATCCTGGAGCACGCCGCCGACGGTGATCCAGTTCTGCGTCTCGGATGCTGCGGAGTAGAGCCGGTTGCGAGGGACGCTCATCAGCATTTCGGCGTCCTTGTCCCGAAGGCCGTTCAGCACCATCCAATCGAGTTCTTCGTCGACGACGAAATGGCTGAGCCCACCCGAGGCCACGACCGCGACGCGAGCGTCGGAGTCCCAGGCCTCGATGGCGTCATGGAGGGCCTGGCCGAACTGGAAGGAGCGTCGGACCGTGGGCTGGTTCGGGGGGTAGCAGGTGTTCTGAAAAACAGGAACGATGGTTCGAGGCTTGTTCTCGAAGAGTCGCTTCACCACGAACGCGTATCCGTGGGGCAGACCCTGGGGTCGTTGCGCGGTTTCCTTCACGGTATCGAGCTCGCGATCAGCGCGCGGGTAGCGCCGTGCCACACTTCCGCCGTAGCTGTCCTTAACGTAGGTGAAATGGGACACGTCGAAGTCGTGCTCGATCATATGTTCAATGATGTGACGCCCGAGCTTCTGGTCGACGGGAACGTCCATCGCGACGTCGCCGTAGCCCTCGGTGATGGACCGGGTGACGTCGGGGTCACGCTGGGTGTCCCCGTCGGGCCTAGGGATGATCGGGACGGACGCCCCCCAGAACACCGAGAAGGTCGGCATATTGTCTTCGTAGAACCATTCGTCTTGGTCGTCGCTCACGATGACCACCACGTCTGGAGCCACCTCGGCCAGGGTCTTT
>CAZQVD010000133.1:4531-6170 GCA_964596665.1 uncultured Dehalococcoidia bacterium
CGCCGCATGGCGGCGCTCGGTGTTGTGGATCGTGTCGCTCACGATGACCGTGACGTCGGGGTCGACCTCGGCGATGGTCTTGGCGAGCTCGTTGATCCCATGCTCACATTCAGCGACCTGGCGCTCGAAGACCTCCGGCGTGAGTGGTTTCTCACGAACGGCGGCCGGGACGTGCGCGAGCCCCTCGTCGTAGGTCATGGAGATACCGTCGGGCGGGTAGACGAGCCCGGTGTGGGCGAGGTCTCCCTTCGCATAGCGGACCCATTGGTCGGCGTCGAGCGCGAGCATGGGGCTGTGGGATGTGGCTACTCCGAGAACGATCCTGGCCATTGACTCTCCTCGCGCTGCTGATTGTGGAACCGCTACGGTTGCGGCGTGTGTGCCATGCGCGTAGGTGCGCGGCGACTAGTGTACTACTGCCGAGCGCGCGGTAACAAAGGGGACCGCGACTCCTTTTGCTGTTCGTGGGCATGAGAGAGCATACGAGCGCGCCGCTATTGACATCCCCCTGATTCGCATGTAAGAAACGCCGCGGACGACATGGCGCTTCGGTTCGTCGTCCACGAGCAAGCCCAGCCCCAAGGACCACAACGCCCGCGGAGGAGACTCAATGCTTAACGGACAACGAATTCTAGACATGCACGCGCACACGAACGCGCCACCCGAGCTCTATGCCTACAAGTCGGGGTTGCTCTCGAGCCGCGGCTACCCCGGCAAGGGCAACCCGGGTATCTCAGACGAGCGACTCGAGGAGGCGACCCTGCGCGGGCTGGCGATCATGGACAAGGTGGGAACGGACATGCAGTTCCTGTCGCCGCGCCCGTTCCAACTGATGCACTCGGAGAAGCCGGCGAAGATCGTCCACTGGTGGAACGAGGCCAACAACGACGTGATCGGGCGGGTGTTCAAGGCTCATCCTGACCGCTATGCGGGCGTCTGCGGTCTGCCGCACATCTCCGGTGAGAAAGACTCGTCCCACGTGGTCCCTGAGCTCGAGCGCTGCGTGAACGACCTCGGCTTCATCGGCTGCATGATCAACCCGGACCCGGGTGAAGGCGAGAGCTACACCCCGCCGTTGGATGACGAGTACTGGTACCCGCTCTACGAGAGCATGGTGAAGCTTAACGTTCCCGCGCTGATCCACTCTGCGGGCTGCAAGGACATGCGTGAGTCCTACAGCGCGCACTTCATCACGACGGAGAGCCAGGTGGTGCTGAACCTGTGCAAGCCCGAGAGCCGTGTGTTCACGGACTTCCCAGCGCTGCGCATCATCGTCGCGCACGGCGGCGGGTCAGTCCCCTTCCAGATCGGCCGTTGGCGCGCCGCTCGGTTCAACCGCATGAAGGCGGACCCGAACCAAGAGGACTTTGACACGAGCCTCCGGCGGCTCTACTACGACTCCGTGCTCTACAACAAGGAGTCGTTGGATCTGCTGTACCGACTGATGGGCACGGACCGTTGCATGTTCGGCACAGAGAACCCGGGCAGCGGCACGGCCACGGACCCAGCAACGGGGTTGCAGCTGGACGACACGGCACCGGTCATCAACTCGATCGAATGGTTGACCGACCAGGACAAGAAGAACATCTTCGAGGACGTCCAGAAGCTCATGGGCGTGGACTGGGACTCGGTAGGCCTA
>CAZQVD010000134.1:0-6081 GCA_964596665.1 uncultured Dehalococcoidia bacterium
GAAGCTCACGCGGCTATTGGGGTCCTCGCCCACCAGCGTCGCTCCGCGACCCTCGAGCACGTAGATGTTTTTCTCGAAGAGGTGGCGCTCGGGGGCCATCTTCTTGCCGGGCTCGATCTCCGCCACGTAGGCGTCGTTGGTGCCGCCGGTGCCATCGAGATTGATGTAGGTGCCAAGGCATTCGAGGCGAGCCCGTGGCTGGACCTCGACCTGGCGGAGGTCGTCCACCGCGAAGCCGGTGATGATGGGCACGCCCTCGCTCTTCTGGAACTCATCGTAGGCAGTCACCTTGATGAGCTGCTGTTGATCGGGTCGAACTTCGGGCTTCGAGGTGGTCATGTCGTCTCCCTTGCTACTGCGTGGACAGGGCCGTTTCGGCCCCTGAACGGCCCGTTGTGGGCCGGAAAATGCGTCCGCCCACTAGGGCGGCGTTGTACACCAGGCACCGCGGGTCGTCAAGGAACCGCGCCCTTGGTGGTTTCCTTGACATCGTGCCGCTCGCATACCATGATGCCAAACGCCCACCTACGCGCGCGAGTCCCTGAGTGCGCGCGCCGGACTGGGGTGAAGCTCAATCACGATCCCGCGCGGTCCGAGCACTGCTTCGCGGCAGGTGCAGACGGCGTGGCATGAGAAAAGAGGGTGTAATGCACGACGATCCCTGGGAGCACGGTCATTTCGGTGCGGAAGAAGAGGCGATCTTCGGATCGATCGCCGACGACGGATTCCCGATCAACCCCGACTGGCTGCGGCTCACTTCCGTCGGCATCGATATCGGCTCGTCGACGTCGCATCTGATGTTTTCGAAGCTGGTTATGCGGAGACGAAGCACGGAGATGTCCAGCGAGTTTGAGGTGGTCTACCGCGAGGTGATGTACCGCTCGCCGATCCTGCTGACGCCGTATTCAGACCCTGACACGATCGACACGGCGGCGCTGAGTGAGTTCGTCATCTCCGGGTACGCGGAGGCAGGATACGAGCAGGACGACATCGACACTGGCGCGGTGATCTGCACGGGCGAGGCGGTGCGCAAGCACAACTCCGAGGCGATCATCCGCATGCTGGCCGAAGCGGGCGGGCGTTTCGTTTGCGCAACGGCTGGCCCGAACCTCGAGGCGACCTTGGGCGCGCATGGCTCTGGTGCGGTGGCGCGCTCCTACAAGATCGGCGCGGGGATGAATGTGGACATGGGCGGAGGCACGATGAAGGTTGCGATCGTGCAACAGGGCAAAGTCGTCGAGACGATGGCTATCAACGTGGGAGCTCGGTTGATTGCCTGGGACACCGATTCGGTGATTCAGCGGGTCGAGGATGCGGGTCGCGTCGTGGCCAAGAGCGTCGGCGTCGACGCCTCGATCGGCAAGAAGATCACAGAGGATGAGAAGGTGAAGGTGGCCGAGGCACTTGCGGATATTGTGTTTCAGGTGCTTAAGCGGGAGGAGTACTCGCCGCTCGCGGCAGAGCTGGTGATCTCCGGTCCGCTGGAGTTTTCCGGCACGCTGGACGAGATCGGCTTCTCCGGCGGTGTCGCGGAGTACGTGTACGACTACGACACGCAAGACTACGGAGACATGGGCCCAGTGCTTGGCGCGGCGGTGCGCAAGCGCTTACCGACGCTTGGGTTGCCCCTGGTGGGCAGCGCGGAGCGGATCAGGGCCACAGTAATAGGGGCCTCCCAGTACACAGTCCAAGTGTCAAGCAGCACGGTGTTCGTGTCCGATCCTAGCCTGATGCCCCAGCTCGACCTGCAGGTCGTTCCCGCCTACCTTCCTGACGATCCCAACGACATCACTCAAGAGACGGTGGCGAATGCGATCGCTCACGGTTTCGAGCGTCTGGACATAGCGCACCACGATTTGGGCCGCCAGATCGCCCTGGCGCTGATCGGCCCGGTGATTCCCACCTACGATTCGATCAAAGCGATCTGCGACGCGATCGCAGACGCGCTACAGCCGCTTTCCGACTACCCGTGGACCATCCTGATGTCGGCGGACGTGGCGGGCTTGGTCGGCAGCATGCTGAAGCGCGAGCACAAGGTGGAGCCGGAGGTGATCGTGGTTGACGGCATCACGGTCGGCGACTTCAACTTTGTGGACCTTGGCGAACCGATCGAGTCCGTAGAGGCGATCCCGGTGGTCGTGAAGTCGCTGGTCTTCGAAGGCTAAGTCTGGTTCAACTGTGCGCATCCGCTTCGCTACGGCTCCGAACTGAAGCGGCCTAAGGTCGGGCTTCTGGAATCGCCTAACAGTTCGGCTGCCCAACCCCGCTCATCCTGGGCCTGTCGAAGGACGGCTCGGGACTAAAGGGCTCGGCGCTCCCCGTACTGGCGGGAGTTGGTATGCGTTGCTATTGCCTTGCGGTAGCGAGTGGGTTCAGGATCGCACCACGCCGCGGGTAGGAGACCGGGAACCCTGGCGCCCCTATCACAATGCTGGGCGTTGTACTCTGGTGACCCAGTTGCCGTTGTAACGCTGCAGCATGTGGTTGCAGGATCGCAACCTGGTGGAGAATCCTTGCAGGTACCACCCTCCTCTCGCGGGCGGCGCTGGCCGTTCTACGGCTGGTGGATCGTCGCCGCCGCGTTCTGGATGTATGCGCTGAACAGCGGGTTGTTCGGGTTCACCTTCGGCGCCTACATGCTGCAGATGCAGGAGCGCTTCGGGTGGAGCAAGTTCGCCATGTCAACGGCTTACTCGGCCTCGCAGTTCGCCACAGGGTTGGCCGGCCCCGCGCAGGGTTGGGCCATCGATCGATTCGGTCCGCGCGCGATGATGACCGTTGGGAGTTTGTTGTTCGGCTTCGCGCTCAGGGCACTCGCCGTAGTGCACTCACTCTTGGCGTTGTATGCAGCGGTGCTGGCGATCACGCTGGGTGGGGCGATGGCGGGGTTCCTCACGACGACGACAGGGGTCGCTTCGTGGTTCCAGCGCAGGCGGGCGTTGGCGCTCGGCATATCATCGACCGGCCTGGGCGCGGGCGGATTGCTGGCGCCGCTGATCGCTTGGTCGATCGTCACGTATGGCTGGAGACCGACGGCGTTCGCCTCAGGCATCGCCATCCTCGCGCTTGGCCTGCCGCTGTCCCAGCTCATGCGGCGGCGACCGGAGGACCGCGGCCTGCTCCCCGATGGGGTTGCGGGTCCGGGTCCGCATGAACAGAGGCGTGGCCCCGGACCCGCGCTCGGCTCGATCGATTTCACCCTGGGCGAGGCGCTGCGAGATCGGAGCTTCTGGCTCACATCACTGGGCCACGGAACGGCATTGTTGACGGTGTTCGCCATGATGGTGCACCTAGTCCCTTATCTTGTGGAGGAGGCGAGGTGGAGCGAGACATCGGCCCAAGGCTTGTTCGGCTTCGTGACGCTCATCAGCGTAGCGGGCCAGATCGGCGGCGGGTATCTGGGAGACCGATTCAGGAAAACGTTCATCTCGGCGCTATGCATGGCCGGCCACTGCGTCGCTATGCTGCTGCTCACGTTTAGCACGGCCACCGAGGCGATCCTCGCGGCATCCCTGGTCCATGGGCTCTCTTGGGGCGTGCGCGCACCCTTGATGATGGCGATCAGGGCGGATTTCTACGGTAGACGATACCTCGCTACGATAATGGGCTATTCGCTGGTGCTGGTGATGTTCGGCTAGATGATTGGTCCGTCCTTCGCGGGGGCCATGAACGATCGGTTCGGCGACTACCAGGCGGCCTTCCTGATCCTGGGCGTATTGACCGGCCTCGGCTCCACGTTCTTCCTATTAGCACGCCGGCCTCCGCTGCCGGAACGGCTGAAGGGGCTTGCGGGCGGTGCGGAATGAGCGCAGCGTGGCCGTTGGCCCGCCTGCGAATCGTATTGCGATGGCTGGCGCCGATCCAACATTGGACCGCGGTGGTGGCGATTGTCGTAGGTTTGTACACCCTCGTAACGACAATAGGAGTGCTGGTCGGGCTGATGGACATAGCGAAGCCCGCGGGCAGCGTGGTCGCGTCGTTCTACGAGGCCGTAGACCTGGCCGACTACGAGGCGGCCCGGTCGCTGTTGTCGAATGAGGCCCGCGGAACGTCCGACGCCCTGCCCGGTGGCGGATGGGAGGCGGTGGTCGATGGGCTGTCGGCCGGGCGAAAGGTGACCGAGATGGAGGTGCTCCGCGTGCGCTACCACGGACCGCAGGCGGTGGCGGCGGTGGCGCAGAACTTCACGGACGGCAGCTTCGAGATACGCGTAGAGCTGTTGGTGAAGCAGGGAGGGAGATGGCGCATCGAGAGGCCCATCGATTCACGGGATATGGGGGAGGCGATCCGCGAGCTCGAAGGCCGTTAGCAGGCCGTCACACCGAGCCGAGCCGTGATTCCAGGCGGGGTCGGCCACGTCGAACGCGGCATCGGTGCCCGCGATGTCCAGGGGGCTCTGCGAGGCCGGGCTCGGGTCGCTGCTGATTAACTCGAGGTAGCTATACCAGAGCCCATCGGGGAAGATGGCGTCTGCTAGTCAGGTGTTTCCGCTGGGGCCGGCTCCGGGCCTACCATATTGATGCGGGCCGGAGCGACGAAGGTGCCGACGGTGGCCTGGGCACCGTCGGTCTACGCGGGTAGTGATGAGCCGCTCGTGGGCGCGACGGCATTAGCTCCGATGACCTGACCCGTGACCACGGCCACAAGTGTGACAGCCGCAGCGATAAGGGGCAGATTAACCGCACCCAGTCCGTGGAGCGACACCCCCTGCCCGCTCTTCCCTTTGAGCAAACGCCACGGGAAACGGGCGTTGTTAGGGTGCGTGTTAGTCTTCCGTTCCCATCCAACCGGCCTCGGAGAGGTCCACTGTGACGCCGTCGGGGCCCGTGAATTTGACCTCGACGTTGCTGGAGCGACGCTGGTTGGCAGAGGCCACCTCCTCGACGAGGTGAGCCGTGGCGCCCGCGGCGATGATCTGCTGTTGCGCCTGTTCCATGTTGTCGACCCCAAAGCCGAGGTGGTGGATACCGGTGTGGCGAGGTGCGCCCTCGGTGGTGGCGACTTTGTCGTCCTTGAAGTTCAGGATCGCGATGTTCACGTGTCCATCGCTCAGGTAGACGCCGTCGGCGAGGCCCGAGTTGGTCTGGCCGACCTCCTTCAGCCCCAGGCCCTCGATATAGAAGCGCTTGGTGCCTTCCACGTCCTGCGTTGCGATAGCGATATGGCGGATCCTTGCCATGGTTTGCCTCCCCGTGCGTAGCTCGCTGACCAGGCCGAAACCATAACACCCAGGTGAGCCCATGGGACATCGCGTCCCACCAGGAAGCGATACGCGTGGAATGGGCGTGAGCTCGTTACCAGGTGGCGGTCATGAGATCCTTGGACAGGTCGCCCGCCGCGCCCGCCTTCTTGCCGTAGCCGCGGAAGCCGCCCTTCTTGTCGCATAGGATGGGCTATGAGGAGGCAGACGCCCCCGGCATCGATCGTGGCGTACTTCCCTGTGACTTCCTCTCCGGTCTCTCTGATAACGATCCCCAGCGACGTGGCACCGCCCTTTCGGCCGGCAGCGGGCGAAAGGGCGGTGCCACCTTCACCATGCATGGCGCGTGAGACGAGGGGCGCAGGCTGAAGGTAGCGTGAAGCTCGCCTAAGTAGCAGCGGCCGCCAGCGGCTTGGCTGTCATGGGATCGACCTCATCGGGACCGGGCAGGCCCAACTCAGTGCTGATCTCCCGCAGCCTGGGCATCACCTCTCCACCCATGAGCTTGAGCGTGCGCATCTGCTCCTCGTGGGTCATGGCGCCGTCGCCGGTGCGGAAGATGATGATGCCAGGGCGCAGGTATTCAAGTATCTCGCGGATCTGGGGGACGACGCTGTCAGGCGTGCCGACAATCATGCCCTTGCTTGCAATCTGGCTCTCGAAGGATGCGCGGGCGCCTGTCTGGGGACGGCCCTTGGAGTCGGCGGCGAGCAACCGCCTGGTGCGGGCGCGCGCCTCGCGGCTGGTGTGGCCCGGCGGGCCCATGAGCCACGGCGGCACGTTGTGAACTCCCGGGTCGAAGGGGCTTCGAACGCCCTCGGTGAGCTTGTGTCCGACTTCCTCTGCCTTCTTTTGGGTCTCTTCCACGTGGAGCCAGAACA
>CAZQVD010000135.1:0-6035 GCA_964596665.1 uncultured Dehalococcoidia bacterium
CCATCTTCTTTCGGCAGCCGCGATCGGGACGTGGGGGGAAAGAGTTCACGGTCACGAAATTCAGGACCATGATCGCGGTCCAAGATCCCGGCGCACTAGCGTGGACGCTTCCCGACGATTCGAGGATAACCAGCGTTGGAAAGATACTTCGGCGAACCGCATTGGATGAGCTTCCGGAGCTGCTGAGTATCTGGAAGGGGGACATGAGCTTCGTGGGCCCGAGAGCCCTTCCCGTTGCGGAGCAGCAGTATCTGGAGAGCCAGTTTCCCGGCTTTGAGGGCAGGCTCGCCATCCATCCGGGACTGGCCGGTCTTTCTCAGATCTACAACCGGGCTGATGAGACCGAAGCGAAGCTGAGATACGACCTCGAGTACATCGGTCGAATGAGTTTCGCGCTCGATATCAAGATCGTGATCCTTTCGATCCTGAACACGTTCACTGGCAGATGGGACAAGCGAAGCGGCAAGCCCGAAGAGACGGTGTCTCAGCGCGAATAGGCGTCGCCGATGGTCCTCGCCAGGGCTCCATGTGATAATGGCCGGATCCCCGCTAGTTCAAGCCCCTTGACCTGTGTGGCAGGCGACC
The DNA here is from genome assembly GCA_964596665.1 of uncultured Dehalococcoidia bacterium. Lineage (GTDB taxonomy): Bacteria > Chloroflexota > Dehalococcoidia > Lucifugimonadales > Australimonadaceae > CAZQVD01. The sequence goes on from CAZQVD010000135.1 coordinate 586, forward strand.
TCGGAGCTCAATGGTTCTTCAACGCTACGTCACCTGGGTGCGGGCCATCGCCACCGCCGCGGCAGGCTTCCTCTGGGACCAATGAACATTTGCCGCTCGCCGCGCCGGCAGCTCTCGGTGGCGGGTTCGGATTCCCGTGGCTGTTGCGGCACTGCTGGTGGCATCGGGCGCTTGGGTGGCGCTTGCCGCCGCGTCCGCTGCCGAGAGCGCCAAAGCCGAGCTGAACACCATGATCGCTGAGGCGACGGCTCTGGACCTGGCCAGCCTTAACGAGCCGGGAACATATTCCATCCTTACTGAGCAAAGCCTTGCGGTGCTGGGGCATCTCGAAGAGGTAAAGGCCCGCTTCGGCCTGTTTCGTCCCCTTGAGTTCGTGCCTGTCGTCGGCGGCCGGGTCGAGGCGGCACGCAATACGGTCGAGGTTGGCGTGGGCCTTGCCCACGCGGCTGGCGTCGTGCTCAGCGCTTATGGCAACGCCCTTGACGACCGGCAGCTCGGTGGCCAAGCGGCAGACGGAGCGGCTCTGGGGGCTCGCCAGAGGGAATTGGATGGGGCACTGGTTTCCCTGGCTCGGGCGAGCACGGCAGCAGAACGGCCCCTGGTCCTGTCGGACAAAGAGCGAGGCTTGGTGGTCGTGAGCATTGGCGTCTTGCGCTCGTTGGCGACAGTCGCTATCGAATCGCCCCAAGCCGTGGACGATGGGTTTGCCATCCTCGAGGCGGTACAGAATCTGCAAGGCCTGGTCACCGATCCGATACGCGCGTTATCCGATACTGGCGAGGCCGAGGCACTGGTGGCCACGCTCTTGGATCGTGCGGAGGGGCTCAGTGAGCGCCTATCGGCACTGTCGGAGGCATCTGACGACCCAGTGGGCCTGGCGATCGGCGCCCTGGCCGTCGTCACAACCAGCTCGCGGGCTGCCGGCGAGCTCCTCGGCGCAGCGGGATTCGTTGAGGAAGGCCTGTTCTCCGAGGCCTTCGGTGCGAATGTTGGCCCCAAGCTAACCGCCGCACGGGACGGCCTGGCGCGTGCAGCCCGAGAGCTTAAGGAGCTGGAGGCGCTATTCACAGGTGGCCTGGGGGTAACACTGGACGACTCGGGGGTACTGGAAGAGGGGTCGGATAGCATCTTCGTAGTTGCCGAGGAGATACTCGAGGAAGCGGGGTCGGTGGTGGAGGCGATGAGGTCGCTGCTCGGGTATGACGCTCCCCGCACCTACCTGCTGTTGCTCCAGAATCAGGACGAGATACGAGCTACCGGTGGGTTCCTCGGGGCCACGGCTGAGATTCCTCTGTCGGATGGTGTGCTGGGTCCCATCGTTTTCAGCGATTCGCTCTTTGTCGACCGCCCGCCTTTGATCAACAACCCTCCGGCGCCGGTGCCGCTGTACTGGTACCTCTGGATGGGCCGCTTGCTTTTTCGGGATGCCAACTGGAACCCTGATTTCCCCAATTCGGCCGAGACGCTGATGGAGCTCTACGAAAGCGGGAAGGGAACGCCGGTGGACGGCGCGATCGCCAGCACTAAGTTGCTGGCTCTGGATCTGATGGACGTGATCGGGCCGATCCCTATCCCCGGATTGGGTAGGTCCGTTACGGGTGCGGAGGCCACCCTCTATATCGAAGGGGAGCTGGAGTACGAGTGCGAAGAGCGACACGTTTCAGAGCGCGGCAAGCGATGCTTCGATGAGGATCTGCTCCCCGCCCTTCTCCAAGAGCTGCGCAGCGGTCTCGATGAGGACCAGCGAACCGGTCTCATCGATGTCGTCGTCTCGCATCTGGAGCGAAAGGACGTGCTTCTAAATTTCCGCGAAGAGGTCGCCCAGAGGCTCGTTGTTGCCAATGGATGGGCTGGAAGCGTCGGCTCGCCAGCCCAAGACGTGCTGATGGTGGTGGACAGCAGCCTTCCGGGGCATACGCTGGCCGCGATACAGCGGACCTGGCATTATTCGGTAAGCGTCGACCTTGGTGGAACCAGCCAGGCGGATCTGGCCCTGCGCTTTCAGAACCATAGGCCGCTAGGCGGAAGCTGCCGCCAGGCCAAGCCTGACAGTGGCGGTTGCTACTGGAACTTTGTGCGGGTTCTGTTGTCGAGGGAGGCGCTCAATGTGCAGGCTCCGTCGGCGCCGTTGCATGAGGGTTCCGAGAAGCTGACCTGGGGACATCGTGAGCTGGAAACTTCCCAGGTCTTGTTTCACGGGGGCGCAGGGCTGACGGACCTGGCCGAGGTGGGTGCGTATCTCGTCATCGAGCCTGGGCAGGTGCTGACGATGCCCATCAGCTACGACCTGGGCCCCAATGTCGTCAGAAGCGTGGGGGCCCGGAGTCACGAATATCGCCTGCAGCTGCTGAAGCAACCCGGGATCAACACCGACGAAGTCGAGGTACAGGTCGCGTTACCAGCGGGTTCGCGGGTGATCTCGGCCTCTCCTGAGGGCTCATCCATCGCCGCCGAAAGCGTCAGCTGGGACATCCGGCTGACGAAGGACACCGAGATCGTGTTGGTTTTCGAATCCCCATGAGCAACCCAACGGACAGCAACGCAACGGACAGAGAGGTACCCTGTGGACGGGTCTAACCCCTTTAAGGCGGAACGATGGCGGGCCTTGTCCTGGATCGTGGCCGTCGTGTTGATGGCGGCGGCGTTGGTTGTGTTGCGCCTGGCGATCGGTGGGGGCGCCCATGCTCAGGTCGTTGGGTGGCCAACGCCTCCGCCCGGCCCGCCATTTGTGCCACCGTCGGCTGAGAGCGTCGAAGCACCCATAACCGGCGCCGTGGATCCGCAGGACGGCGAGGTGCGGATCGTCCGCCCCTCGTGGCCGGGCGCCACACCAATCATCCCGCCGGTCCCAGCGGAGCGCGTGACGTTCGGTGGAGAGGCGACTGGCGGGCCTCCGGTGACCTTCCGTATCGATGCGGGGACCTTCAACGAGGTGGTTCAGCTTCGGGTGACACCTGCCACTGCGGCGGGCGCGCTGAAGCCGGGAACCAGTGTCATCTGGGCATTCGAGCTGGAGGCCTTCGATAGAAGCGGTAAGCGACTGGAGACACCGTTCCAGCGGCCCGTCAAGCTCACCGCGCCCGCAGCAAGCTTTATGGCCTCGGGCATCAAAGGGGACGAGGTCGTTTTTGCCATGCTCGATGGAGATCGGTCGGGCCCGATCGTGACGACGTTCGGCGCGGCGAGCCAGCTGCTCATAGTGCGGCTCGTCTCAGCTGGGACCGTGGCCCTTCTCGCAGTTGGCCGCTGAGCAACGCTCAGCGGGGCTGCCGTTGGCTCGCGCGAACGCGTACAGCCGAGGAGTACACGCCGATTCGGTCATCGGCTTCGTAGAGCCCCCCGTTCGAGATGGTGCCAGGTGTGCCGTCTGCGAGTTCCCAGCGGAAGATGATGTCGTAGAGGTGATTGTCGGCCGCATCGAAGGCGAAGGCGGAGAATTGGATGACGCCTTCGGGTGCCACCAATCCACGAGCGGGCCGTATCTCGGCCCGGACCACGGGACCAACGATAACCACCGTCCCTGCAGCCACTTGGGCGCCGTCGGTTCCGGGGATAGCCGCGCGGATCGCGTCGACGTAGGTGCCGGGAGGGCCCACAGCGGTCACTCTTCCGCGAACGTCGACCTGCACCACGGCGGGGTCGAACTCGAACTCGGAAGTACCCGCAGTGACGAAATTGCCATCGGTATCCGTGTAGATGAGCGACACGGCGGCCTGTTGTCCTGAAACGACTCGTACGATCGATGGGATGATCTGGCCCTCTCCTGGAGCGCCTCCGCGGATCGCATCGAGTGGAGACTGCACAACGATATCGAGATACGCTTGGACAGACCGGCCCTCGTACGCACCGCCGAGGCGTGCTGTGGCGCGGACCGAAGCGGGGTAGAGGCCGGGAACGGAGCCTAGCTCGAGGGAGCCGCCGGTGCCGACTACCCCAACCTCGGGCTCCACGACCTCCCAGACCACGCTATCCGTAGGCACTGGCCTGCCTTGGAAATCGAACGTGAGCAACACCAGCGGCACTCGGGTGAGCGGTTGTGCCACGACCACCGAAGGACCGATGATGGCCCGAACGGCCTTGCCTGCCTCCTGCGAGCTGAGTACTCGGACCGACGCCCGGGCGACAACCGGCGCTCCGGTGCCGCCAAGCCGCCTTGCCTGAATCTCCACTGCATCTTCGTAGAAGCCGGGCTTGGTGCCGACCGTGAGGAGGCCGTTCGTGTCGATCTCGCCAAGGTCGCTGTCGAGCACCTGCCAGAAAAGCGCCACGTCTTGCACGAAGCCTCCCCGGTTGCCGAAGACGGCCGCTCTAAGGGGCACGAGCTCGCCGGGTTCTGCAGTGACGACGCTCGGGAAGACAATGACCGATGTTACGGCCCCGTCTGTGAGCCCACTGGTGACGACAACGGGGGTGGTCGCTATGGTGGTGAATTCGCGGCCTTGCACTTCCTGAATCGCCAGGGTTTCGATAGCGGCGGAGTAGGTTCCCGGAACATTACCGGCCGTGAACACGCCGTTCCCGGTTATGGTCCCGGCTAGCGGTTGGCGCATCCTCCACTCGAACCGCACACTGGTGAGCAGCCGCCCCCGCGAGTCCACCGCCGAGGCCGACAGCAGCGCGACGCCTCCACGGGGTGCGGTCACGCTCTCGGGGAGTGGCCGAACGCTCGCGAGACGGACAGGGTCTAAGAGAGCGATCTCGATGTCGGCTTGGGCCTCGACCGTAATCGTCTCGCCACCCTGAAAGCGGTCGAAGGCGCCAGGGCCTGCTCCGCATGCGACGGCTAGCGCTACTCCCAGGAGAGGTACGAGCCGAATAAGCGATAGGCCGTGTGGCTCTTTGATCACGATGAGCTTCGGTTGCTTCGGGTGATGGCGGCCAGCCCGGAAGGCCGCCGTGCTGTGGCCTGCTCACACCGAGCGGTACGAGCGCAGATCAGTCGGCATCTTGAATCACCAACCGATCTGATTCGGCATTCGAGCATACCTGAAGCCGGACGCGGCCGTACACTCGTATCAGTAGCTGGCAGGTAATCCAAGTGAGCGAACGCAGGGGTCACTGGGGCGGGACGAGCCCTCGGCCGATACCGCTGTATCGGAACCCGAGTCCAACCATCTTTTTCGCGTCGAGCAGATTGCGGGCATCGACGAGGATCGGGGACGTCATGAGATCCCGGATGCGCTCGTAGTCGCAGCCAGCGAACTCCGGCCAATCGGTTAGGATCATCAATGCATCGGCTTTGCGGACCGCGTCGTAGGGATCGGCTACGTAGCACATTCCGACGCCCGCTTCGTTCGCCTTCGAGAAATCAGCCGGGTCATGTGCGTGGACAGTGGCGCCTTCTTCACGGAGCTGCTCAACGACTCTCACTGCCATGGAGTTGCGCAGGTCGTTGGTGCCTGCCTTGAAGGCGAGCCCGAACACCGCGATCGTGCGGCCGTCCAGTGAGC
>CAZQVD010000136.1:0-6030 GCA_964596665.1 uncultured Dehalococcoidia bacterium
GTGGTGAGCATGTTGGGGGTCGCCGGAGTCTCGCGCGGCCTGGGCGCGATCCCGATCGCGAATCGCATGCGATTCTTCCAGCGCCTGATGGTAGCAGCGACGCTGCTGCGAGGGCGTCCCCTGCGGCTGTGGGCGTCGTTCGGCGCGACGCTGGCGCACTGGCTGTTGCTCGGGGTAGCGGGCTGGGGGCTCGCCGTGGGCTTGGCTATGGACGTGCATCCGCTGACCATGGCCACGATCTTGGTGGCGGCCACGTTCTTCACGTCCGCCGTGCCGTCGCTGCCGGGGGGCTTGGGCACGTACCATTTCGCCATCATCAGCATGCTCAACGCACTGGACGTGGACCCGGCCGCGTCGTTCAACTTCGCCATCGTTATGCACCTGATGGTTTTCGCGCCCTCTTCTGCGATAGCGATGGGCATGGTGTCGAGGGTTGGAATGACGTTCCTGCTTCGGAGCGAGCCGCATGCGGCTCGCTCTGCCCCGGTGGGCGCCTTGCCCGGGGAGAGCGAAGAATAGCGCTCCGAGGCTCTCCAACGTTCCTGCCGCTCCACCTCTGGATCTGGATGGCCGCGGGTCTGGTTGGCCTCATGCTGCAGGTCGCCTGCGGGCCAGACCCGACCGCCATGCCGACCGCCCTGCCGACCGCGACGGTTCCCCCGATGGCGACGCCGACAGCGGTCGCCGGAGCCACACCCACGCCCGTTCTGCCGCCCGAGGGCACGCTGCGCGTTGCCGTGACGGGGGCGGCGGACCATCGCGACCTGCACCGGCTGGTCTCGGAGTGGGCGACGCTGTTCGGCCCGAGCCTGAGCTACAACCGCCTGCTGCGCTTCGCCACCGGCCCTGGCGTCCCACTACCGAGCCTGGTCGTCGAATGCGATCTGTGCAGCGAGTGGCGGCAGGTGGACCAGATCACGTACGAGATGGATGTGCATCCGGACGCGCGGTGGCAGGATACCGACGGCTTGCCGTCGCGCCCGGTGACCACGGACGACGTCGTGTTCAGCCTGGAGCGTCTGCGAACGCGGGGCTATCCCCACGTGGCGTTGCTGGACTCGGTGGACCGTATCCTCGCGCCGACCGAGCGCACGGTGCAGCTCCGCCTGCACTTCCCTGACCCTGACCTGCCGATCAAGCTCGCTAGCCCGTACGCCGTGATGGTGCGGCCCGAGGTGATGGAGGCCGAGGATCCGCGGACCGCTCCGGTGGTTGGCTCCGGCCCCTGGCGCTACCAGCAGGGATTGTCAGGGCAGGTGAAACTGACCGCTTGGGAGGAGTACTGGCGTCCCGGCCAGCCGATGGTTCAGGCGATCGTGTTCCAGCCGGCGGCCAGCCTGGATGTGGGCGTCGGCGTGCTGCGAGGCGGCCGTGCGGATATGGCGCAGGTGACCGAAGAGCAGTGGGCGGCTCTGGCGCAAGAGGGATTCTCCTCGGCCGTAGTGCAGCGTCAGGGGCGCGGGCTATTGTTCGGCCTGAACACGGCGCGCGCACCCTTTGCGGACGTGCTGGTGCGCCGCGCGGCTCTGAAGGCGCTCGACCCCCACGGCGCGCTGGCGAACACGTTCGGTATCGGTTCGGTGGGCGTGGGCGTGCCGGTGGTGGCTCCGCAGTGGCTGGTCGACGACGCGACGCTGCGTGCCACCTTCGACGAGCCCGGCGCCGCGCGTGAGCTGCTGCGCGAGGCGAACGCCGAGGGAACTGAGTTCGCGCTCGTGGTCGCGAACTTCGGCGAGGAGTATGTGGCGCACGGGACTGCCCTGGCAGATCAGCTACGAGGTGTTGGGTTCGACGTGACGGTGGACGTGCTCTCGCGCGGCGCCTACCTCAGCCGGGTTTGGCGCGACCGCGATTTCGACGCTTTCGTTGGTCCGCTTCCGCCCATCGATACTCCCAACGGGTTCCTGCTGGCACTGCTGCACAGCCGAGGTTCGTCCAACGTGACGGGCATGAGCGACGAGGCGATCGACGCGTTGATCGAGGCACAGGCGATAGAGTCCGACATCGCTCGCCGCGGCGAGCTGGTGCGGAAGCTTCAGGTACGCACGCTCGCGGGCGCGTGGCTCTTCATGCCGGTGATATCCGCGGAGCGTTGGGCCTATACGGGCCGCGTGCGTGATCTGGCCCCGGCGATGCCCATGGGTGCTGGCGATCTGTGGCGGGCCGTGGGTATTGAGGAGCAGCCGTAGGCGTCGCAGGCGACCGCGCGTAGACGAGGCGGCTATACTGTGGTGTAGATTCCCGGGGCTTAATGGGGGGCATTCGCATCCCCGACGGCGCTGGTGCATCTGATTCAGCGTGAGCCCGAGCAACTAGCTAGGGGATTGAAAAGGACGGAGGTGTCTGTTGTCGAAGCCTCAGCATATTACGGATTCCGAGTTCTCGACGGCGGTTCTGGAGTCGGAGACCCCGGTCTTGGTGGATTTCTGGGCCGACTGGTGTGGGCCCTGTAAGATGATTGCGCCCGTGGTGGAGGAGCTCGCCGAGGAGTACGAAGGCAAGTTCAACTTCACGAAGGTTGACGTGGATGCGAACCCGAAGACGGCGATGCAGTTCGGCATCCGAAGCATCCCAACGCTGCTCATCTTCAAGGGTGGCCAGGTCGCGGACCAGGTGATCGGCGCCGTGCCGAAGGCCGTGCTGAAGAAGAAGATTGACAAGGTTCTCGAGGGCTAAGCGCTCGCTCGCGAACGTCTAACATAGTGGCGTCTCGTTCCGGCGGGGCGCCGCTTCGTTCGTCCGGCCATATAGGGGAGTGGATGGGTCCCGGTGGGTCTCGCGGTCTTCAAAACCGTTGCAGGGGCAGCTTCCTGTTCCTGGGTGGGTTCGACTCCCACGCACTCCCGCCAACACAACGGCCTGCTAAACGGCAGGTCGGTGCTGGCTCAGCGAGGGTCTCCGGTACGAACCCACATGGGCATCCCAGGATTGAAGCTTAGGTCATATCAGTGGAGGCGCTAGGTGCGTAAGTTCCTGATGCCGTTGGCCATACTCCTTGGAGTGGTCGCTTGCGGACCGAATGCCCCTGATCTACCTCTTCTTGGCGCGATTGACCAACAGAATGTTGCCGCGGTGCAGCAGCATATGGATGCAGGCACTGATCCAAACACCACGTTTATTCCCGAAGGATACCCATTCGCTGGCGCATCCGCTCTCCATCTAGCAGTGCTCAAAGACAATGCGGAGATTGTGGATATCCTCCTCAAGAGTGGGGCGCAAATCGACATCAAGGCGAAAGATGTATTCGGCAGCACTCCATTGATTTGGGCCGCTTTCTGGGGCGTCGCAGACATGGTGCCGCTACTTGTTGAGCGAGGAGCTAGCCTCGATGCTGTCGACGTGCTTGGAAACAAGCCGCTGGATGCAGCACGGGCTAAGAATGGGTGGATTGAGGAGCGCGACAGATTAGAGTTTGCGGTTGATCGAGAGGTGATTATCCGCTACCTCGAGGAGCGCGGATCGTAAAGACTCTCGCCGAAAGACTATCTCCTGGTAACCCATCTGTTGCTGATGAAGTTCGCGCCCATGAGTGCCTCCGCTTACTCCGCAGACTCTAGAACACCAGACTTACCGGGCATCCCGTCTTGGTGTTCTAAACCCCTGGCTCATAGTAACGATGCGTTGATCACCATCAACACCAAGCCTTTTTGTGGAGCCTGAACTGTCACGGGTAGACCACCGACCCGAACGACCAATCTCAAGCCATACCCCCCTCAATGGATCCCGTAACCACTAAGCACCAGACCCCAGACCCAGACGCCAGCAAGGATTCAAGACGGCGGCCTGCAGCCCTGAGGCCATCGGCCAGATTACGGGAGTTTTGTGAGCAATCCGCCGATGACCGCTGACGATGCGCCAGTGTTCGCTGAGGCCAGGCGCCGAGTGACAATCTCGTGGGAGGTGTACGGGCGCGGACGCTACCGGACGAGTGCGACCCTCGTAACGCGGGTTTCAGAACCGTTGCAGGGGCAGCTTCCTGTTCCCGGGCGGGCTCAGCGATGGTTCCGTTGCGGCGCTCTAGAGGCGCCAGTTCGTCCTGTGCTCGGCGAGGCCTCGTGCCCCAGGCGTGCATGCGAAGAGGGCTCCCGCTTCCGCGCCAAGCTCCTCACCTGCCGAGGTTTCACGGCTCGACGACGTCACGTAGAGGGTGGCCATGTCGTCGCCACCGAATCCGACGCTTGTGGGCTTGCGCGCGCCGAGTGCCACGCGGCGCTCCAACACGCCGGAGGGCTCGAAGCGCGACACCGACCAGCTGCCCGTCACGGCCACCCACACCCCTCCTTTGGCGTCCACAGTGACCCCGTCCGGCGCGCCGTCATCGTCGCTATCGAAGGTGGCAAAAGCCCGCGGATTCTCTATCCCGCCTGACGGCAGGTCGTAGTCGAACACGAGCACGTGTCTGGCGCGCGTATCGGCTACGTATAGCAGGCGATCGTCGGGCGAGAACGCCATGCCGTTGGGGAGCATCATCCCGCCATGGAGTTTCGTGGATTCTCGATCCGGGCCGATGCTGTACAGCGAGCCGGCGCTGACACCCTCCGAGGGCAACACCCCACAGATCACGCGCCCTCTGCGGTCCACTAACACGTCGTTGAACCGCGTGCGCTCCTCACCTAGCAAGCCGTCGACAACGGTGTTGACCTCGCCGTTGGCGACGTGAACGATGCGTGTGTTGTTCATGAACAAAAGCAGCGATCCGTCCTGCTGCAAGGTGAACGCGTACCCCGCGTGCCCCTCCACCACGGTGTCGACCTGCTCCGTGGACGGCGTGTAGCGGTACACGCGCGAGGACCGGTTGTCGGTCCAGAGCAACGCGTGAAGAGCGTCGTCCCACGTTGGGCACTCGCCCACCACGTCGGGGTGCCTCGCGACGACCTCTATCGCCGGCTCCGAGGAACTCATAACGCCCCCTTCGGCAACTCGCTTTCGAAGTGCCGCGAAGGCTGCCGCAATCGATGAGGTTCAGTGGCTCGATGATCCGTGTCGCACGTCGTGACGAGGAGGCTACGCAGCCCGGCTCTCTGAGCCTATCAGCCGGATCGGGCCGTTGGGCATCAGTTGGGGCGCCCATTCTCTGCTAGAGAGCCTGCACGGCGGCTCCGAGCCGTGCCCGCCACTCGTTCATCTCACGGGATACGTTGGCTAGTTCGACTGCTGTAGGGGCGCCACCGACAAGCTCAGCACGGTCTTGCCAGTTGTCGCGACGCTGTACGCCTTCAGCTCGGCCAACGAGACGTCTTGGCCAAGGTCGGGTTACGTCGTATTTACCTTGCTACTAACCTGTCCCGCCCCAGTGCCTGATAGAAGTAGGACTCTGCACAGCGTTGTGCCGCATGCTGGTTAGCCTCGACCCCTCGGTTAGCCATCGGGCACCCCATAGACGCGAGTTCTTCTTGGAGGGCGGGTGAGAGGTGGGTCCTCATCTCTCCTACCGATCTCCTACCGATAGCGCGGGCGAGGGAGAGGCAGGTATCGAACCATGCGTCGTGCGTCCGCCTTGCCTGCTCGACCAGCTTCATCCACAGTTCGAATCGCTGATTGTCGCTGTGACCACCGATTCGTTGAATTCGTCGATTCGTACCCCCGTTGAAAGCGGGTCTGTAGGAGCGGGCCATGTCCAGTTAGCCCATCAGCAACCCCCTAAGAGTGCGCGAATTGTATGAATGACGTACCTTACTAGTGACTAAAGCAGACAAGGGCAGCGGCCCAAATATCAACTTCTTTTCGTCGAGAGTCTCATAAAAATGAATGACCAAGAGTGCATCGCTGTCGTGGACTCCTGGCTTGCCCGGTTTAACGAAGCCATCGCCAGCGAGTCAAACGAAAAGGTCGACAACAATCTCGTAGCTTTATTCCATGGGGATAGTTATTGGCGTGACGCACTGGCGTTAAGCTGGTGCTTGCAGACCGTAACGCACAATGAATCAATCTGCCGCACCCTACGTGCCCTGACAGCCGGTACCGATATTACTAACCTTCGACTCGACGTTGCTGCAACGCCACCGTGCATTATCAGGCGAGCGGGAACTG
>CAZQVD010000137.1:0-5988 GCA_964596665.1 uncultured Dehalococcoidia bacterium
AGCGTAGCCCAGCCGCTATCACCCCTCGTCGGAGCACGCCCACCCCGCCATGCGGGTGCCCCTTGCCGGGTTAGCCGGGTATGTACCGCTCCGTTTACCTCCGGACCAGCTTGCGCGCCGGTTGACCATGGCCGGGGTCGAAACGAGCTACAAGCCCGGCGCGAGCACGGGCTGGGCCAACGTGTATGTGGGCCGGGTGGAGCGGCTCGAGCCGCATCCGAATGCCGACCGCCTGCGGCTCGCCACGGTGGATCTGGGCTTGGAGCACTTCACCGTGGTGTGCGGGGCCCCGAACATCGAAGCCGGACAGCACATCGCATTCGCGAAGGTGGGTGCTCAGCTGCTCGACGGCAAGACGGGCGAGCCGATGGAGCTTACGGCGGCCACCATTCGCGGAACCCTCTCCGAAGGGATGGTGTGCTCGGAGCGGGAGCTCGGCCTCAGCGATGCGCACGAGGGGATACTGGTGCTGCCGGGCGATTCGCCGCTGGGCTTGCCGCTGGCCGCACTCATGCCCGACGACGTGCTGGAGATTGAGGTGACGGCGAACCGCGGCGATTGCCTGTCCATCCTCGGCGTCGCCCATGAGGTTGCGGCGATCACGGGCGAGAGCGTCATCGAGCCGTCGCTGGACTACGACGAGAGCACGGAGAGCGTCGAGGACACGGTCACCGTGCGCATCGACGATCCGGAGCTGTGTTACCGGTATACGGCAACGGTGACGCGGGGCGTGAAGATCGGGCCCTCTCCGGACTGGCTGAAACGCCGGCTGGAGCAAGCTGGGCAGAGGTCCATCAACAACGTGGTGGACGTCACGAACTACGTGATGCTGGAGTACGGCCAGCCCCTGCACGCGTTCGACCTGGGCGTGGTGAGCGACAAGACCATCATCGTTCGCTCGGCCAGGGCAGGCGAGCGTTTCGCGACGCTGGACGGCGTGGAGCACGAGCTGCGCCCACCTATGCTGCTGATCGCGGACCCGCAGAAGGCGATCGGGGTGGCTGGGGTCATGGGCGGGCTCAACAGCGAGATGACCGAGGCGACATCTGACGTGCTGCTCGAGTCGGCCACGTTCAACGCGATCAACACGCGTCGTACCGCCTTCGCCCTTCAGACACGCACGGAGGCCTCGCTGCGATTCGAGAAAGGGCTGAACCCCGAGCTGGCCTCGCGAGCGGTGCGCCGCGCAACGACGCTGATCCTTGAGACAGCCGGTGGGACCGCGTGCCGAGGCGTGTCTGACACGTTCCCGGGCGCATCCCAGCCCACGAAGATACTGTTCACGGGCGGGCATATGCAGCGCGTGCTTGGCGTCGCATTCCCTCAGACCCAGGTGATCACGGTCCTGCGGGCGCTGGGCTTCGAGGTCAGCCCCATAGACGAGGAGAAGATGCTGGTCGTGCCGCCCTATTGGCGCACCGATGTCTCAATCGAGGAGGACGTTATCGAGGAAGTGGCGCGCACGGTCGGCTACGATCTGGTGCCAGAGGTGCCGCTCGGCGGCAAGGTGCCTCCCTCGATGGTGAATCCCATGCGCGGCCTGCGTGAGGAGGTACGCGACCTACTTGCCGGAGCTGGCATGCAGGAGACGATCGCCTATTCCCTGGTAAGCCGGGCTAGCCTCGAAGAAGTGCTGGCGGCGGGTAATGGGCGGCCGGAGCCGCTGTCGGTGGTGAATCCCATGAGCCGGGAGCAGGAGTTGCTCCGGACGTCGTTGCGGGGGGCGGTGCTGCGGGCTGCGGCCACGGGCTTGCACCAGCCGGGCGGCAGCGTGGCGTTCTTCGAGGTTGGCCGCGTCTACCTGCCCCGCGACGGTGAGCTGCCCGACGAACGAGAGACCGCGGTCGGCGTCTTGGGTGGCTCCAGGGGCCGGTCGATGTGGGACCGCGAAGAGCCGGCGCGCGATTTCTACGAAGCCAAGGGCGTGCTGCTGGCGATGATGGAGCGCCTTGGGCTGACCCCCACGTTCGAGCGTGGTACCGACGAGCTGCTGCATCCCGGGCGTACCGCGCGGGTGCTGGCCAACGGGCGGGACGTCGGCGTAGTCGGCGAGCTGCACCCGAGGGTGATCGCCTCGTTCGATCTTGCCTCGGAGCACGTGGCGCTGTTCGAGATAGACATCGAGAGCCTGCTCAAGGAGATGCACTGGCTGCGGTACCGGTTCGAGCCGTTCTCCCGGTTCCCGAGGGCGGTCCGTGACCTAGCGCTGTTGGTGGACAAGTCGGTTCCCGCCAGCGAGCCGCAGCGGATCATCGATGAGCACCCACTGGTCGTGCAAACGACGCTGTTCGATGTTTTCGAGGAGGGTCTTACTCCTGGTAAGAAATCGTTGGCGCTCCGGGTGGAGCTGCAATCAGCCTCGAGCACGCTCAGTCCGGAGCAGCTCACCGAAGCGATGGCGGAGATCGTCGCGGAGCTCGAGCGCAAGATCGGCGCAACGCTGCGTGCGTAGGGGATCGGCATGACACACCAACATGGCCACGAGCATGCCCATGCGCATCCCACGCGCGCCGACCTGCTCAGCGTAGAGGAGGCGCTCGAGCGAATCCTTGGGCTGGTCGAGCAGCTGCCGGTCGCTGATGTGCCCCTTCTGGAGGCCGACGGCCTCACGCTGGCTCGCGACGTCCACGCGCCGTTCGACATCCCTGGCCTCGCCAACTCTGCGATGGACGGCTATGCCGTGGTGGCCGCGGACCTTACCGGTGCTGCGGGCGGGAACGCGGTGACGCTTGCCGTGGCAGGGCAGGTGCAGGCAGGGCAGCTCCCGACCGTCGCCGTCTCGCCCGGGAAGGCGGTGCGCATCATGACGGGCGCGCCGATCCCGGAGGGGGCGGATGCGGTCGTGCCATACGAGCTGACGGACGAAGTGGAGCGCCGTGCCGCGGGTCGGGGGATCACGGAGATCGCGATCGGCCACGAGCCGTACGTGGGCGATCACGTGCGTCCTGCGGGGGAGGATGCACCCGCCGGCGCGCTGGTGATGGCCAAGGGCAGGGTACTGGACCCGCCCGCAATCGGCATGCTGGCGACGCTTGGCTATGTGGAAGCCCCGGTCATACGCCGGCCACGCGTGGCGATCCTGGCCACGGGCGACGAGGTGCAGGCCCTCGGCGAGGCGCCTGAGGCCGGGCGCCTGTTCGACAGCAACAGCTATGGGACCGCCGCGGCTGTCCGCCGGTGGGGTGCCGAGGCGATCCTGCTTGGGATCGCTCGGGACAACATGGATGATCTGCGCACCAAGCTGCGGTCGGGGTTGGAGGCGGATCTGCTGATCACCTCGGCCGGTGTAAGCGCCGGGGCGTTCGACATGGTGAAAGACGCGCTGTCGGAGCTCGGCGGCATCGATTTCTGGGCGGTCCGCATGCGGCCGGCCCGGCCCATCGCATTCGGGCTGCTCAACGCCCCTGACGGCCGACGTGTACCGCACCTGGGACTGCCGGGCAATCCGGTGAGCGCGCTGGTCGCGTTGGTGGAGTTCGGACGTCCCGCGATCGCCAAGATGCGGGGAACGCCGCCCACGCCGCTTCCGACGGTGCGGGCGGTGCTCGATGACGCGGTGGTCAACACCGATGGGCGCCGGGTATACGCACGCGTCAGCTTACGCCGGGAGGCGGATGGTCTGCGCGCGCGTCTTGCCGGACCTCAAGGTTCGAATATACTCACATCAATGGAGCTCGCCCAGGGGCTGGCCATATGCCCGGAGGAGCTCAAGCGCCGCGATGTGGGTGAAACAGTGGTGGTGCAGCTGTTCGATTGGCGGGACCACTCGGCGTTGCTGACTGACGAGTTAGACATAACGAAGTAAAGGCGAGGTGTGCTGTGACGCTACGCGCTGCAGACGGACTGCAAGAAAACGCGAACTGGGCCGAAGAGCCGGAGGTTCACTACGCCTTCTATCCCGAGGTGATCGAAGCTCGTGGACAGGTGCTGGCCGCGGTCATCGGCAATCGCTTGTGCGATGCGGCGATCGCCAAGCTCAAGTCACCGGAGGGCATTCGCGGCACGTCGTACAAGGACATGCGCAAGCTGATGCGCACGAGCTGTGCCGACCAAGAGGGCTATCTCTTGCCCCAGGCGCCGGTGCTGGAGACGGTGTTACGCATGTTGCTCATAACGCCTGCGGGCAAGCTGCCGCTAAGCACGCTCCACGGCCAGCTCACTGATCTGTGGATGACGTCTCCGTGGCCTAGGCACATCGCAATTGAATCGCTGAAGCGGGTGCTGGACAACGCTAGGCACTACGGCATCTGCCAGGCGGGCTAGCTCAGCGAGTCCAGCGCTTGCGACCGCGGATGTCTCAGGCTGCGACCGGTTGCGCAGCGGCTTTCGCTTGCTCGGCGAGCCCCGAGAACCCCGCGGGGTCGTTGATAGCGAGGTCCGCGAGGATCTTGCGGTCGAGACCAATGTTGGCGAGCTTTAGCCCGTGCATGAGCCGGCTGTAGGAGAGCCCGGACTCGCGTGCGGCTGCGCCGATGCGCACGATCCAGAGGCGCCGCATGTCGCCCTTGAGCTCCTTGCGGTGCCGGTAGGAGTAGCTGAGTGCGTGAAGCATGGACTCGTGCGCACGCCGGTACAGCAGATGCTTCGATCCGCGATGACCCTTGGTGAGGGCGAGAACCTTCTTGTGCCGGGCGTGAGAAGTGACGCCCCGCTTGATGCGTGCCACCTTGGGCCTCCGTTCGGACTACGAGTTGTACGCCGGGACGAGCGTCAGCACCCGCTTGCGCTGCGTCGCGCTGACGGGCAGCTTGGCGTCGTACTGGCCGCGAACCGCCTTGGGCTTCTTGCGGCGCAGGTGACTGGAGTGCCGCTTCATGCGGACCAGCTTCCCAGAGCCGGTGACCCCGTAGCGGGCCTTGGCGCCCTTATGCGTTTTCAGTTTCGGCACTTTCAAGCTCCGGCTTTGGCGCTTCCGGTTTGGCCACTGCGGCCTTCGCGGGCGCCAAGATGATGCTCATGAACCGACCTTCAAGCTTGGGCGTTTGCTCGAGCTTGCAGTCCTCCTTGAGGACCTCGTGCACCTGCCGCAGCAGGTTGACCGCTATATCCGGGTGATCCATCTCCCGACCCCGGAACATCACCGATACCTTGACCTTGTTCCCCTCGCCGAGGAGCTTGTGGACCAGACGCTCTTTGGCCTCTATGTCGTGGCGCCCGATCCTCGGACGGAAGCGGACCTCACGCAGTCCGGTATTCTTCTGCGTTCTCCGCATCTCCTTCTCTTTGGTCGATTGGAGATAGCGGAACTTCCCATAGTCCAACAAACGGCAGACCGGAGGAACGGAGCTGGACGCCACCTCAACAAGGTCCAACTCGTGCTCGCGAGCCAACTCGAGGGCGTCTCGCGTGGACATCACGCCCAGTTGTTCGCCCTGCTCGTCGACCACCCGGACCTCGGGGACCCGGATACGCTCGTTGACCCTATATTCTCTAGCTATGCCCGATCCCTATCGCGTTGGGAGACTCGTGGCGCCGCCGCATCGCGGCGCCTGCTACAACGACCGAATATAGCATACGGCCCGACCCCGGTAAAGGTCGTCGGCCCGTTGGCCACGCTGTCGGCGGTTGTTTTTCGCGTCACTTGGCGGGCCTGCCCAACCGGCGCTCCGTGCCGTGCACCAGGCGCTGGATGTTGTCTCGGTGCATGTAGACGATGAGTGTGCCGCAGATTATGCCGTAACCCACGTATTGCATCGGCGCCTCGAGGAACGTCGCCTTGACCCCGAGGGTACCGACCGCTGAGAGCACGGACAGCACGGAGCCGAGGGAGACGTACCGGGTCGCGCCAACCACGGGCACGAAGACGAGAAGGGCCACGAGCGCCGCTGTGGGGTCTATCCCGACGGTGGCGCCGAAGCCGGTGGCGATCCCACGCCCGCCGCGGAAGCCAGCGAGCACCGGCCATACGTGGCCGGCGATGACGGCGGAGGCGGCTGCGGCGTGCAGGGTCGAATCATCGCCGAGCCAACGAGCCAGCAGCACGACGCC
>CAZQVD010000138.1:0-5617 GCA_964596665.1 uncultured Dehalococcoidia bacterium
TGCGGCCCGACGGAGCGATCGCGCGCCGTGCGGCCCTCGTCGGATTGGCATTCGGAGTCGGCTTTCAGCTGAGCCGCGTGCTGCAGAGCCGGCGGGTCACGGACGCGACCGCCGTGGCCCGAGATGCGGTCGCCCCGTCAGCTCGCGACGGCGCGGAGCGCGGTGGGGCGGGAACGGTCCGCCGGGTCCGTCGGTCCATCACCGTGCTGTCTCTGGTGCACGGCATCGTGGAGCGCCGGCGGAGCTAGGCGAAATCGCTGCCGGCCGGCCCACCAGCCAGCGCATCTCCTCCCGCCAGGAGTCGCGATCGCCCGCTTTCTGCCGTGAGCCCCGCGTTGATCGCGTAGGCCACTGTGCGGAGCATGTCGTGGAGCGCGAACGGCTTGAGCACGTGGTCGTGCGCGCCGAGCCGCATGGATCACGAGGTGAGCGCCCGATGCGGGCATGTTATCGACGGGTGGACGGCAGCGGATCGGCCGTTGGGTCGGACGAGCGGTGGACGTGTGGGCAGGTCAGCTAGCCGGCGACTTTCTTGGCCAGATTCTCGCCGAAGTCCTTGAGGATGCCCTCGGCCTTCCGGCGGATGATGCCCTGGCCGAACTCGCCCAGCTTGCCCATGATGTTGGCTTCCGAGTCGACAACGAGCACGGAGCTGCCAGCATCGGCGGGTTCAACCGCCATCTTGATGCGTACCCGTACGTTGCCCGGCACCTTGCGGTCCGCCCCTTCGCCGGTGAGCGAGATCTGGCGCCCTGCGTTGTCGATCTCGTCCACCGTGAGCTTGCCGTTCAGCCCGAGGGAGATGGGCCCCACGCGGACCTTGACCATACCGGCGTAGGACGCATCTCCATCGGCTCGGACGTCGGATGCTCCAGGGATGCACATCCCCACGGTCGGGATGTCGCTGACCAGGGCCCATAGCTCGTCGGGATCGGCGCTGACGTTGTAGCGGTAGTGGAAGTCCATGCGGGGATGATACGTGGGGTACGCGGGCCAGGCAAGCATGCGGGCGACGCCGATTCTCGCTCGTTGACAACGAGCCGCCCCTCAACTACGGTCGAGCCGCAGGACACGGAGGGAGCGACATCGATGGCACCATACAAACGCATGTCGGGCGACTCGCATCTAGAGGTCGCAAACGAGCGGTGGACCCACCGAGTCGACCCGAAGTTTCGCGATCGAGCGCCCAAGACGGTCCAGCTGAAAACGGGCGCCGATGCGACCCAGCTGGAAGATCTTGCAGTGACGCAGAACCCCATGGATCTCTATGGGGGCAAAGGCCGGGAGCTCTGGTATCCCGGCGGGCAGACCTACGAATCGACGCCTGGAACCGGCTCGCCCCAGCAGCGGCTCAAAGAGCAGGACATGGACGGCTTGGATGCCGAGATCCTTTATCCCGCAGTGGTCTGTGGTCCCCGTCTGTGGATGAAGGTCAAAGATGATGCTCTTCAGAACGCGCTGTTCCGCGGGTGGAACGCATGGGTTGGAGAGGAATACTGCTCCGAGTCACCGGATCGCCTGCTCGGGATCGGGGCCATCCCGACCACAGGTATCGCCGAAGCCATCGATGAGCTCCACTACTGCCGGGAGGTCGGGCTCACCGGAGTTCAGTTGTTGGCGTTCCCGAACGGAGGGGGCAAGCCGCTGCCGGAGGACGACCGCTTCTGGGCGGCATCGATGGATCTTCAGATGCCCGTGTCCATCCATGTAGAGCTCGCGAGAACAGGCTCTGAAGGCAAGCTCCTCGACTACCCCAAGGAAGACGAGAGACTCATCACGGAACTCGCCTTCCAGGTTCAGCGTTTCGCGACCCGCGGAGCTGGCACGAACGCGGTCCAGTTATTGCTATCCGGACTGTTCGATCGCTTCCCTGACCTGCGGGTCTGCTTGGCCGAAACCTCCATCGGGTGGGTTCCCTACTTCTTGGAGATCGCAGACGTCCGCTACAACCGCCACATCTACTGGGCGCAGCAGATGAATGGGTTCAAGCCCCTAAAGGCGATGCCCAGCGTGCTTCTCAACGAATACTTCTACTGGGGCTTCCAGCAGGATCGCTCGGGCGTCGACCTGCGCCACCACATGAACGTTGACCGTCTGATCTGGGCTGCCGACTTCCCGCACCAGGAATCCGATTGGCCTGAGTCGGACGCGGTGATGGAGCACAACTTCCAGGGCGTGCCCGACGACGAGGTCCAGAAGATGATCCTTGGGAACGCTGTGGACTTCTTCCACCTAAACGGCGCGAGCTAGATGCCTGACAGGCCCGTGTCCCGGTGAAGCAAGCAGGATCTTCCGAGAGCTCGCCACCCCGCCTGCTTTGGCCTTTCAAGCAGCTGTACTACGGCTGGGGCATCGCGGCCACCACGTTGCTCATCTCGTTCGCCTCCGCCCCGATGTACGGCGCCGTACTCAGCATCTGGGTGAAGCCCATCGGCGACGACATGGGCTGGTCCCGCACGGAGATCGCGTTCGCCTTCACCGTCGGCAGTTTCGTGGGCTCCATGCTCACCTCGGCCATGGGCCCGATCCTCGACCGCCACGGCGCGCGCACGGTGACCGTCGTGGCTGGCGTGATCATAGCAAGCATGCTGGTCGGTCTCGCGCTGATGCAGGCCCCATGGCAGATGTGGATATTCTTCGGCGCCGGCCGTGGGGCCGCCATCGCCGGCATCCAGTTCGGCTCCACGGTGGCCCTGGCGAATTGGTTCGTGCACAAGCGCGGCCGAGCCTCTGCGTACGCCGGCTTCGGTCTACGATTCGGACAGGCGGTGATGCCGTTGATGGTGCTGCCGATCATCCTGACGCTGGGCTGGCGCTCGGCCTACGGTGCGCTGGCGGTGAGCACGTTGTTGCTTGCGGCGGTCCCCGCGTTCTTGTTCATGCGGCGCAGGCCCGAAGACTATGGGTTGCACCCGGACGGCGCGGAGGCCGCCCCTCAGCAGGCCCCGGGCGGCACGTTGTCGGCGCGGGATGCGGTGGAGCAAGCGCAATGGACCGTGCGGCAGGCCTTCCGCACGCCTGCACTCTGGATGGTGGTGGTGGTCCTGTCCACCTTCGGCTTCGCCCAGACCGCCGTGAACCTGCACGCAGTCGCGAGCTTCCAGGAGCGCGGCGTGTCCTTTGCCGCCTCCACCACCATCGTGTTCATCTGGGCCATGACTTCGGCGGTGAGCACGTTCTTCTGGGGTTGGCTGATCGATCGCACCCACATCCGCTTCACGATGATGGCGACCGGCCTGTTCTACTTGGTCTCCATGGTGCTCATCATACAAGCGGACTCCTACCTAGACGCGGTGGTGTTCAGCCTATTCTGGGGCATCGGCGCTGGCGGATGGTCGCTCGGGTTCCGGCTGCTGATCCCCAATTATTTCGGCCGCCGGTCGACCGGCGCGATCCGCGGAGCCACCGCGCCCATCCTTGCGATCGTCGGGCCCGTGGGGCCGACGCTGGCCGGCTACATCCGCGATACCACCGGCGACTATGAGCTCGCGTTCATGGTGTTCGCGGGCGTATTCGTGATCGGCATCGTCTCCATGCTCCTCGCCCCGCCACCTCGCCACCCCGCCGCACGCTAGCCTCGTCCGCGAGCGAACACCGACCAGTACCAGATCGCGGCAGCGGCCATGAGCGCCGCGCCTCCGCCGTACGCCCATCCGAAGCCCACGCTCGCGACGAGAGAGAGACCGACGAGGGGCCCGGTGCCGGAGCCTATATCCGCCCAGGTGGCGTACCGGCTCAGCACCATCGCCCGCCTCTCGGGAGGGGCGAGCTCCGCCGCCGAGGCGTTCAGCGAGACCATCAGTGCAGTGCTGCCGACGAAGATCACCGAGAACATCGCCATGGTCACCGGCAGCGTTGGGCTCAGGGCGACCGTGAGCATCGCCGCCGACATGGCACCCATGGCGGTGAGGATCACGCGCGGGCGGCCGAGCCGGTCTGACAGGTGTCCGAAGTAAGGGCCCAGGCCCAGGTCCCCCACCCAACGCACGGCCACCAAGATCCCGCTGAGCAGGCCAACCCCGAGCACGACCCCATAGAGCGTCGCACCGTCGCCCGCGACCGTTCGAACGAGATATCCAGCGGTGCTGACGAACAGCCCCGGGATCAGCAGCCAGGCGATCACGGCCTGCCCGTAGAGGACCCGAAGCTTCCTGCGGGTCTCTTGCTGAACGATCGCCTGCTCGCCTCCACGGCCGCTCGCGCCTGCTGGGGGCTCCAGCTTCTTGCCGAGGTGTGGAGGGATCCTGCCGAAGGGCAGCGCGGCGAGGGCGGAGAGCGTGATCACACCGAATAGCACCAGCGCCTCACGGCCGCCGATCAGGTCGGCCAGCAATCCGCCAACGATCACCGCAACCAGGCTCCCGCCGCGGGAAACGCCCTGTAAGACACCCATGAACCTGCCGAGCGCAACGCCGTGAGCTGCATCGACTACCACAAGGTACCCGCCCAGCCGCAGGATCGACCAGGCGATGCCCCAGAGACCGTGGGCGACGAAGAGCGGCCAGAAGCCGCTGAACAGGCCGTACGCGGCGGTCGTCGCCGCGGCGAGCAGCACAGCGAAGAGCAGCGGCACGCGGATACCCACGCGCTCGAACAGCCAGCCGGCGCCGCTGTTCGACGCGATCCGGATGTAGCGGTTGATGCCGAGGATCAAGCCGGCCCCGGTCGGCGAGACGGCGAAGGCATCCAGGTGCGACGGCAGCAGAACGTACAATGCCGAGTCGCCCAGCAGGCACACCGCGGTCACCAGCGCGACCACCAGGACGGGGCGTGGTACGTGGCGCCAGGATACGGCGTCGGACGAAGTGGGGCGGGCCATGTCACCATTATGCGCCGTAGCCGTCACGTGTTTGTGACGCCCGCCCCTTGGATCGTTCAACCTGCGCCAGATTCCATCACATCGGATGACCTGCTCGCGGGCCTCCTTGCCCTGGGTCACCACGGTGCGATCCGTGTGATCGACGAGCTGTTGCCGGACGAAGCCCAGCGTTCAGACGATGCCCGGCGCTCGGGGTCACATCACGGGCGAGCCGTGGTGGTGCACCAGCAGCCAGAGGCCGTCGATCTTGTGGAACAGGTTGGTCGTCTGAACCCGTGCTTCGTTCACCCGTGCGTCCACGACGGTGGTGAGATTCTCCGTGCACGTGACCCAGGCGAAGGCGCCTTCGATGGACACCTCCGCGTCCGTGATGCTGAACTGCATCATCGCCGCGTTGTCGAAGATGCGCTCCCGGCTCGCTCCGATCTGCTCCCACCCGGCCAGCATCGGCCATCCCGGATGCACGCATCGCGCCGACGCGTCCTGCTGCCAGACCGCCGCCATGCGATCCATGTCCAGGCTCTCGAAAGCTCGATAGAAGCGATCGTTCGCGTCGAGGACGGCATCGCCCTCGGATCCGCTCGCCATCACACGCCCTCCAGGCCGGTGCCTTAGACCGTCCGCCAGCCATAGCCGGTGATCATCCCGCGCAAGTAGGCGATCTGTCCTGTGTGCTGCCCCATGTCCATAAGCGAGCCCACCAGCACCTGCCATGCGGTGGGTGACGTCCCCTCGGCCACGGACTGGAACGGAGCGAGGAACCGCTCTGCCGAGATCTGCCCCACGATCTCCACCGCT
>CAZQVD010000138.1:5627-5968 GCA_964596665.1 uncultured Dehalococcoidia bacterium
GCTGCCTGATGCGCCGCATCTACGTACCCGAACAGCAATTCGCGCGCCGGGTGGAACGCGGCCACCTGCTCCAGTGAGTCACCTTTCCCCGTGCGTGCGGCGTCCATGCCGAACCGTTCCGCCCAGCCGCCGCTCTCCCACACATGGGGGTTGCCGCTGACGATCGCGCCGTAGCGGTCCATCCAGCGGCTGAGGTGCCAGGCGAGCCAGCCGATGGAGTTGGTGTCGGGCGTGGGTTGATGATAGAGCTGCTCGTCGTTCAGGCCGTCCGTCGCCTGGCCCAGCGTCCGATATCCGGCCTTAAGGAGGGCCACGGCGAAAGCGTTGAGGTCGACGTGCTC
>CAZQVD010000139.1:0-5930 GCA_964596665.1 uncultured Dehalococcoidia bacterium
TGCGTTCTGAGTTGCGAGCCGCTCTGGCGGGCGCCCCACTTGGGCCCGTGATGACGGCGCTTGCCGATACAGCTGAGGCCTACGACATACCGCTACGGCTATTCGAGGAGATCATCGACGGCGTCGAGATGGACCTCACCGTGCGCCGCTACGAGACCTTCGACGAACTGAAGCGCTATTGCGAAAAGGTCGCCTCTGCGGTGGGCCTCATCTCGATCCAGATCTTCGGTTACCACGACCCAGCAGCAAAGGAGTACGCGAGCGACCTCGGTTTGGCTATGCAGCTCACGAACATCCTTCGCGACCTGAAGGAGGACATGGCACAGGACCGTGTCTATCTGCCGCAAGAGGACCTTCGCGTGTTCGGTTACTCAGAAGCCGACCTGCACGCAGGCAAGATCGACGAGCATTTCGCGGCGCTCATGGCGTTTCAGGCAGAACGCGTCAGAGCCTACTTCGACTCGGGCGCCAAACTGTTTCCCTTGCTCGCTCCCCGGTCCCGAGGCTGCGCCGTCGGTCTTCACAGCCTCTACTCGCTCCTGCTCGCATGTATGGAGCGGCGGGGTTACGACGTATTCAGCGAGCGGGTGAGCCTGCCCGCCTACCGCAAGCTCCTACTGACGTCCCGACTTTGGGCATCGAGTGTGATCCCGTGGCCGCGCAAGAGCTAGGCAGCGTCGCCGTCATCGGCGGAGGCCTCGCTGGCATGACCGCGGCCTGGGCCCTGATGCGAGCCGGGCACCACGTCACGTTGGTGGAGCGCCGACCGTATCTTGGCGGGCGCGCCTACTCGTTCATGGACCAGGAAACCGGCATGGAGGTCGACAACGGCCAACACGTATTCCTCGGCTGCAACACAGCCTTCGTCGACCTGCTGGCCGACGTGGGCTCGCTGGACAGGACGTTCCGGCAGCGCCGCCTGCGCATAGAGGTTCGTTCGCCCTCCGGTGCCGTGGGAGTGCTGGGCGCATCCCCCCTGCCCGCACCGCTGCACCTGCTGCCCTCGTTTTTCCGCTACCCGCACATGGGCCTGCGCGACAAGCTCCGGGCGATCCCTGCGCTGCTGCGTATCCGGGCCGAGCGCCACCGCGACCGCGACGCGTTGCGCGACCGGAGCTTCGGGGCGTGGCTGGCTGCGAACGGGCAGTCAGCTCGCGCCATCGCCAACTTCTGGGACGTGATCGTCATGCCCGCACTGAACGACGCATCGCGAGACGTTTCCGCGAGCATGGGGTTCATGGTGTTCCAGGAGGCGCTCCTGCGCGATAGCCACGGTGCCGACGTCGGTTTCGCCAGAGCCGGGCTTTCGGGGCTCCTCGGCCACGCGTTCGAGGCACGCCTCAGGGAGGGCAGTGCGACGCTGCTGCTCGGGCACACTGCAGCGCAGGTCGCGGTCGACGACGCCTTACGTGTGGCGTACGTGGAGCTTGCCGACGGAGAGCGCGTCACGGCGGACTGGTATGTGAGCGCGCTGCCCCCCGGAGCGTTGCTGGGTCTGCTGCCCCCCGAGGTTAGCGCAATGCCGGGATTCGCTCGGGCCGCCACACACACTTGGTCACCCATCGTCAACCTGCACGTGTGGTACGACCGCCCGATCGGTGATTTCGACTTCGTGGCGTTCGTCGACAGTCCGGTGCAGTGGGTCTTCAATCGAACGCGTATCGCGGGGCTCGATGGATCAGGGCAGTACATCACCCTATCGCAGAGCGGCGCGTGGACTTTCTGGCCCTTGTCCAAGGAGGAGCTTCGCGAGCTTTTCCTCCCCGAGCTCGCGCGGTTGTTCCCCCGCGCCGCGGAAGCAGGCGTGGAGCGGTTCATCGTCGTCAAGGAGCAGCACGCCACCTTCCGTTCGTTGCCGGGCACTATGGCGAACCGGCTGCCCACCCGCTCGCCGCTGAGCAATCTCCTCCTCGCCGGCGATTGGACCGACACGGGCTGGCCCGCCACTATGGAGAGTGCGGTCCGCAGCGGCAACGCGGCCGCCGCTGCAGCCTCAGATGCCCTGACCGCACGTGGCGCTGATGCGCCCGAGGCCCGCCCATGAGGTCGCTGGTGCTAGCGCCGTTCTCGGACTCAGGTCTCGACGCGCTGCGGGCCTTGGGTGCTGTCGATTATGAGCCGTGGACCGCGACCCAGCAGCTCCAGGATCCAGCGGAGCTCGGGGAGCGCATTGCAAGGGGGGGCGTGGGGGCGCTCATCGTGGAGGCAGATTTCCTGTTCGACGATCTATTCACCGCGGCTAAGCCGCTGCGCTTCGCCGCCATCTGCCGGGCTGCGCTGAACCAGGTGGACCTAGACGCGGCGACCGACGCGGGGGTCGCCGTGGTGTACACGCCCGGCCGCAATGCACAGGCCGTCGCGGAGCTGGTGCTTGGCGACCTGCTCGCGCTGGCCAGGCACATCCCACAGGCGTCGGCCTACGTCGGTGACGGGCGGTGGCAGGATCCCACAGCGGCCTACGTCCGGTTCAAGGGCCGGGAGCTCGCCGGTGCGACGCTGGGCCTGATCGGCCTGGGCGAGATAGGGCACCGCGTGGCCAGGCTGGGCCGGGCGGCGGGCATGCGCGTCGTCGCGCACGATCCTTACGTGCAGACGCGACGCCGCCCCGCGGGCGTCGCTCTGGTGGCACTCGACGCGCTGCTCGCCGAGAGCGATTTCGTGAGCGTCCACGTGCCAGAATCCGACGAAACGACAGGCATGCTTGGGAGAGAGAGGCTTGCGTTGATGCGGCCCGGAGCGTTCCTCGTGAATGTCACGTCGACGACCGTGGTCGACCAGGCCGCGCTCGCGGCGGCGTTGCGGGAGGGGCGGCTGGGCGGTGCCGCGCTTGACGTGCACGAGGCGCATCCCATCCCGCCGGACTCGCCGTTCCTCGGCATGCCGAACGTGATCCTGACCCCGCACATCGGCGGTGCCACGCTGGAGACGATCGAGCGCCACTCACGGATGGTGGTAGACGACCTAGGACGATTCGTCCGCCATCGCAGGCCGAAGCACCTGGCGAACGGCGAGGTCTGGGGGCACTTGAAGGGGTAGGCGAACGCCGTTGGACGCCCTAGGTGGTGCGGCCTGGTAGCTCCTCGCGCGCGCAGCTCGTCGGCCGAGGCGCCCAGGCGCGAATACGCTGCGATCGTTTGCTCCAAGAGTGCAACGCCTGCGGCGTCCGGCTTCCGACGGCCTTTGCGGTGTGGCCGGTCGAGGCATCCAACGTGCCTCTGAGGTACACCGCCCCAGCAGCGGTGGCCTGGCCCGAGCCAACGCACCCACCACGACTTGGCCAATGTTGATGCCGATGCACGCGCTGAAATCGAAACCGAATCGGTCTTCACCCGGTCGCCGAAGGGGGCGCATGGCATCCACGATCTCAAGCACGGCGAGCACGGCGCGGTGAGGTACTCGAAAGCCTCGTTGATGCTGTGGGCCTACTCTTCCGGGCCGAGCTGCTCCGCCATCGATCTGAAGCCGGCGACGTCGCAGAGGAGCGCGGTGATGACGCGCGGGTCACTCGGCCGCTGCGTTCCTGGAGAGGGTGTCCGTCGCCAGGTGGTGGCGCTTGCGTCATGGGAGCCTCCGAACGGCGATTCAGGCCTCGAAACCATAGAGCCGCGCCGTGTTGTCCCATAGCACGCGGCGTTTCGTCTCGTCCGGCAACTCCAGCGAGAAGAACTCGTCCATGGCGTTGGGGAACGCGCTGTCTGGGTGCGGGTAGTCGGTGGAGATCACCAGATGCTCGTCACCCAAGCGGGCGATCACGTCGGTCACCAGCTCCTCATCGGCTTCCATGGACACGAAGCACTGGCGCTTGAAGTAGTCGCTGGGCGCCGCCTGCAGCGGGCTGTCCTCGTACTTGCGCTGCTGGTCGTCGAGCCGATATAGCATCCACGGCAGCCAGGAGCAGTTGGATTCGAGGAACGCCACCCGTAAGGCCGGATGGCGCTCGAGCACGCCGCTCAGGATCATGCCGCCCATGGCCCCCATCATCTGCGTGGGAAAGCTGATGGCATGGGTGAGCGTGCGCGCCGCAGGATGCCGAAGGAACTTGCGGCTGATGTCTTCGCGCCCCGGTGCGGTCGAAGTGCCGTGGAGGCACACCGCCACGCCCAGGCCCTCGATCGCATCCCACAGCGGCTCGACCTCGGGGTCGTACAGCATGCGCCCGTTTACGGGCTCGGGATGCAACGTGACGCCGATGAATCCGAGATCGCGCACCACCCGCATGGCTTCCTCGACCGCGGCGTCGATGGCTTGCAACGGCAGCAACGCGACACCTTTCAGGCGCGCCGGGTCGGCCCTGCAGTACTCATACATCCAGTTGTTGAAAGCCCGGCACAGCGCGGTCGCGTAGTCAGGCTCCAAGTCGTCCAGTCCGACGACCCACGTGCCGCCGTTGGTCCGGAACAGGGCGGTCATGTCCACACCCTCGACGTCCATCGCCTCAAGGGTGGTGGCGGCATCGAAGCCGCGTCCGTACGCGTGCACCTGCGCGGGCGTTCCCGCCTTCTTGCCCATCAATCTGGCATTGGCCTGCGCGAACTCCGGCCATTCGTTCCATATGGGAAAGCGCTTGCCGTCGATGACCCACGTGTCCACGCCGGTGAGCTCGCTGCGCTCCAGGACCGGCATCCGGCTGCGGAACGGCTCTTCTAGATGATCCTGGAAGAGCGACCCCGGTTCGATCACGTGGATGTCCGAATCGAATATGCGAAAACCCTGTTTGGCCATGACACCCCTCGTTCGCCTCCCAAGCTAGCAACGGCGCTGCCCTCCGTCAACGCGTATCAATCCGCTGGAACGCAAGCTTCACGGAATCGCGTCCATCGCGATGGTAAGCTTGGCCGCTGGGCGCAGGGCGCCACGGAGCGCACGGGCATGTCTGAAAAATACATCCTGGCCATCGACATGGGAAGTAGTGGCCTTCGCTGCCACGTGGTGCCGTTGGACCGGCCGTGGGAGCTCCCGCCGGGAGCGGAGATGCGCCGGCAAGCACGCTCGCGCAGGCTTGGCCTGGAAAGGCGATGGAGCGCGCCGCGCGTGCGAGCGTCGATGCTGCAACAGATCGGTGCAGCCGTGCGCAACGCCGGGGTTCGGCCAGCAGACGTGGTGGCGGTCAGCATCACGGCACAGCGCGGCGGCTACGCGCTGCTCGATGCAGGCGGACGGACGGTGCACCTCGGGCCGAACACCGACCTTCGGGCCGTGTTCCAAGGTGCCGCGATGGACGAGGAGGCGGGTGAGGCGATCTACGCGGTGACCGGCCACCTGCCATCCATGTTCTTCATGCCGGCGAAGCTGCGCTGGTGGCAAGCCCACCAACCCCGCACCGCCGACCGCGTGGCGAAGGCCGTAACGCTCGGCGCTTGGGCCACGCACGAGCTGACCACGGTGCTCGCGGAGACGCCTGAGACGCTGGCGGAGGCCGGCGTGCTCGACATCGACAGCCGTCTGCCCGCCACTGATCTGCTCGCGCGCCTCGGGCTGGACCCAGCGCTGATACCCAGTGTCGTCGCGACGGGCGAGGCGACCGGGAAGCTCCGCGCCGACGTGGCGGCTTCGGTGGGGCTCCCCACCGGCATCCCGGTTGTGCTATCGGGGCCCGACGCTCACGTGAGCGCGCTGGGCGCAGGAGCGGTGGAGCCTGGCGATATCTGCATCACGGCGGGCTGGAGCGCGCCGGTGCAAGCCGTGGTGGACCGGGCTATCCGCGATCCGCAGAGGCGGACCTGGGCAGGGCCGCACGTGGCGCCGGGCCGATGGGTCGTGGAAGCCAACCCGGGAGATACGGGAGGCACGCTGGACGCCGTACGGCTGCTCGCAGGTCCCCGGCTGAGCCTCGCACGCTTCGACGAACTGGCGGCGCGCGCGGGTGAGAGCGCCGCATCGACCATCGCGCTATGGGGCCCACGGGCCTTGGACCTCTCCAACCCTGGCAT
>CAZQVD010000140.1:0-2083 GCA_964596665.1 uncultured Dehalococcoidia bacterium
CTCTGAGCTACGGTGGCGGAAGGCGCGGCCCACAGGAATCCGGGCGCGGCTTCAAATTCTAGCCCGCCAGGCCGCGGCCCCGCAAACCGCCACGCGTCGCACCCGCGGTTCGCCACCTCTGCTCCGATGCTTGCACTGGGTCCCGGAGGAAGGCATGATGGGCGCCGTTGCAAGCACCGCCCGTGTCGGAGGTCGCCATGCCCGGTCCTAAGGTGTTCGTCTTCGCCCCAGGAAACGAGGCAAGCCTCGACGAGATGCGCGAGGCCGGCTGCGAGCTCACCCTCGGCACGGCCCGATGGGCCGACCCCACCGGCGACACCAAGGACAAGTTCGTCGAGAACGCTACCCACGCCGACGCCCTCGTCGGCACGTCCATCAAGGGTGTCCGCATCGACCGCGACGTCATGATGGCCTCCGAGAACCTCCGCGTCATCGCCAAATACACCGTCGGCGTCGACGAGATCGACGTGGATGACGCAACCGAGCTCGGTATCCTCGTCACGCACGCCCCCACCGAGGCCAACTGGGGTGGCGTGGTCGAGAGCACCGTCACCATGTTGCTCACCATCCTCAAGAAGACCCGCGAGCGCGACAACTACCTGAAGGACGGCAAGGGCTGGCGCGACGACGCGCTCACCGGCACCTACCTCGGGAGCCGCAGAGACGGGAACGTTGGCATCACCATCGGCATCGTCGCCATGGGCCGCATCGGCAGCCGCTTCTCCCGCTTCATGCTCCCGTGGGGCGTCAACCTTGTCGGCTACGACCCCTACGTCGCCGACGAGCACTTCGAGCGTCATCAGGTCAGGCGCGTGACCTACGACGAGCTGCTTGCGGAGTCCGATGTGGTCACGTTCCACGTCGTCCTCACCAAGGAGACCCGCCACATGTTAGGCGCGCGAGAGATCGGCCTGATGAAGCCGACCTCGATCGTCATCAACACCTCCCGCGGCCCGGTGATCGACGAGCCCGAGCTCATCAAAGCGCTCCAGGAGGATCGCATCGCCGGCGCTGCCATGGACGTGTTCGAGCAGGAACCCATCGACCTGGACAGCCCTCTGCTTAAGATGGGAGACAAGGTGTTCGCGACGCCCCACATGGCCGCGAACAACCACGGTGCGGGCATCGGGCCCGGCATCGTCTGGGGAACCGCGGATGTGCTGCACGCACTCCGGGGAGAGGTTCCCGAGCACGTGTTCAACCCCGAAGTCTTGCCCCGGTGGAAGGAACGTTTCGAGGGGCGCTCGGCGCTCTAGCGGATCAAACCAGGCCCAAGGCGGGCCAGGAGGCGCAGATGTCAACGAAGGCCAAGGGCCCACGGATCAGCAAGGCGGAGTACGGCTCGGACGTCATAGCCGAGGCGATCCGCGATCTCGGGATCGAATACGTCGCGCTCAACCCGGGCGCGTCCTATCGCGGCATCCACGATTCATTCGTCAACTACCTGGGTAACGAGCGCCCCGAGATGATCCTCTGCAACCATGAGGAGATCGCGGTTGCCATCGCCCACGGGTACGGCTGGGCGGCGGGCAAACCCATGGCCGCGTTCGTGCACGACATCGTCGGGCTGCTCCACGCATCCATGGCCATGTTCAACGCTTGGATGGGCCGCGCGGGCGTGCTGGTCCTCGGCGCCACCGGCCCGGTCGATGCCGCGCATCGCCGCCCATGGATCGACTGGATCCACACCGCCAACGTCCAGGGCGAGGCTGTCCGCAACTTCGTGAAGTGGGACGATCAGCCGGCGTCCGTGGCCGCCTCAGTTGAGTCGCTGATCCGCGCCTACCACCTGATCACGACGGACCCTCAGGGCCCGGTGTACCTATGCTTCGACGCCGACGTCCAGGAGCAGAAGCTGGACGAGCCCTTCGAGATGCCCGACTTCACCTCCTTCCCGGCGCCAACGAAGCTACAGGGCGACTCCGATGCCATGGAGCAGATCGCCAGCCTGCTGCTGGGCGCCAAGAATCCGGTGATCCTGGCCGACCTGCTCGGACGCAACGAAGACGCCCCCAACGGCCTGCTGCGCCTCGCCGAGGACCTCGGCCGCCGCCTGCTGCGCGCGTTCGACACGCCCACGGGC
>CAZQVD010000140.1:2093-5828 GCA_964596665.1 uncultured Dehalococcoidia bacterium
TGCTGCGCCTCGCCGAGAGCCTGGCGATCCCGGTCATCTCCGGCGGCGGCCTGTACAGCTTCCCGACGCGCCACGCGCTGAACGCCTCGGAGTCCAAGGACGAGCTGCTCGCCGACGCCGACGTGGTCGTTGCGCTCGACGTCTACGACCTGCAGCAGCTGATGACTAAGCAGGACTGGGCGGCTCGCCGCAACGTCGACATCATGAAGCCCGACGCCAAGCTGATCGACATATCGCTGCGCCAGCTCCAGGTGAAAAGCTGGGCCGACGACCACGGCAAGCTGTACCCCACGGAGATATCGCTCGCCGCTGATACCGCGCTTGCCGTGCCCGCCCTCGCGGACATCGTGCAGCGAAGGCTGGAGGACGGCGCGGGCAACCCCGGAGACATCGCCGCGCGCAGAAGCGCCGTGGCCAAGCTCCACGACGACAACCTCGCAGCGTCGCAGCAAGCGGCAGCGTCGAAGTCCGGCGAGTACCCGCTGGCACTGGCGTCCATCGCCCAGCAGATCTGGGAGGTGGTCAAGGACGACGACTGGGTCATCGGCAACGGGAACCTGCGCGGCTGGGTGCAGCGGCTGTGGGACATCGACTCGCCGCACCAGTTCCGGAATGCGCCGGGCGGCGGCGGGCTCGGCCAGGGCCTCGGCAACGCCATCGGCGTCGCGCTGGCCAACCGGGAGAAGGGCCGGCTCACCATCAATATCCAGTCCGACGGCGACATGCTGTTCACGCCCGCGGCGCTCTGGACCGCAGTGCACCACCGCATCCCCATGCTCATCGTCATGTACAACAATCGAACCTACGGCAACGACCTAGGGCACCAGGGCACCATGGCCGCGGTCCGGGGCCGACCCGACGAGCGCAAGACCATCGGGATCGACATTAACGACCCCGACGTCGACTTCGTCAGCCTGGCACGCTCGTTCGGCGCATGGGCCGAAGGCCCCATCGAGAAGATCGAGGACTTCAAGCCGGCGCTGGAGCGCGCGAAGAAGGAAGTGATGGAGAACGGCAGGGTGGCGCTGGTCGACCTGTACACCCAAGTCACCTAACAAACCCGCGCCCTCGGGCGCTTCAGTTCGGAGCCGCCCGTAGACAAGCTCAGGGTGAGCGGGGAAGTCCACGCGCCGTGCGATACAATGCGTGCTGATCCTCTCCGGAGCCACCAATACATGCTCTCCCGCGAAGATAACGAGCTGCTCACCAGAGTCGGCCCCGACGCGCCCATGGGCGCCCTCATCCGACGATTCTGGTTCCCCATCCTCCTCGCCGACGAGATCCCCGATCCCGACAGCAACCCCATCCGCGTCAAGGTACTCGGCGAGTTCTTCGTCGCCTTCCGTGACACCGCCGGACGCCTGGGCCTGCTGGACGCTCGGTGCCCACACCGTGGTGCAGACCTGTCCTTCGGCATCAACGAAGAGGGCGGCATCCGCTGCGCTCGCTGTTTTTGGAAATTCGACATTGACGGCAAGATAATGGATCTGCCCTTGGAGCACGACGACTCCCCGCTCTGGACCGAGGTTCGCGCCGGCGCGTTCAAGGTCCGCGAGTACGGCGGCCTCATCTGGGGCTACCTGGGCCCCCAGGACGAGATACCCGAGATCCCCGAGTTCGAATGGACCCGCGTCGCTCCCGAGCAGCGACACGTCTCGCGCTTCCTCGTCGAGTGCAACTACATGCAGGGCGTCGAGGGCGGCCTCGACGCCGGCCGGGTCAGCGCCATCCACAGGAGCGAGGCCGCGCAGGTGGTCGACCCCACGGACGACGAGCCGGCGCACTCGGTGCGGGCCAAGTCCACCGAGTACGGCCTCATGATCGGTACGGCGCTCGATGCCGAGGCGGGCGCGCCCAGCGAGCTCCAGGTCACCCACTGGCTCATGCCCTTCTACACCACGGCTCCCGCCGACGCCGGCGGGGCGTTGGACGGCGTCGCCTGGGTGCCGATCGACGACGAGTCCACCATGGCCTTCGCCTTCACTTACAACCCCCGACGGCCGCTCTCGAAGAAGATGCTCGCCGACATCAAGCGCGGCAAGCGGGTGCATCAGGTGCTGGATGAGGGCACGGTTCGGCGCAAACGCAACAAAGAGAACGGGTTTGTGACCGACGGCAAAAAACCGCCCATGGATTTCGCCTCCCGATTCGGCTCCACCTTTGAGCTCGCCATCGCTTGCCAGGAGAGCATGGGCGCCATTGTCGACCGCTCCCAGGAGATGCTTGGCCCCAACGACGTGGCCATCGAATCGGCCCGCAAGGTGCTAATGACCGCCGCCGTCGACCTCATGGAGGGCACCATCCCTGTCATTGTGAACAAGAGCGAGGCCTACCGTGTCCGCTCCTACGCCGGCGGCCTCGCCCCGGGCGTCGCTTTCGACGAGGACGACGACGTGCGCCGAGGCGTCGTGGCCCGGGTCTAGCGCAGTCCCCATGGCGTCCCGATACGTCGAATTCATGACCGAGCTGATGGCGCCCTAGCTCTATCCGGCACAGCCCGACATGGCTCCGTAGGCGAACCCATCCAGGGCCGCGAGGGCGGATCCTCGATTCGATGCAACTGCTGAGCCCGACCTGATGGGAGAGGAACGATGGCAGGAAGACTCGAAGGCAAGGTGAGCATCGTCACGGGCGCGAGTTCAGGCCAGGGTCGCGTAGCAGCCGAGCGATTCGCCCGCGAGGGCGCGAAGCTGGTGCTCGCGGACATCGACGAAGAGGGATTGGCGCAGGTCGACGCCATCGTTCGCGAAGCGGGTGCGGAGTCCGCGCTCTACGTCGGCGACCTGACGGAGGAGTCCGCTAACGAGGCGATGGTGGCCACGGCAGTCGATACGTTCGGGCGGCTCGACGCCATCTACAATGTCGCGGGCCTCGTGCGGTTCGGCGCCGCCCACGACGTGAGCCTGGAGGACTGGGACTTCACGCTGAAGTTCGAGCTCACCATCACCTTCCTGGGCTGCAAGTACGCCATCCGTGCCATGCGGAACAACGGCGGTGGCAGCATCATCAACGTGTCATCCGGCTCCGGGCTCAAGGGAGTGCCGAACCACGCCGCGCACACCGCCACGAAGATGGGCATCATCGGGTTCACACGACACGTGGCCGTGCAATACGGACCGGACGGCATCCGCTGCAATGCCATCGCACCGGGCTTCCTCGCCTATGGGGATGGCCAGCGCCGCGTGCGCCAGTCGACCCTGCGGGAATACGAAGGCGGCGTCCCTCTGGGTCGGTTCACGAAGCCCGAGGACACCGCGGCATGCGCGGCCTTTCTGGCATCGGACGACGCCAGCTTCATCACCGGCCAGGTGATCTCCGTAGACGGTGGCGCCTCCGTCACCTGACGCCGCTGGCGATCGGCGAGTGCGAACGTTGGTGTCCCCACCTTGCCTATCGACTACTGGCCGAAGAACGCGCCCGGGATCGGGATGCGCTCTACCTCCTTGTTCTCGATGCTGTCGCCCGGCAGTAGGCCCCCGTCCAGGCTGAGCCGGTCGTCCTGCTCACCGCTCGTGTCGAGTAGCCCTCGCCCGAGCTCTGGAACCAGTAGTAGGCACCGGCCGGGAGCAGGATGCCCTCGTACGGACCGAGCACCGTCTCCTTGTCGTCCTCGTCGTGGAAGGTAGCCTCGCCGGCGACCACGAAGAAGCTGTGGTCCTGCTTCACGTGGGTATGGAGCGCGTTCTCGCCTCCCTCCGCGTACACCTTGCCGATGATCGTCGTGGTAGCGGTACG